>NZ_CP019420.1:610272-915408 GCF_001984215.1 Mycobacterium sp. MS1601
GGGACAGCAGCAGGCCCAGGCCCGCGGTGGCGACGGTCAGCGCCGCGATCAGCCCCAGCGCCAGCGGCATCGCCCGGCCCACCGCTTTGAGCGACTCGCGGGTGAAGGCGACGCCCGCCTGCCAGCCGATCAGGACGTAGCCGATCTGCACCCAGCGCCGTGGGAACCGCCAGACCGAAGGAGTGCCCGGTCACCTCCAGCACCACGGTGATCGCCATCGGCCCCAGCAGTCCGGCGCCGGGGAGCCGCACCAGTTTGCCGAGCACCACCCCCACCACCGAGATCACCACGATCAACCCCACGCTGACATACCAAGGGGCCGAGGCACTCTCGGTGACCTGGGTCGGGTGAGAACGATCGGGATGGAAGACGAACAGCACGATCACCGGCATCGAGGCAGTCACCAGGCCCACGCGCAGGTACTGGACCACCGCCACCACCCGATCGTCGCCGCCGAGTTCGCGGGCGATGGCCACCAGCCCGGACGCTCCCCCCGCCACCAGAGCCAGCGCACCCGTCAGCGGTGTGATGTCGCGGCGCAGCCCCATGAGCGCGCCGGCCAGGACGCTGATAGCCAGGGTGGCCACCACGACGGTGACCACGATGGGCCAGTGTGGCCCCAGCGCCGCGAGTGAATCGTCCTGCACCATGGTGCCGATGTAGACGCCGAGAACGGCTTGGGCCGCCTGGCCGGCGCGCCGGGGCACCCCTGCGGGCGCCAACGACATCAGTGCCAGCGCTATACCCACCACCAGCGCGGCGAACAGTGCGGCCGAGGGCACCCCGAGCAGGGTCAGTCCGATGGTGGCAGCGACGGTGACCGCGGTCAGCAGTACCCAGCGTGCCACCGTCTTCACCATCAGCCTCAGCCCTCCCTCGATCTCTATTGACAAGTATGCCCTTTGTTTTCACTCTGAATCAACCCAGTGTGTTCCACTTCTCGCCGGACTAATACCAAGGTATAACTTGGTAATGCACCGAGATCGAGCCTCAGCAACCGAACTGCGCGAATCCGTCATGGCCCTGGCCAGGCAGATGCGCCGTCACCGCATGGACAACGGGCTGACGCTGACTCAGATGCAGATCCTCGGCGATACCAGCCGGGCCGGCGTCACCACCCCCGCGGAGATCGCCAGCCGCCTCCAGGTACGGGTGCAGTCCCTGACCGACAGCTTCAACGGACTCGATGCGCGCGCGCTGGTCTCCCGCAGACCCGATCCCGATGACCGCCGTCGCCAACTCATCGAGATCACCGCCGAAGGCGAACGCCTGCTCGCCGAGGACCGTGCCGAGCGCGACCAGTGGCTCGACGCCGTGATGCGCGACGCACTCACCGACCTGGAGTACAACCTGTTGATGATCGTGGCGCCGGTGTTGCGCAAGCTCGCCGACGGGGAGGCGGCACAATCGGCGTTGTGATCACCTTCGGCACCGCGGGACTGCGCGGCCCCATGCGCGGCGGGCCCGACGGGATGAACGTCGATACCGTCGAACGCGCGACCTGGGCGGTGGCCCGCGTTCTGCGCGAGCGGTGCCTGGGCGGCTCCACCGTGGTGGTGGGCCGCGACGCCCGGCACAACTCCGACGATTTCGCCTTGGCCACCGCCGAGGTGTTTGCCGCAGCCGGCTTCGATGTGGTGCTACTACCCGATGCGCTACCCACCCCGGTGGTGGCGTTCGCCGTCCGTCGCCTGCGCGCGGCCGCGGGCGTACAGATCACCGCGTCCCACAATCCCGCCGCCGACAACGGATACAAGGTCTACTTCGACGGCGGCGTGCAGATCATCTCTCCCATCGACCGCGAGATCGAAGCCGCAATGCGGCGGGCACCACAGCTGATTCCACGAGAGATTGTGCAGCCCAGCGACACCGGACTTGTCGAGCTCTACATGGACCGGGCCGCCGGGGTCCGCAGAACCGCCGAGCCGGTGCGAGCGGCGTTGACACCGATGCACGGGGTCGGCGGCACGGTGGCCCTGGAGGTGTTACGTCGCGCCGGAATCACCGACGTCCACACCGTGGCATCCCAGTTCTGGCCGGATCCCGACTTCCCGACGGTGGCCTTCCCCAACCCGGAGGAGCCGGGAGCAACGGATGCGGTGTTGGCGCTGGCGGCCGACGTCGACGCCGATATCGCGATCGCCCTGGATCCCGACGCCGACCGCTGCGCCGTGGGGATCCCCACCGAGTCGGGCTGGCGGATGCTCTCCGGTGACGAGACAGGTTGGCTGCTGGGCGATTACATCCTCTCGACAACCCAGACCCCGGCGTCCGAAGTGCCGACCGTGGCCAGCACCGTGGTGTCCTCGCGCATGCTCGGCTGCATCGCCGCAGCGCACGGGGCCCGGCACGTGGAAACGCTGACGGGGTTCAAATGGCTGGCGCGGGCGGCAGAAGAGTCCCTTGTCTACGCTTACGAGGAAGCCATCGGTCATTGTGTGGACCCGTCCGCGGTACGTGACAAGGACGGCGTGAGTGCGGCGGTGTTGGCCTGCGATCTGGTCTCGACGCTGAAAATGAACGGCCGCACCGTGATCGGCGCACTGGATGACCTGGCTCGCCAGCACGGGGTACATCAGACCGCGGCCGCCACCGAACGGGTGACCGACGCCGCCGCGGTGATGACCCGGCTGCGCACCAGACCACCGTCGCAGTTGGCCGGAATCGACGTCTCCGTCGACGATCTGCAGGACCGCCGTGGCGCGCAGCGCACCGACGCCCTGATCTTGCGCGGCGAATCGGTGCGCGTCGCCATCCGGCCGTCCGGCACCGAACCCAAGATCAAGGGATACCTGGAAGTGGCCCTGGCCCCGCGTCAGGACCTACCGGCAGCCCAAGCACAAGCTGCCACCCTGCTCGCGGCTCTCACCACCGAGGTCTCGGCCCTACTCACAGGAATGTGACAGGTTCAGGTAACAACGCATTACCCAGGGTTTACCGGCGTTCACACAGTTTGGGCAACTCCCCCAGTTACGTTCGGGGGAACTCCGCGTGACCCCTCGCACACCGGTGTGCGACCGAACCCGACATCCCGAGGTGAACCATGAGCAGCACGCCTGACACCGCGTATGACAACTCGGCCCTCAGTCACGAGGAAGAGGGTTATCACAAGGGCCTCAAACCCCGCCAGATCCAGATGATCGCCATCGGCGGCGCGATCGGCACCGGCTTGTTCATGGGAGCGGGCAGCCGCCTCAACAGCGCCGGCCCGGGCCTGTTCCTGGTGTACGCATTCTGCGGTGTTTTCGTCTTCTTCATCCTGCGCGCACTCGGCGAACTGGTGCTGCACCGCCCGTCCTCCGGCGCGTTCGTCTCCTACGCCCGCGAGTTCTTCGGGGAGAAAACGGCTTACGTCACCGGCTGGCTGTACTTCTTCAACTGGGCCATGACCGCCATCGTGGACGTCACCGCCATCGCCCTCTACACCCACTACTGGGGGATGTTCCAGGCCATCCCCCAGTGGGTGATCGCGCTGGTGGCCCTGGCCGTCGTGATGGCCATGAACGTCATCTCGGTCAAGGTGTTCGGCGAGATGGAGTTCTGGGCCGCCCTCATCAAGGTCGCCGCGCTGGTGCTCTTCCTGATCGTCGGCACTGTCTTCCTGGCCGGACGCTTCGAAGTGCGGGGCGAGCCAACCGGATTCAGCATCCTGACTGACAACGGCGGGCTCTTCCCGGAGGGGCTCTTTGCACTGGTGATCGTCACCTCGGGCGTCATCTTCGCCTACGCCGCAGTCGAACTCGTCGGCACCGCCGCAGGCGAGACCGAAAACCCGGCCAAGATCATGCCGCGCGCCATCAACTCCGTCATCGTCCGGATCGCGGTGTTCTACGTGGGCTCGCTGATCCTGCTGGCCCTGCTGCTGCCTTACACCGCCTACAAATCGGGCGAGAGCCCGTTCGTGACGTTCTTCTCCAGTATCGGTGTGCCCGCGGCCGGCGGCATGATGAACCTGGTGGTGTTCACCGCCGCCCTGTCCAGCCTCAACGCCGGGTTGTACTCCACCGGTCGCATCCTGCGGTCACTGGCACTCAACGGCAGCGCACCCGAGTTCACCGGGAAGATGAACAAGAACGGGGTCCCCTTCGGCGGCATCGCGCTGACGGGTCTGATCACGTTGCTGGGTGTCGGCCTCAATCTGGTGGTGCCGTCGGAGGCGTTCAACATCGCGCTCGATCTGTCGGCCCTGGGCATCATCTCGACATGGGGCATGATCGTGCTCTGCCAGATCCAGCTGCACCGCTGGGAGAAGAAGGGCATCCTGACCCGCCCGTCGTTCCGGCTTCCGCTCTCGCCGTACACCAGCTACGCCACGCTGATCTTCCTGGCGGCGGTGACCCTGCTGATGTGCTACGAGAACTATTGGAACGCCATCGCTTTGGCGGTCATGGTGCCTGCGCTGATCGCCGGCTGGTACGCGGTGCGCACCAAGGTGATGGCGGTAGCGGCGGCCCGCGTCGGCATCACCGGCGAGTATCCGGTGGTGGCGGACACCCCGATGATGGACGAGTTCCGCCACGAGGACGGCAAGCGCGACTGACGTTCTGGGGCCGGCCACCTGCGGGGTGGCCGGCCCGTCAGCACGGCAGTGTGGCCGCCTTGAGCAAGGCGGCATACTGATAGGCGTACACGTAGCCCCAGTAGAAGATGTCGTAGTCGTAGTCACGCGGTGTCGGTCGCATGGTCAACTCTCCGTCGAAGCACTTCTCGAAGATGTAGCGCGCCCGCACCATGTGGAAGTTCCAGGACACCACGATCAGGTGCTGCCACCCCCGTTCGCGGGCCATACGGGAAGCGAACATGGCCTCTCCCAGAGTGCTCCACGGATCGGGGACGAAGCACACCACCTCGATGCGGGCGGTGCTCGATGCGCAGGCGCGCCGGATCACCGGGTAGTCCGCAGGGTAGGAGTCGGCGATCACCACGGTGTCGGCATATCCCTGCCGCGCCAGTTGCAGGCCGTAGTCGATGCGGCCGTCCTGATCACCGCCGAGTACCACGATGGCGTCGGCCTTGCCCAACACGTCCCCGTGTGGGCGGGTGAACAAGACGTAGCCGACCACACCGGCCACCGTCGCGACCACCAGCGCCGTGGCCGTCGTCCAGATCAGGAGTCGGCGCACTCAGCGCGGACCGAACTGGCGATCACCGGCATCGCCGAGACCCGGGACTATGTAGGCCACGTCGTTGAGACCCTCGTCGACGGTGGCGGTGAACAGCCTGACGCCTGGCGCCGCCGACTCGACCGCGGCCACCCCCTCCGGAGCCACCACCACGCAGAGAAGCGTGATGTCAGACGCCCCCCGATCTTGCAGCAACCCCAGCGCGTGCACCATCGACCCGCCGGTGGCCAGCATCGGGTCCAGGACGAAGACCGGCTGCTCGCTGAGGTCGTCGGGCAACGACTCCAAATAGGGCGTGGGCTGGTGGGTCTCCTCGTTGCGCGCGACACCGATGAAGCCGACCTTGGCCTCCGGGATCAGCGCATGTGCCTGATCCACCATGCCCAGGCCGGCACGCAGCACCGGGACCAGCAGCGGTGGCGATGCCAGTCGGTGGCCGGTGGTGTCCATCAACGGCGTGCGCACGTTGATGGCCGTCCGCGGCGCCTCTCTGGTGGCCTCGTACACCAGCATCAGCGTGAGGTCGCGCAACGCCGCCCGAAACCCGGCGTTGTCGGTGCGCTCGTCCCGCAACGTGGTCAACCGGGCAGCAGCCAGAGGGTGATCGACAACCCGCACATCCATAGGCCGCAACCCTAGACAGCTCAGGCCGAGCGTGCGCGTTCGCGGGCAAAACGCCACGTTTGTTTTCGTGGTTTGCGCACGCTCATGGCAAAGCGTTCAGGGCACGTCGTTATCCTGTGCCGCATGGCTGCTGAGCTTGTGCCGATCCGACTCACTTTGACCGCGGGCGATTTCTACACCGTGTGGGCGCCGCGCTGGCGTGACGCCGGCGACGAATGGGAGGCCCTGCTCGGAGACGACGAGGACCTCTACGGCCTTCCCGGTGCGGCCGAGCTGGCCGCTTTCGTGCGTGGCGGCGCCCCCAACGACCTGTCCGACCACCCGGCATGGCCGCAGCTGGTCGAGGCCAACGCCCACAAGTTCGATCCTCCCGAGAACCGTCAGTTCGACCTCATCGCCGTCGAGGAACTGCTGGCAGACAAGCCCACCGAGGAGTCGGTGGCCACGCTGGCCCGCACGCTGGCCATCGTGTCGTCCATCGGGTCGGTGTGCGAGCTGCCCGCCGTCACCAAGTTCTTCAACGGCAACCCGACGCTGAGCAGCGTCAACGGCGGTCTCGACGAGTTCACCGGCAAGGCGGGCCTCAAGCGGTGGAACAACATCGCCGCGATCGTCGGGCGCAACTGGGACGGCATCATCGCCGCCATCGACGACATCATCACCACCCCCGACGTCGATGAGAAGCTGGTGGCCAAGGCCACCGCGGAGCTCGCCGAACCGGCGCCCGAGGAGCCCGAAGAGGAACTTCTGGTCGAGGATTCCGCCGACGAGGAGCTGGCCGACGACGACGATCTGGATCCCGCGGACGAGGTGCTGGCCGCCGCGGCCGAAGGCGCTGCAGTCTCGGGTGGGGACGTCGATTTCTGGGCCAACGTGGGCATCGACCCGGTGCAGATGATGACCAGCTCCGGCACGTTCTACACGCTGCGCTGCTACTTCGACGACCGCCCGTTGTTCCTGGGCCGCAACGGCCGCATCAGCGTGTTCAGCTCCGAGCGCGCCCTGGCTCGCTATCTGGCCGACGAGCACGATCACGACCTGTCGGACCTGAGCACCTACGACGACATCCGCACGGCCGCCGTGGACGGCTCGCTGGATGTCGACGTCACCGACGAGAACGTCTACGTGCTGACCGGGCTGTCCGAGGAGATCGCCGAAGGTCCCGACACCATCGACCGCGACCAGCTGATGCTGGCCGTCGAGCTGTTGCAGGACGTCGGCGATTACTCCGAGGACGACACCGTGGACAAGACGCTGGCGGCTGACTCACCGCTGGGTCTGTTCGTGGCCTACGTCGAGGATCCCGACACCGCGGAGAGGCCCGCCGCGCCGTACGCCAAGGCCGTCGAGGGCTTCGAGCGGCTGGAACGTTTCCTGGATTCCCGCCTGCGCCGCGAGTGATTTGGGCGTGATTCCGGTCGCTGAGCGGTTGGAATCACGCCGAAATCGCACGGATGACGGCGGCCGTGCGACTCGACAACCCCCTCACCCGACCAGGACGGCGTACCTCGGCTTGATGATCTCGTCGATGATGGCGAGGCGCTGGTTGAACGGGATGAACGCCGACTTCATCGCGTTGATGGTGAACCGCTCGAGATCACTCCAGCCGTAGCCGAAGGCTTCGACCAACCGCAGCATCTCCTGACTCATCGTGGTGTCGCTCATCAACCGGTTGTCGGTGTTGACCGTCACCCGGAAGCGCAACCGGGCCAGCTCGGCAAACGGGTGCTCGGCGATGCTCTTGACGGCCCCGGTCTGCACGTTCGAGCTGGGGCACAGCTCCAGCGGGATGCGCTTGTCGCGCACGATGCCCGCAACGCGGCCCAGCTTGGCGCCGCCTTCGGGCAGCGGTTCGATGTCGTCGACGATGCGCACACCGTGGCCCAACCGATCCGCCCCGCAGAACGCGATGGCCTCGTGGATGGACGGCAATCCGAACGCTTCACCGGCGTGAATGGTGAAGCGGCCGTTGTTGTTCCGCATGTACTCGAACGCGTCGAGGTGACGGGTGGGAGGGTAGCCGGCCTCAGCGCCTGCGATGTCGAAGCCGACCACACCCTTGTCGCGGAACCGGATGGCCAACTCGGCGATCTCGCGCGAGCGCGCGGCATGGCGCATCGCGGTCACCAGACAGCGCACCGTGATGGTCTTGCCGTCGGCGGCGGCGGCTTTCTCCCCGTCTGCGAAACCGGCCAGCACCGCCTCGACGACGGCATCCAACGACAGACCGTTGTCGATGTGCAGTTCGGGGGCGAACCGGATCTCGGCATAGACCACCGAGTCGGCGGCCAGATCCTCGACGGCTTCGAAGGCCACCCGGTGCAGGGCCTCGGGAGTCTGCATGACGGCCACGGTGTGGGCGAAGGGTTCGAGGTAGCGCACCAACGAGCCCGAGTGGGCGGCCGTGCGGAAGAAGGTGGCCAGTCCCTCGACGCTGTCGGCCGGCAGTTCATGGCCGATATCGGAGGCGATCTCCAGCACTGTCGACGGTCGCAGCCCGCCGTCGAGGTGATCATGCAGCAGCGCCTTGGGAGCACGGCGGATGTTGTCCAGGGACAGCGGAGTCGTCATCGCTCCATCTTGCAAAACGATCGGGCCCGCGGCCACGTGATTGGCAGCCTCGGGCGAAGGGAGACCGAATCGGGATACACCCATGTCACCGCCCCCGCCGCAACATGTCGATAACCTGCAGATACAGCAAATTACGTGGAATCTTCTCCAGACATTCATCAGAGAACCGGAGTCGAACGTCGACACCGACAGGTGGCATCGGCTGCGGAACCCAATCCATGAGCATGCAGAATTGACGCCACCAGCATTATCATCGGCCGATGTGGATCGAGCCGATCGAGCGTGCGCGGTCGAACTCGAGACGCGGGGCCGTTGCCGCTTTGGTCCTGACCTTGCTCTACCTGATGCTCGGTCGCCTGACTTTTACCGTGTCGGTCGAACACAGCAACGTGACCAGCGTTGTCTTCGCGCCAGAGGGAATCGCCTTGGCCTTCGCGGTCATGTTCGGACCTCGGGTCGCCTGGGGAGTGCTGTTCGGTCAGACGCTGCTGTCCATCTGGTCTGGGCCCTCGGTGATCGGCGGTCTGGCGATCGGTGTGGTGAACAGCCTGGAATGTGTGCTCGGCGCCTTCCTGTTCGCGCGCTGGCGGATCTCACCGACGTTCGGCCACCCCCGTGATGTCCTGCTGTTCGTCGCAGTGGTCTTCCTGGTTCTGCAGCCCATCAGCGCCACCGGCGGAGTCAGCGTGCTCTGGGCCGTGGGCGCAGCTCCCTTGGACCGGATCCCAGACCTGTTGGAGCCGTTCTGGATTCACGGGATCCAGCAACCCCTCACCGATGCAGGTGAGATTCCGTCGGCGTGGCTGCACTGGTGGATCGGCAATGCGGTGGGCCAGGTGCTCATCGCACCGCTGATCCTCGCCTGGGCGATCCGAGGCATCCCACGGCGAAGGACAACAAGCCCTGATCTGATCGTCAGCGCCGTGGCCATCACGTTGTTGGGCATTGCGGCGACCGTGCTTCCCGTCTATCCGCTGCTGATGCTCGGAGTCACCTACCCACTGCTGGTGTGGATCGGACTCCGGCGCGGGCTACGCGGCGTCACCACCGCCAACGTGCTGATCGCCCCCGCCATCACGTGGGCAGGTGCCTCCGGAGCCGGATTCCTGGCACACCTCAGCGTTCCCGACCGCCTCGCCCATGTCAGCTTCTTCATCGCCACGGCGACGGTGTTCTCGTTGATGCTCTACGCCATGTTCGAGGAGCGGCGCCAACTGGTCGAACGCCTGGACAGCCTGACCCGGGTGGACACACTGGTGCCGTTGGCCAATCGCCGACACTTCGTCGAACACCTGCAGGCTGAACTCGACACAGCGACGCGACTGGACAGTCAGCTGGCAGTGGTCGTCTTCGACATCGACCACTTCAAGCGCATCAACGACGACCACGGTCACGCTCTTGGTGACCAGACGCTGACCGCCGTTGCCGAGACCTGCAACTCGGTGATCCGCCGCGGTGACATCGCGGCCCGAATGGGCGGTGAGGAATTCGCCGTCGTACTACCCGGCTGCGGTCTCGACGACGCCGGGGACTTCGGCGACCGCCTTCGCGCCGCCATCTCCGAACAGCACCGAACCCGCGACGACCTGCCTGCGGTCACCGTCAGTGTGGGAGTTGCCGCTGCACGGCCCCACGATTCCCTGGACGTGCTGCTCAACCGTGCAGACCAGGCGCTCTATGCCGCCAAGAGAGCCGGGCGCAACGCCGTAGAGGTGGCCGGCAGCTAGATCCGGTCGATGACGAGGGGACGTGTCTTCGGCGCGTGGTCCTGCACGCTCCAGGCGCCGTCGAGTTCGGCCAGGGCCGGCCCGAACCGTTCAGCGGTGTCGGTGAGCAAGGTGAACACCGGGTCACCGGGTGCGACGGGTTCGCCGGGGCGGCGGTGCATCAGCAGGCCGGCACCGGCCTGCACCTGCTCGCCGGGGGCCGCGCGGCCCGCACCGAGCCGCCACACCGCCATACCCACCGCCAACGCGTCGACGGGCCCCATTGTGCCGCCGTGCGACGCCGTGACGGTTTCACGATGGTGCGCCACCGGCAGCGGCGCCGTCGCGTCACCGCCCTGCGCGGCGACGATGGCGCGGAAGCTGTCCATCGCCGTCCCGTCGCACAGGGTGTCAGCGGGGTCGCGGCCGTCCAGGCCGACGAGCTCGAGCATCTCGCGCGCCAACGCGACCGTCAGCTCCACCACGTCCGCAGGTCCCCCGCCGGCCAGTACCTCCAGCGACTCGGCCACCTCGACAGCGTTGCCGACGGCACGGCCCAGCGGCACCGCCATGTCGGTGAGCAGGGCTCGTGTCGGGATTCCGTGCGCGTGGCCGAGCGCAACCATGGTGCGTGCCAGCTCCCAGGACTCCTCTTCCTTCTTCAGGAACGCCCCGGAGCCGACCTTCACGTCGAGCACCAGGGCGTCCGCGCCCTCGGCCAGCTTCTTGCTCATGATCGAGCTGGCGATCAGCGGCAGCGACTCGGTGGTGGCGGTGACGTCGCGCAGCGCGTAGATCTTGCGATCCGCCGGTGCCAGGTCGCCCGCAGCGAAGATGGCCGCACCTACGTCGCACAACTGTTGGCGCACTTGAGCTTTGCCGATCTCGGCGGTGAAGCCGGGAATGGACTCCAGCTTGTCGAGAGTGCCGCCGGTGTGCCCGAGCCCGCGGCCGGCCGCTTGCGGGACGGCGGCACCGCACGCGGCGACGACGGGTACCAGCGGGATGGTGAGCTTGTCTCCCACTCCGCCGGTGGAGTGTTTGTCGACCAGCCGAAGTCCCAGGTCGGAGAAGTCCAGGCGCTCGCCGGAGTTGATCATCGCGGCTGTCCACCGGGCGATCTCGTCGCGATCCATGCCGCGCAGGAAGATGGCCATCAGCAGCGCGGCCATCTGCTCGTCACCAACCCGGCCGTGGGTGTAGGCATCGATGACCCAGTCGATCGCGTCGTCACCGAGTCGGCCGCCGTCACGCTTGGTCCGGATGACCGTCGGCGCATCGAATGTGAACTGGGTCACGGTGTTTGATCTCCTCGAGCAAGGTCGTCAGGGCCGAACGCGTCGGGCAGCAGGTGGTCCAATCGCTTGGGCCCACCCGGATGGGCGATCAACATCGTCGCTCCCCCATGTTCGTAGAGCACCTGCCGGCATCGCCCGCACGGCATCAGGAGTTCGCCGTCAGCCGCCACACACGCCAGGGCCAGCAGCCGTCCACCGCCGGATGAATGCAGGGCACAGACCACAGAACACTCCGCACAGAGACCCAGGCCATATGAGACATTCTCCACATTGCATCCCGAGACAATTCGCCCATCGTCGGCTAGGGCGGCCGCACCCACCGGAAATCCGGAGTACGGCGCATAA
This sequence comes from Mycobacterium sp. MS1601, assembly GCF_001984215.1. NCBI lineage: Bacteria > Bacillati > Actinomycetota > Actinomycetes > Mycobacteriales > Mycobacteriaceae > Mycobacterium > Mycobacterium sp. MS1601. Next base: position 621,940 of record NZ_CP019420.1, read on the forward strand.
GCGCGCCGTGAAGCATCTATTGCCTTGTCCTGCAACAGCTTCCAGTCAATCTCAGCTCTCATGACGCCGCCGCCGAATCGTCTCTGAATGCATTCACCACACCCCTGTCCTGACCAGGCTTTTTAGCAAGGTCACCCTAACTTCAGCCCTCTGACCACACCAGGCATCGTTTTGGCAATTAGTTGGTTACTTCAAATGGGATTAGAGTCCTCCCGACGGTTGCCCGAAGCAACAATTGGGAATCGAACACCGCCACGCTGGGGATGAGCCCACTGCCCCGGCGTCCACCGATGGCGTTGGAGGCGCTGAGATGAGTACAGCGGCACCGGCACAGCCGGCCAAGCCGGAAAAGACCCGTCGACGCACCCTGTATCGGGGCGATCCGGGCATGTGGTCCTGGGTCCTGCACCGAATCACGGGTGCGACGATCTTCTTCTTCCTCTTCGTGCACGTGCTCGACACCGCGTTGGTCCGGGTCAGCCCCGAGGCCTACAACGACGTCATCGAGACGTACAAGACGCCGATCGTCGGGTTGATGGAAGTCGGTCTGGTGGCGGCGGTGTTGTTCCACGCCCTCAACGGCATCCGGGTGATCCTGGTGGACTTCTGGGCAGAGGGACCTCGACACCAGAAGAAGATGCTCGTCGGTGTGGCAGCTGTCTGGTTGTTGGTGATGGTGCCCGCGCTGGTGGTGCTGGGCATGCACATGGCGGAGAGGTTCCTGTGAGCGCGCCCGAACGGCCCATCGCGCCGATCCTGGAGAAGAGTTTCGACCGGCCCGCCGGGCTGGACAACCCTCGTGCACCTCGCCGAGCCGGCGGGATGCCGAACTTCGAGAAGTACGCGTGGCTGTTCATGCGGTTCTCGGGAATCGTGCTGGTGTTCCTGGCCCTGGGCCACCTGTTCATCATGCTGATGTGGCAGAACGGCGTCTACCGCATCGACTTCAACTATGTCGCACAGCGCTGGGCCTCACCGTTCTGGCAGACCTGGGACCTGCTGCTGCTGTGGCTGGCGCAGCTGCACGGCGGCAACGGAATGCGGACCATCATCGCCGACTACACCCGCAAGGACTCGACGCGGTTCTGGCTGAACACACTGCTGGCGCTGTCGATGATCTTCACCCTGGTACTGGGTACCTACGTGTTGTTGACGTTCGACCCGAACATCGGGGGTTAAGCCAATGATTCAAGAACATCGCTACGACGTCGTGATCGTCGGCGCAGGCGGGGCAGGCATGCGTGCCGCCGTGGAGGCCGGTCCACGCGCCCGGACCGCCGTGCTGACCAAGCTCTACCCCACGCGTTCGCACACCGGCGCCGCTCAGGGCGGCATGTGCGCCGCGCTGGCGAACGTCGAAGAGGACAACTGGGAGTGGCACACCTTCGACACCGTCAAGGGCGGCGACTACCTCGCCGACCAGGACGCGGTCGAAATCATGGCCAAAGAGGCCATTGACGCGGTGTACGACCTGGAGAAGATGGGGATGCCGTTCAACCGCACCCCGAGGGCCGCATCGACCAGCGTCGCTTCGGTGGCCACACCCGCGACCACGGCAAGGCACCCGTGCGGCGGGCCTGCTACGCCGCCGACCGCACCGGCCATATGATCCTGCAGACGCTGTACCAAAACTGCGTCAAGCACGATGTCGAGTTCTTCAACGAGTTCTACGCCCTGGACATCTCGCTGACGGACACGCCCAACGGCCCCGTTGCCACCGGCGTGATCGCCTATGAGCTGGCCACCGGCGACATCCACATCTTCCACGCCAAGGCCATCGTCTTCGCCACCGGCGGGTCGGGCCGGATGTACAAGACCACCTCCAACGCCCACACGCTCACCGGTGACGGCCTCGGCATCATCTTCCGCAAGGGACTTCCCTTGGAAGACATGGAGTTCCACCAGTTCCACCCGACCGGCCTGGCGGGGCTGGGCATCCTGATCTCCGAAGCCGTGCGCGGTGAGGGTGGCCGGTTGCTCAACGCCGACGGCGAACGCTTCATGGAGCGCTACGCGCCGACCATCGTCGACCTCGCTCCGCGCGACATCGTGGCCCGGTCCATGGTGCTCGAGGTGCTCGAAGGCCGCGGCGCCGGACCGAACAAGGATTACGTCTACATCGACGTGCGTCACCTCGGTGCGGATGTCCTGGAGGCCAAGCTGCCGGACATCACCGAATTCGCCCGCACCTACCTCGGCGTGGACCCGGTGACCGAACTGGTGCCCGTCTACCCCACCTGCCACTACGTGATGGGGGGCATCCCCACCAACGTCGAAGGCCAGGTGCTGCGCGACAACGAGAACGTCATCCCGGGGCTGTACGCCGCCGGCGAGTGTGCGTGTGTGTCTGTACACGGAGCCAACCGCCTGGGCACCAACTCGCTGCTGGACATCAACGTGTTCGGCCGCCGCGCCGGTATCGCCGCCGCCGAGTACGCACTGGGACACGACTTCGTGGAACTGCCGCCGTCGCCCGCGTCGATGGTGGTGGACTGGGTGGGAGACATCCTCTCCGAACACGGCCACGAGCGTGTCGCCGACATCCGCACCGAGCTGCAGCAGTCGATGGACAACAACGCCGCGGTGTTCCGCACCGAGGAGACGCTCAAGCAGGCGCTGACGGACATCCACGCACTCAAGGAGCGATACTCGCGAATCACCGTGCACGACAAGGGAAAGCGCTACAACAGCGATCTTCTCGAGGCCATCGAACTGGGCTTCCTGCTGGAGCTGGCCGAGGTCACCGTTGTCGGTGCGCTGAACCGCAAGGAGTCTCGCGGCGGCCACGCTCGCGAGGACTACCCGAACCGCGACGACACCAACTACATGCGACACACCATGGCCTACAAGGAGGGCGCTGACCTGCTCTCTGACATCCGGTTGGATTACAAACCCGTCGTGCAGACGCGGTACGAGCCGATGGAACGGAAGTACTGACATGAGCGCACCCGTACTGGACAAGCCCGAATCCGGCGATCCGCCCCTGCCGCCCGTCCCGGACGAGGCGGTGATGGTGACCCTCAAGATCGCCCGCTTCAACCCGGAAGACCCGGACGCTCAGGGCTTTCAGAGCTACCGCGTGCCGTGCCTGCCCACTGACCGGCTGCTCAATCTGCTCATCTACGTGAAGAGCTATCTGGACGGCACGTTCACCTTCCGCCGCTCCTGCGCGCACGGCGTGTGCGGTTCGGATGCCATGCGGATCAACGGCGTCAACCGGCTGGCGTGCAAGGTGCTGATGCGCGACATGCTGCCGAAGAAGGCCGGCAAGCAGTTGACCATCACCATCGAGCCCATCCGCGGCCTGCCCGTGGAGAAGGATCTCGTGGTGAACATGGAGCCCTTCTTCGACGCGTTCCGCGCCGTCAAGCCGTTCCTGATCACCTCGGGCAATCCCCCGACCCGTGAGCGCATCCAGAGTCAGACCGACCGCGCTCGCTACGACGACACCACCAAGTGCATTTTGTGTGCGTGCTGCACCACCAGCTGCCCGGTGTTCTGGAGCGAGGGTTCGTACTTCGGCCCGGCCGCCATCGTCAACGCCCACCGGTTCATCTTCGACTCGCGTGACGAAGCCGCCGCCGAGCGGCTGGACATCCTCAACGAAGTCGACGGGGTATGGCGCTGCCGCACCACCTTCAACTGCACCGAGGCCTGCCCTCGCGGCATCGAGGTCACCAAGGCGATCCAGGAAGTCAAGCGCGCGTTGATGTTCGCCCGCTAGCTTCTCTAAGTCCAGCGCGAGCGTGCTGGGGTTACCCCCAGCACGCTCACCGAGGAGAAATCAGGGTAGGCGGCGGGACAGGAAGTCGCGGATCAACGAAACCACCTGTTCGAGAGCAGATTCGAGCAGGAAGTGCCCACCGTCGAGCAGATGGATCTCGGGGTCCACGGCATCGTCGGCGAAGGCACGAGCACCGTCAGGCCCGAAGAACGGGTCCTTGTCACCCCACACCGCGAGCACCGGAACCGCACTGGCTCTGAGGTATTCATGCAAGGCCGGGTACAGCTTCGGATTCGACTGGTAGTCCAGGAACAGCTTCAGCTGGATCTCGGTGCTGCCTGGCCGCGACAGCAGGGCGAAATCGTGGTTCCAGGTGTCCGGGCTGACGAGGCTCTCATCCGAGACCCCACCCAGGTACTGAAGCTTCGTCGCATCCAGTGACAGAAACTGCGCCAACGTCGCGGCGGTCTCGGGTGTCTGCTCGCGCTGATAGGCCCAGACGCCTTCCCAACCGGAGGGCACGAAGCCGGCGTCGTACCCGTTGCCGTTCTGAGTGATGATCGCCGTGATGGCGTCCGGATCTCGCAACGCCAGGCGCCAGCCGACCGGTGCCCCGTAGTCCTGCACGTACATCGCGAACCGCGTGACGCCGAGGTGCTCCAGCAGCCCGGCCGTGTGGTCGGCCAACGCGTCGAAGGTGTAGTCGAATCCGGCCACCGATGGGGCGTCGGACAGCCCGAAGCCCAGAAAGTCCGGCGCGATCACCCGGTACCGGTCGGACAGCTCCGGAATCAGGTGCCGGAACATGAAGGAGCTGGTGGGAAACCCGTGCAGCAGCACGATCACCGGGGCGTCGACAGCCCCGGCCTCCCGGTAGAAGATCTGCCGACCGGCGACGGTCGCATACCGATGATGCACAGCCATAACTAACTCCTAAAGAGGTTTTTAGCGGTTACATCATGGAATCCGAATACCTGTAACCTGTCAAGTAGCATTTGGAGGTTAGATATGGATCTTGCGCTGACCGGCGCCGACGACGAGGCGCTGCTGCTCGACCTGTTGAACACCACGCCGGTGGTCGACGGCATTCCCACTGACACCTTGGCCGAGTTCGACGACGCCGCCGCGTGGATGCGGGCGCACGGAATCGACGCTGATGAACGGGAGTGGACGAACCTCACCCAAGCGCGGACCATCCTGCAGAACATCGTGCGCGACGTGCTGTCACCGGCTGCGCTCGCGCCCATCCTGTCCGACGTGCTGGTGTCCCCCACCGCAACGGACCACGGGGTCGACTGGCAGCTGAGCGGAGCCACCGGCGCCGTGCGCGCGGCGCTGGCCTGGGACCGCCTTCGGATCACCGGTCCCGGACGGCTGCGCCCCTGCGCCAACACCGATTGCCAGCTGTTTCTCATCGACCGCAGCAAGCCGAACACCGCGCGCTGGTGTTCCATGGCGGTGTGCGGCAACCGGATGAAGGCCCGGCGCCACCACAGCCGCAGCCGCGGAGAATAGCTGTCGCCGACGCGCGTTGAGCAGCACGACCCTCGAGGAGCCAGAGAACAGTGTCAGCCACACACGGGTCCGCGTCGTTCACCGGAGCTGTGGCCGCACCACACGTGCTGGCCACCGAAGCGGGCGCGCGCGCCTATCGCGACGGTGGTAGCGCCATCGATGCCGCCATCGCCGCGGCCGCCGTGCTGACGGTGATCTACCCCCACAATGTGGCCCTCGGGGTGACCTCATCGCCCTCGTGCGCACTCCGGACGGGCGGATTCGGTGTGTCAACGCCTCGGGCTGGGCGGGCAGCGACGTTGATCTGTCCGCACTGCGCTCGGTCCACGGAATCGCGCTGCCTGTGCGCGGCGCGGACACCGTCACCGTCCCCGGTGGTGTGCGCGGCTGGGAAGCCCTACGGCCGCACGGAAGTCGGCTGCCGTGGAGTCGACTGCTGGAAGCGGCACACGACACCGCCACCCAGGACACACCGGTCGCCCAATCTCTGGCCGACCATCTTGTCGATCCCGACAATGCCGATCTCTTCGGGACCAGCGACATCGACCGCGTGTTCACCTCCGGGGGCCGGCGGCTGCGGCGGGGAGAGACGTTTCGCCAACCGGAACTGGCGCAGACCTTCCGGGTGCTGCGCGAGGAAGGTCCTGACAGCTTCTACGAGGGTGCCCTGGCCGAAAACATGGTCGCGTTCCTGCGCAGTCGCGGGTCAGTACTGACCATCGACGATTTTGCGGAGTTCGACTCCGAGATCAGCGACCCGGTATCGGTGGCCTTCGGCGATCTCACCGTGTCGACGAGCCCGCCCAACACGCACGGATTCCTTCTGGTACGCGCACTTCGCGCCGTCGAGGAACTCGGCATCACCGACCCGCTGGGGGCCGACCTCGGCACCTTGATGCGGATCTTCCATCGGGGCAACGAGCTACGATCGCGGTTTCTCGCAGATCCACGCCAGACCCATGTCGACGTCGACCAGCTCATCAATGCCGATCTGGGCAGCTTCTCCCCCACCGCGGCGCCGGTGCCGGTGGCGCCGGTACCGCGCGGCGATACGGTGGGGATCGCCGCAGCAGACAGCGACGGATACGCCGTCTCGTTGATCCAGAGCGTTTACCACGCGTTCGGGTCGGGACTGATCGATCCCGCGACCGGCATCCTGTTCCACAACCGGGGCACGAGTTTCACCCTCGACCCGCAGTCCCCCAACGCCATCGCCGCGCGCAAGCGGCCGGCTCACACCTTGATGCCCGCCATGACCACGCAGGACGGAGCGGTTCGTCATGTGCTCTCGACCATGGGCGGCCAGGGCCAGCCGCAGATCATCGCCCAGCTTCTGCTGCGGATGCTGGCCGGGTCGAGTGCAGAAGGCGCACTGGCGGCTCCACGCGCCGTTGTCGGCCCACAAGCCGGCGGCGACACCATCGACACCGTCTCCGGAGAGGCGCACCTTTGGCTGTCAGCACGAGATTCCCTGGCCCGCAGTGGCTTTCCGATCCATCACGTGCCAGTGCACACCGAGGCCATGGGCCAGTCCAATGCGGTGGTGATCGCCGTCGACGGATCCATGACGGCAGCATCGGATCCACGCTCCGATGGGTCCGCCTCCGTGGTCAACTATCAGCGTCATCGGCGGGCTTGAGCAGGCGGTTGCCGGTTGCGGCAATCGGGTGAACGCGCAGCGGCACCAACGAACGAGGGGCTAGCTCACAGATTCACTGTGCGCCAACGTCTGCCGGCGGCGGCGACAGTTACCGCCCACGGTGAGACCCCGGCCACAGCCTGAGTTAGGGTACCCTAACCTCCATGAGATTCGGTGTGCTGCTGAACGCGGGGGCCGTCCTGGGCGCCACCCCTGCCGACGTCTTCGACCTCACGGCGCGTCAGGCCGAACTCGCCGAGGACCTCGGGTACGACGACCTCTGGGTCACCGAACACCACTTCATCCGCTTCGGCATCAACCCGAGTTCACTGACCACCGCGGCGTTCCTGCTCGGGCGCACCCGCACCATCAGGGTGGGCACGTCGGTGGTGCTCTCGCCGCTGTGCCATCCCGTCGAACTCGCCGAGCGCGCGGCCTTGCTGGACCAACTCAGCGGCGGCCGCTTCGAACTCGGCCTGGGTCGCGGCGGCTACCGCAAGGACTACGAGCGCCTCGACATCGACTTCACCCGCTGGGACGACGAACCTCACGGCACCGCCGAACGGCTGCTGGATCTGTGGGCGTCGGACACCGACCTGCAGCCACCGCCGCGCACCGGCCCCCACCCGCCCATCTCACTGGCCACCTCCAGCGATGCCGGGGTGAAGTGCGCCGCCACCAACGGTCTTGCGCTGCAACACTATTTCGCCACCCCCGCGGCAGCCCGGGTGGCCCTGGAGCAGCGTTACCAGCAGGCGGCTGGCGATACCCAGGTCGACCACCTGCACACGGTGATCGCCCTGGTCGACGAAGCTCCGGATGCCCGCGACCGGCTGGCCGCAGCACTGAGCAATTCCTTCCGTGAGGGCAACCACCCCCATGTGCCACAGGCACCGGAGCGCCACCTCGGACCCGACGGCACTCCCCTGGACCCCGACGCCATGGCACAGATGGTGGCGGGGCAGGCGATCATCGGATCGGTCGGCCGGGTGGTCGACGAACTCGCCGACTTCCTCCTCCATACGGGAGCGCGCCGCGTCGCCGTCTACCACGAAGCATCCGGCGACCCCGAGCGCACCGTCCGGTCATTACGGGATTTCGCCGATCACGTCATACCCCAGTTCGCGCAGTGGTGAAGCACTGATCGGCCGTGAGGCCCACCACCACCGTGAAGCGAGCCTTCCCGTCGGCAATTACCGCTGCCGGCGGGTCCCATCGAACCCACGTATCCAACACCGCGCGTTCAGCGTCGGCAAACGTTCCGGGGAGCCGGTAGGCGACACCCAGCAAGTGTGGCCGCAGTGCCTCGAACCCGTCAGCGCGTCGAGCGGCAGAGTCACGAAACGGAGCGTAGCCTCGGGCTGGATTGTCACGGGCGGGCACAGGATATGAGGCTTTCCCGGCGCGCCGGGAGTGGGCGCGCAATGTCACCGAGATGGACGTCCAGCAACGAATTCAGTCGCCGTGTTACCCGCAGGAAAACTATTCCGTCGTTACACCTCGCAGCAACGATTGGAACCGTATATTTTCCGTCCATGGCAATAGCTGAACCGCCGGCCCCCGCCACCACCGGTAAGGGCCTGCAGGCCGGTGCACTCGGGCTCGTCGGCAACATCGTCATCGGCTTGGCCGCCGTCGCACCCGCCTACAGCCTGGCTGCGACCCTCGGCTACGTGGTGCTGGCGGTAGGCGACAAAGCACCGTCGATGTTCGTCCTGGCGTTCATCCCGATGCTGCTGGTCGCGTTCGCCTACAAAGAGCTTGCACAAGACACCCCGGACTGCGGCACCACCTTCACCTGGGGCGCCAAGGCTTTCGGGCCGTGGGTCGGCTGGATCGGTGGCTGGGGTCTGGCCGTGTCGGCAATCATCGTGCTGGCCAATGTCTCCGAAGTCGCCGCCATCTACCTGTTCAAATTTCTCGGCCTGGACTCGCTGACCGAGAACCTGACCGCCAAGGTGCTCCTCGGCTCCTTCTTCATCATCGCGATGACACTGTTGAGCGCTCGCGGCATCGTCGTGTCCGAGCGGGTACAGAATGTGCTGATCGCGGTGCAGTTCGGCGTGCTGATCGTGGTCAGCATCATCGCGCTGTTCCGGGTGTTCGCCGGAACCGCGGGCGAACAGGCGATCTCACCGTCGCTGTCCTGGCTGATACCCACCGGTCTCGACTCGTCGTCCATCGCCGCGGCCATCATCTTGTGCATCTTCATCTACTGGGGCTGGGACGCCTGCCTGGCCGTCGGCGAAGAGACCAAGAACCCGGGCAAGACTCCGGGCATCGCCGCCGTCATCACCACGCTGATACTGGTGTGCACCTACGTCCTGGTCGCCTACGCCGTGCAGAGCTTCGCCGGCTTCGGTGACACCGGCATCGGGCTGAACAACGAAGAGAACATCGACGATGTGCTGACGATTCTCGGCGAGCCCGTGGCCGGTGCCATCGCGGCGTCGCTGCTGCTGTTGACCGTCTCGATCTCCGGGTTGTCGTCCACTCAGACCACCATCTTGCCCACCGCCCGTGGCACCTTGTCGATGGCGGTCTACGAAGCCATCCCCAAGCGCTTCGCCAGCGTCCACCCCCGTTACATGACACCGGCTTTCGGCACCATCGTCATGGGCATCGCCGCGCTGTTCTTCTACCTGGTTCTGAGTTTCCTCTCGGAGAACGCACTGGCGGACTCGGTGGCGTCGCTGGGCTTGGCGGTCGCGTTCTACTACGGCATCACCGCGTACGCGTGTGTCTGGTACTTCCGACGGACGTTGTTCCAGTCGGCGCGCAACCTGTTCTTCCGCGGTATCTTCCCGCTGCTGGGCGCCATCGCGATGACATGGGCATTCATCACCAGCGCCATTGACATGATCCAGCCGGATTACGGTTATACCGCCTTCGGCCCCATCGGCGGCGTGTTCGTCCTCGGCGTCGGCATGCTGGTCCTCGGCATCCCGCTGATGCTGGCCTGCTTCGCCTTCGGCACCAAGCGGTTCTTCCGCGGCGAGACGTTGAACGCCTCGACCGAAGTCAAGGTCCCGGATACCTTCTGAGGTGAAAGCGCAGGATTCACAATGCATCTGACAGTTGGGTATCTGGCCACACCCACCGGCAAGGACGGTATCGCCCTGGCCGCGGAGCTGGCGCTGACGTTCGACGCCGAGGTCGACGTGGTGCTGATCGTCCGCGAAGAGTTGCCCGACGGGCACCCCGGGCGCGCCGAGTACCAGCAAATGCTGGTGAGTAAAGGCGAGAAGTGGGTGGCCGAAGCAGTGGCCACACTGGCCGACTGGGGTGTCACCGCCGGGTCGGCGGTACTGGTCGGAGAGTCGTTCGCCGAGTCACTGATCGAGTTCGCCCAGGGCAAGTCCTCGGACATGATCGTGGTGGGCGGCGCCAAGGACGGCTTCTTCGGCGGGCACACCATCGGCCCGGTGGCAGGGGCTCTGCTGCACTGCTCTCCTGTCCCAGTGGCTCTGGCGCCTCGGGGATGGGGCGACGAGCCTCCGGTGAAGATCACCGAGATCACTGTCGCCGTGCCTACCTCCGACCGCACCGACAACCCGCTGCCCATCGCGTTGACGCTGGCCAGTGCTGCCGCACTGCCGCTGCGGATGGTGTCATTGGTGACCATCGAGAATGTCTCCGAGGACAGCTCCCAGGCCGACACCCGTCGCCTGCAGATCGAGGCAGCCGAGCAGAACCTGCTCACGGCCGCCCGCTCGGTTCCCGAGGCTCCCGACATCCAGTCCCTGGTGGCCGACGGCACGACGCTGGAATCGGCCCTGCGCAAGTTGAAATGGGCCGACGGCGACGTGCTGGTGGTGGGATCCAGCCGCTTTGCGGCTCCGCGCCGGATCTTCCTGGGGTCGACGGCCGCACGCATTCTTGCCGGCGTGGATGTGCCGGTGATCGTCGTGCCGAAGAACTAGTTCCACAGGACTGGATCCCCATCGGGCAATCCGGCCTGCCGTGACGCCGCAGACTACCGCGGTCTCGGTGCTCTACACCGGCGCCAGCAGCCGGCGGGTAACCGTGGAGTCCAACACCGCCACCGTCGACCCCACCACTGTGATCAGAGTGGGCTCCAACAAGTTCGACGTGAACGTGAACGACACCGCCTTGGCAGCCCCCATCCCGGGAACACCCCACCCCCGTCGGCGCGGTCGCCGACGTAGATAGCACCTCCACCCAGGCATCTCTCCGCCCAGGTGGAGGCCGGGTGCCTCAACCGGCACCAGGCCATTCCCGACAAAGCCTCTCGAAGCATTCATGAGGGTCTGAACTAGCCCCTTGACAGAATAAGCACTGGCGTCAATATTTGCTATCGGTGGCGGCTCACGAAAGGACCCCGATGGCTGCGCACAGCACGCCGGCGATCACGCGGGCGCGGAAGCGGTGTCGCCACAATCCCCGCGGTACCTCGCATCGCTGTGAAATGGTCGCGAAGGTCGGTTTTAGAGATACCTGGAACCCGCGTCAGCAAACGTTGAAGCAGTCGAGTCAGCGCGCAGCAAAGTGGTTCGACAGACAAACGCCAACACCTCAAAGTGCCAACCGGAAGATGGAGAACGTGTGATGCGTCCAATCGTCGGTATGACCTGGGTGGGAACGGCGGCCGCAGCCGTCGCAGTTGGCACGCTGCTCGGGCCCGCGCCAGCCGCTTGGGCATCGGATGACGGCACCAAACCCACAGCCTCTGCCGTGTCCGACACCGACACCGACACCGACACCGACACCGACACCGACACCGACACCGACAGTACCGATTCGAGTACGGACCGGAACGCCGACACCGCCGACGAACCCACCGACGAACCCACCGACGAACTCACCGACGACGAGAGTACCGACGAACCCACCGACGAACCCACCGACGAAGAGGGAGCGGACGAGCCGGAGGATTCCCACAGATTCGGCGTCGAGCCGGTAACCGACCACAAGGAAGATCAAGGCTCGGACCGGGACATAGTTGATTCGCACACAGGGGAAATCACCGCAGGTACCGGGCCGGCACCCGACGCTGACAGCCAGTCTGACATCGTGTCCGACAACGACAGTGAGGTGGCAGAGCCTGCCTCGGCAATCGAAGCCGACCCAGGCGAACCTCCGCACGTATGGACGGAGTTCGTCAAGGACCCCATCGTGGAAACCCGCCCGCTGCGGGCCTTCGTGCTCGACACACTGGGCCTTTTCGGCTTCCGACCCGAACAGGCACCCGGAAGACCCAATGACCCACTGCTCGAAGGGATTTGGGGTTTGTATCGAAGAATGGAGTCCTTCTTCGCCAACCAACGCCCCACGGTGACATCGGCCGAAGTCCAGCAGTCCGTGGTCACCAACGACGGTCTGCTGCACATCACCTTCACTGCCGGTTTCCATGATTACGATGGCGACCCGCTGAGCTTCACCGTTGGCAACGGGACTCACGGAACCGTCACCGCAAACGGCAACGGTACCTATACCTACGTAGTCGCAGCGGACTTCGAGGGCACGGACACGATCTCGATCACCGCTGCCGACAACGGCTTCCACGTACAAGGGATCCTGGATTCGCTTCGACCCAACGTCTCGTATGGCACCACCGCGACGGTGATGATCAACGTGTCCGACGACGCGCCGCAGGCAGTGGTGGTTCCCGGGCTCGGCAACACGTGGACGGTGATGGTGCACTCGAGCCTGCGCCGGCAGGAGACCACTGCCGAGCTTCCCGACCACGTCAGCGTCGAGGGGAGGCGTACCAGTAACAAGGTCGTCGTCCGAGTCACTGATTACGATTGGCTACGTGCGAATCCCGGTGCCGCAGTGAACATCACGGTGACCGCGCTGGACGCCGCCGGCGAGACAGTGCAATTCGCACTTCCAGTGGGACAGGCCAGCAACTTCATCGGCCTCATCAACACCTATCAGGGTCCGGTGCCGGCGCCGCGAACCTGGCAGGACGACATCCCTTCGCTTCCCAGCGGCCTCACCTACACCCATCTGGTGGGTGATGACAGCCGTTTCGTGCTGCTGCGCTCGGACGGCACTGCAGTCAGCGTCAACCGGTCTAACGACGACCCACCGGAACTGCCGCCGCTGGCGCCCGGGCAGAGATACACACAGGTGGCCATGGCGGCGGAACACATCGCGCTGCTGCGAGATGACGGCACCATTGTGGTGGTCGGGGACGAGGGGGCCGTGCCCCTGGAATTTCCAGTCCCCCCGCAGGGAGCCACCTACAGTCGGATCGCCGCTGGCAACAACTACATCGTGGCTCTACGGTCCGACGGCACGGTCGTCCAGATCGGGCGGTACTCCCGGGCTGGCAGTCCGGCAGTGACCATGTTGGCGCCAGCGGCAGGCACTCACTACACCCAGGTGGCCGGCGGAGACGACCTCACCGTCCTGTTGCGCTCCGACGGGGCTGTCACGATCACGGGTCGACCTGCTCTGGTGCCCGAGGTGCCTGCACTGCCCGTCGGCGTCACCTACACCCAGATCGCCGCTGCCGGTGAAACCGTGATGCTGTTACGCTCCGACGGCGTTGCGCTCATCATTCGCGACAGGTTCGTGCAACCGTCTGTCGTGACAGCTCCGGCCGGCATGACCTACACCCGCGTTGTCCTCGGCTATGGCCCCTACCCAACGCTGCTCAGGTCCGACGGCGCCGTGGTCGCGGTTCGGGCAAACACGGGTCGCACTCTCACCGCCGCCTTGCCTCCGGAAGGCAACGCCTACACGGAGGTGTTCCACTTCGGCGAATTCCTGGCGACGTTCAGCAGTCCGGCGGCGCTACCGTAGTCTCCGCCGAACAGAGGTCAGCGCTTGGTGAAAATGGTGCGGTGCCAGCCCTTCTCGGCCACCGCGGTGATATCGCTCATCACGTGCTTGATGGTGAGGTACTCCTCGAAGGAGTAGTCGCTCATGTCCTTGCCGAACCCGGAGGCGCCGACACCACCGTGCGGCATCTCGCTGATGATCGGGATGTGGTCGTTGATCCACACGCAGCCTGCGCTGATCTCCCGTGACGCGCGCTGCGCGCGATAGACGTCCCGGGTCCACGCCGAAGCCGCCAGACCGTACTCGGTGTCGTTGGCCTGGCGCAGAGCGTCGTCGTCATCGGTGAACGCGCGCACGGTGAGTACCGGTCCGAAGATCTCGTCGCGGTAGATCTCGGAATCCTCGGCGACGTCGGCGACCAGCGTCGGGCGGTAGAAGGCGCCCGGAAGATCCGGCGCCACACCACCTGTCACGATTCGCCCGCCCTGGCCCGGTGCACGCTCGACCATGCCGGCGACCTTCGCGCGATGGGCGAAGGAGATCAGCGGGCCCAGGTCGGTGTCCGGATCAGCCGGGTCGCCGACGACGATCTTGCTCATCACCTCGCCGACACCCACCACGAAGTCGTCGTAGAGGTCGCGCGCCACGATGGCGCGGGTGGCCGCAGTGCAGTCCTGGCCGGTGTTGATCAGTGACGCAGCAACGGCACCCTGGATGGCGGCGTCGAGGTCGGCGTCGTCGAACACCACGAACGGCGCCTTACCTCCGAGTTCGAGCTGCGTGCGGTGACCGTGCACCGCCGCGGCGGCCATCACCTTGCGACCCACCGGCGTCGATCCGGTGAAGGTCACCACGTCGACACCCGGGTGGCCCGCCAGCGCGGTTCCGACATCATGGCCGGCGCCGGTGACGACATTGAGGACACCGTCGGGCAGTCCCGCCTCGGTGGCGATCCTGGCCAGGGTCAGTGTGGTCAGCGGTGTCAGCTCGGCGGGCTTGATCACCACGGCGCAGCCCGCGGCCAGCGCCGGGATCACCTTCCACACCGCCATCTGCAGCGGGTAGTTCCACGGCGTGATGGTGGCGACCACCCCGACCGCTTCGCGACGGATGCTCGAGGTGTGGTCGCCGGAGTACTCGGCGGTGGCCTTGCCCTCGAGATGGCGGGCGGCACCGGCGAAGAAGGCGACGTTGTCGATGCTGCCCGGCACGTCGAACTCGGTGGCCAACCGGACCGGTTTACCGGTCTGGCTGACCTCCTCGGCGATGAACACCGCAGAGTTGGCCTCCATGAGTTCGGCGAGCTTGGCCAGCACCGCCGAGCGCTCCGCCGGGGTGGCCGCCGACCAGCCCCTGAACGCCCTGCGCGCCGAGGCCACCGCGGCATCGACGTCGGCGGGAGTGGCCAGTGCCAGCTCCGCGACGGTGTTGCCGTTGGCCGGGTTGATCACGGCGTGCACGGGGCCGGCGGTCTGCACAGCAGCGCCGTCGATCCAGCTGGAGGCCACGGCCGCAGAAAGAGCAGTCATGGCTGCAACGGTAACCGAACAGCAGTACCCAGACCAGCGGTAATTGTACGCATTCAATCGACACGGGCGGATCAGACTGAGGATATTGATTGTATTAGTTGCCTGCAGCAACTGATTCCGTGCACAATCAGGGGTATGCGCGAATCGGGAGGAGCCGGCTCCGGGCAGTTTCGCGCGGGGTCGCAGGGGTCATCGGTGCCTGCGATGCAGCTTGACGAGCTTTCCAAGGCCATCATCGAGAATCTTCAGCAGGATGGTCGTCGATCCTATGCCGGGATCGGCAAGGCTGTCGGCCTGTCCGAGGCGGCCGTGCGGCAACGGGTGCAGCGCCTGGTTGATGCCGGAGTGATGCAGATCGTGGCGGTCACCGATCCCATGCAACTCGGGTTCGCCCGCCAGGCCATGATCGGCATCCGGTGCACCGGCGACACTCTCAAGGTGGCCGATCAACTGGCCAAGATCGATTCCGTCGACTACGTGGTGCTCACCGCGGGGTCCTTCGACGCCATCGTCGAGGTGGTCTGCGAGGACGACGACGACCTGCTGGACCTGCTCAACACTCAAATCCGCGCTGTCCCAGGGGTGATATCAACCGAGACGTTGGTCTATCTGAAATTGGTTAAACAGCAATATAATTGGGGTACGCGATGACTATCGACACAGGACAGGATCTGTCCGCCAAGGCTGACCGCCATCTCTGGGGTCACTTCTCCCGACACGGCGCGGGCATCACTCCGCCGATCATCACCCGAGGTGAGGGTGTCACCATCTGGGACAGCAACGGCAAGAGCTACATCGACGGGCTGTCCGGACTTTTCGTGGTGCAGGTGGGCCACGGCCGCAAGGAACTCGCCGAGGCCGCCGCCAAGCAGGCCGAGCAGTTGGCGTTCTTCCCACTGTGGTCGTACGCCACACCCAGTGCCATCGAACTGGCTGAGCGCGTGGCCGGGTACGCGCCCGGCGACCTGAACAGGGTGTTCTTCACCACCGGCGGCGGCGAAGCCGTCGAGAGCGCGTGGAAGCTGGCCAAGCAGTACTACAAGCTCACCGGAAAACCGGGCAAACACAAGGTGGTCTCGCGAGCCATCGCCTACCACGGCACACCGCAGGGCGCGCTGGCCATCACCGGCATCCCGGCGTTCAAAGCGCCGTTCGAGCCGCTGACCCCGGGCGGGTTCCGCGCACCGAACACCAACTTCTACCGTGCGCCAGCACAATTCGCCCACGACGAGAAGGCGTTCGGCCAGTACTGCGCCGACCGCATCGCCGAGGCCATCGAGTTCGAGGGGCCCGACACCGTGGCCGCGGTGTTCCTGGAGCCCGTGCAGAACGCCGGCGGCTGCTTCCCGCCGCCGCCGGGATACTTCGAGCGGGTCCGCGAGATCTGCGACGAGTACGACGTGCTCCTGGTTTCCGACGAGGTGATCTGCGCCTACGGTCGGATCGGTTCGATGTTCGCGTGCAACGATTTCGGCTACACCCCGGACATCATCACCTGCGCCAAGGGCCTGACGTCGGGCTACTCCCCCATCGGGGCGATGGTCGCCAGCGACCGACTGTTCGAGCCGTTCAACGATGGCAAGACGGTCTTCGGACACGGCTACACCTTCGGCGGCCATCCGGTGTCGGCGGCGGTGGCGCTGGCCAACCTGGATATCTTCGAGCGTGAAGGTCTCAACGACCGGGTGAAAGAGAACGCCCCGGCGTTCAAGGCCACCCTCGAACAGCTCTACGACCTGCCGATCGTCGGCGATGTCCGCGGCGAGGGCTACTTCTACGGCATCGAACTGGTCAAGGACAAGACCACCAAGGAAACGTTCGACGACGAGGAGAGCGAGCGTCTGCTGCGTGGGTTCCTGACGCCCGCGCTGTGGGAGGCCGGGCTGTACTGCCGCGCCGACGACCGCGGCGATCCGGTGGTGCAGCTGGCGCCGCCGCTGATCTGCGGCCAGAAGGAGTTCGACGCCATCTACGACATCCTGCGCAACGTCCTGACCGAGGCATCCGCCCGGATGTAGGACATTCCACGTTTCGGCCCCTCTGCCCGGCCTGGGCAGGGGGGCCGATTCTGTGTGGCTTCAGACGAGCACGGACTTCGCCCGGTGTGACCGCGCCGTAAAACCCGCACTGATCCGTTGGCAGCTGTCACCCACGGCCAGCATCTGTCGGCGTGACACCGGATCCAGGAAGTACGTGCGGACGATCTGGGCATAGGTCACCAACGCCGGCGCCAACCGCATCCGTCCGGCATGGGTGATGGTCGCCACCACACCACGGCGGTCATGCTTGCTGGTACTGCGGATCACCAAACCCTGGGCTTCCATACGGCTGACTTGCTGGGTGAGCCGACTGGGCATGAGCACCAGCGCATCGGCGAGATCACCCATCCTGGCCGAGCCGTCGTCGGACTTTGCCAGCGCCTGAAGCAGCATGACGTCGCACAGAGTGAAGTTGTGCTCGAGCGACAGAGCCCGCTGCAGGACGTCACCGATCCGCGCGGCGGATTCACTGAACTGCAGCCAGCACTCGTGTTCCGCGTCATCGAGTCCCGACAGCGGAACATCGAGCTTCGGCGTACCCCCCTGGAATTCGGGCTCCACAGCCCGCGAGGTATCAGCACAGACACCGTCCACCACGTCGATCGTCCCCCGATCTTCGTTTGCGGTCCCTCTGCACATCGTCAGAAGGCTCACAGTCAGGTCGGTAGTTCGCATTCCGACCCAGGTTCTACGTTGTTTCATGTGATAGCTGAGGCACCGCCGTCATCATCAAAAATGGTGCTTCGAGCCAAGTAAACAGCCAACGCCGAAAGATTGCTAGCGTCAGGTCCGGACGAATGTCCGATGCAGACATGGGACGCCACGACGCGCTTGGTGGACGAGAATCGCGGGCCAGTGGCGGAGCTGTCCGTCCGCCATGCCCTGCTGCCAGCGCAGGCCTCACAGACAACAACATTCACATCAGCCACAGCGCGGCTCACCGAAATGCCGCCGCGGGTCGCTTAATCTCCATCCCGATGGCGACCACACGACCCCTGTTCCGGCACGCAGCCGCGCTCGCGGTGGCGCTGCTGACGCTGAGCAGTCCGGCGATGGCACACGCCGAGCCCGAAGCCTGCCCCTACCGGGTCACCACCCCGCCGGCCGTCGACGCCTCCGAGGTGCCCAAGCCCGGTGACCCCACCCCGCAACCACTGGCCGTGCCTGCCAAACCCGTGGGCGGCGAAGCCCTGGGGGGCTGCGGCATCATCGCCGCGCCCGGCACTCCACCGGTGCCCGAGGATGTCTCCGCAGAATCCTGGATCGTGGCCGACATGGACACCGGTGACGTGATCGCCGCCCGCGACCCGCACGGCCGCCACCGCCCCGCCAGCGTCATCAAGGTGCTGACCGCGCTGGCGTCGCTCAAGGAACTCAACCTCAACAAGCAGGTGCCGGGAACCCAGGACGACGCCAACGCCGAGGGCACCAAGGTGGGTGTGGGCCCCGGTGGCTTCTACACCGTCAACGACCTGCTGCACGGGCTGATGATGCACTCCGGCAACGATGCCGCCCATGCACTGGCGATGCAGCTGGGCGGCTGGGACGCAGCGCTCGGCAAGCTCAACACCCTGGCCAGCCAGCTCGGCGGCCGCGACACCCGGGCTGCCACACCCTCAGGCCTGGACGGCCCCGGCATGAGCACCTCGGCTTACGACCTGGCCCTCTTCTACCGGTACGCCTGGCAGAACCCGACTTTCACCGACATCGTGCGAACCCAGTCCTTCGACTTCCCCGGCCGCGACGGCAATCCGCCCTACGAGGTGGTCAACGACGTCAAGCTGCTCTACAACTACCCCGGCGCACTCGGCGGCAAGACCGGCTACACCGACGACGCCGGCCAGACGTTTGTCGGCGGCGCGGAGCGCGACGGGCGCCGCCTGGTGGCGGTACTGCTGAAGGGCACCCGACAGCCGATCGCGCCGTGGGAGCAGGCGGCCCGGCTCCTCGACTACGGCTTCAGCCTGCCCGTGGGCACCAAGGTCGGCGAGCTGGTGGATCCGGACCCGGCGCTGCTGCCCAAGGAGGCCGCCCGCACCGACGAGATGGCCGCCACCGCGGCCGCTCAGGCTGCGAGCTTGGTTCCGGCCGCCGACGCCGTGCCGGTGCGGGTGGGCGTCGCAGTGGTGGGCACCATCGTGGTGTTCGGACTGATCCTGGCCGCCCGCGCGGTCAATCGTCGTTCCCGCGCTGCCTGAGCTTCGAAAGCCCGAGCGCACCAACGGCTCCCGCCACCACGGCAGCCGCGGCCTGCACGGGGCCGATACCCGGTCGGGTCATCACCCTGGTGTTGATCACGGCGGGTTCCGGCGGCGGGATGACGTCCTCGCGCAGGTTGTCTCTCGACGTGGCAGCCCACGCGGTGGAAAAAAGGACCAGGCGTGCGGTGATGTAGGCGAAGACCATCAGACCCAGCACCGGACCGAACGTTGCGCCGGCAGGTCCGCTCACCACCGACACCAGGTAGATCGATGCCACCAGCTTGAAGACCTCGAAGCCGACAGCGGCGATCAACCCCGCTCGGATACTGCTGCGGAAGCTGATCGACTCCCGGGGCAACCGGGCGATCATCCAGGTGAACAACAACCAGGACACCGCCAGTGACATCAGCCGGGACGCGATCTGCAACACCACTCCGAGCCCTGGCGCTTCCCCGATACCGAAGAACTCCAGCACGCTGCGCATGGTCGCACCGCTGCCCAGCGCGGTGAGTGCAAACGTCAACAAGATCGCCACGAACGCCGATACCAGCGCCAGCAGATCCGACAGTTTGGTGCGGATGAAGCCAGGTGGCTCGTCGCGGAAACGCCCCCACATCTGGCTCAGGGCCTCACGCAGATTCGCCATCCATCCCAGCCCGGCCCACGCCGCGGTGGCCAGGCCGATGACTCCGACGGTGGTCCGGGAGTCGATGGCCGAGTCCATCAGGCCGACGAGTTGCTCGCCCATGTCACCGGAGATGGTGGTGCGGATCCAGCCCGCGACGTCGGCCATCAGCTCCGGCCGACTGGCCAGCACAAAACCACCGATCGCAAAACCCACCATCAGCAGCGGGAACAGCGCGAAGATGGTGAAGTAGGTGATGCCGGCGGCGTAGAAATCGCCCTTGGTGTTCGTGTAACGCTCTTGGGCCAGCATCACGTGGTCGAACCAATGCCAGCGGGCGCGATACCGGTCGAGAAACCCCGGCTTGTCCCCTGCTGCCTCGTCGACCTCGGTGTCGACTTCAGACCGGGCCGGTCCTGTCACTGCCAGCCTCCCAAGACGTCAACTCTGCTGAGGTAGAAAACCTAGACGGTCATATACCCGCCGCAACGTCTTTGCAGACACTTCACGGGCTCTTGCCGCACCGGCGGCCAGAATCGCCTCCAACTCCGCCTGATCTGCCAGTAACTCATCAACGCGCGCCTTGATCGGTGTGACGAACTCCACCACCGCGTCGGCGGTGTCCTTCTTCAGATCGCCGTAGCCGCGACCCTGGTAGCCGGCGACCAGAGCGTCGATGTCCGTTCCGGTGACCGCGGACTGGATGGTCAGCAGGTTGGACACTCCCGCTTTGGCGTCCCGGTCGAACCGGATCTCGCGTTCGCTGTCAGTGACTGCCGAACGAATCTTCTTGGCGGTCTTGGCCGGATCATCGAGCAGACTGATCAGTCCCGCGTCGGAGGCGGCGGACTTGCTCATCTTGGCAGTCGGGTCAGCCAGATCCTGGATTTTGGCGGTGGTCTTCGGGATCATCGCTTCCGGTACCACGAACAGCTTCTTGTACTGGGAGTTCAACCGCTGAGCGAGATCTCGGGCCAGCTCCAGGTGCTGTCGCTGGTCCTCTCCCACCGGCACCAGGTCGGTGTTGTAGAGCAGCACGTCGGCAGCCATCAACACCGGATAGGTGAACAGGCCCACAGTGGTGGCGTCACTGCCCTGCTTCTGCGACTTGTCCTTGAACTGCGTCATCCGGGAGGCCTGGCCGAAACCGGTGAAACAGCCCAGCACCCAAGCCAATTCGGCGTGAGCAGGGACATGGCTCTGGACGAACACGGTCGCCTTCGACGGATCGATGCCCAACGCGAGGTACTGCGCCGCGGTCACCAGGGTGCGGCGCCGTAGCACCTTGGGATCCTGCGCAACGGTGATGGCATGCAGGTCGACAACGCAGAAATAGGCGTCGTAGCCCTCCTGCAGCGCCACCCACTGTCTGACCGCGCCGAGTGCGTTGCCGAGGTGCAGGGAATCGCTGGTGGGTTGCGCGCCGGAGAACACGACCTGGCGGCGGGCAACATCCTGGACGGCAGGAGTGGAGTCGCTCATGATCAGGCGATCATTTCATGCCGGTCACCGGAGGTTGTAGGTCAGGAGTATTCGACCGTCACCGGCGCGTGATCGGACCAGCGCAGTGCGTAGGCCTCGGGCCGTTCCACCCGGGCGGAGACGGTGCGGGCAGCCAGCTGGGCGTTCGCCAGGTGGTAGTCGATGCGCCAGCCCGCGTCGTTGTCGAAGGCCTTGCCACGCCAGGACCACCAGCTGTACGGGCCTGCCACATCCGGGTGCAGGTGGCGGACGACGTCCACCCAGCCCGCGTCAAGCAACTCCCCCACCCACTGCCGCTCGCTGGGCAGGAAGCCGGACTTCTTGACGTTCGCCTTCCACGCCTTGATGTCGTTTTCGGTGTGCGCGATGTTCCAGTCACCGCACACCACCGCGTCACGGCCCGAGGTGCTCAACTCGGACATCCGCTTGGCCAGCGCCACCATGAAGCGTTCTTTCTCCAGCTGGCGTGGCGTCTCAGCCTCCCCGGTCTGGACGTACACACTGGCCACGGTCAGGTTCTCGATATCGACTTCCAGGTAGCGGCCGTGCTCGGCGAACTCGTCGATCCCCACGCCTACCCGGACAGCATCGAACGGGTGCCTGCTCAGCACGGCGACGCCGTTTCGGCCCTTGAGGTGGGGTTCGGCGGATGCCAGATGCCAGCAGTCGTCGAGCGCAGGGGCCAGTGCGGAGGCCAGCTGTTCGTCGTCGGCGCGGGTCTCCTGCAGGCAGACCACATCGGCGCTGGTCTGGGCCAGCCAGGGCAGCAGCCCCAGGTTGTCGGCGGAGCGGTGCTTGACCGCGGCCCGGATGCCGTTGACGTTGATGGTGCTGACGATCACGGAGCACGACCCTAACGCAGCTGTTTGCCGAAAACCGAACCCGGGAGTATTGCGGTACCGCCGGTATCACCTTAATGTCGGTCGACATGAACTCCCCTGCCGCCGGCGTAGCGCCGATCCATCTGGGGACGGGTGAACCGGTCCTGCTTCTGCACCCGTTCCTGTGCTCGCAGAATGTCTGGCGCACCGTGGCCGAGCAGCTGGCCGAGCGCGCCGGATTCGAGGTGTTCGCTCCGACCATGGCCGGCCATCGCGGTGGGCCGGCCGTACATTCCTGGTTCATGGACACCGCCGTGCTGGTGGACCACGTCGAGCGCCAGCTCGACGAATTGGGTTGGGAGACTGCGCATGTGGTGGGTAACTCCCTCGGCGGCTGGGTCGCCTTCGAGCTGGAGCGCAGGGGTCGCGCCCGGACGCTGACGGCGATCGCACCAGCCGGTGGCTGGACGCGGCACTCTCCCACCAAGTACGAGACCATCTTCAAATTCCTCGCCGGCGGCCCGGCGTTGCTGGCAGCACGGCTGCTGGGGCCGAGAATCCTGGACCTGCCGTTTGCTCGCAGGCTGGCAACACTGCCTGTCAGCGGCCCCGCCGACGGCCCCAGCGAACCCGACCTGCGGGCCCTCGTCGAAGACGCCACCCACTGTCATGCCTATATCGCCTTGCTGATCAAGACGCTGACCGCACCCGGACTGCTCGAGCTGGCCGAGATTCGCACACCGGTACAGCTCGTTCTCGCCGAGAAGGACCGGGTGTTCCCCAGCCCACGGGGCAACCGGCACTTCACCGACAACCTGCCCAGTCACTCCGTGGTGCACCGGCTGGGCGGCGTCGGCCACATCCCGATGCTCGAGGCGCCCGGCGTGGTGACCGAGCTCATCGCCGATTTTGTCGACGCGCACCGGTCACCGGAGCAAGCAGCACCGCCCGCCTGACCCCTTGGTTTCGGCACCCGGCCGAGTGCCTTGCGACGCCCTACCGGCATGTCGCGGGCTTACCCGCTGGCACCCGAGCTCAGGGGTGCGATACGCTGCATCACGGTCATGAGTGCCAGCACATAGCCCCGGCTTGCTGGCCGGCAACCCTCCAACCGCGGTGGGGTGCCCCGGGAGACGACCAGGTTGAGTAGCCGCTAGCGGCTACACGGCAAGCGCGGGTCCGGCAATGGAACGGGCCCCCAGAACTGATGGAGGCTCGACAGTCGTGACTGAACCCACCGATCCCACCCTGAACTGGTCGTTCGAGACCAAGCAGATCCACGCCGGCCAGAGCCCCGACCCTGCCACCAACGCACGGGCCCTGCCGATCTACCAGACCACGTCGTACACGTTCCGTGACACCGACCACGCCGCGGCACTGTTCGGGCTGGCCGAGCCGGGCAACATCTACACCCGGATCATGAACCCCACCACCGATGTGGTGGAACAGCGCATCGCCGCCCTCGAAGGGGGTGTCGCGGCGTTGTTCCTGGCCTCCGGCCAGGCCGCCGAGACCTTCGCCATCCTCAACCTGGCCGCCGCAGGTGATCACATCGTGTCCAGCCCCCGGCTCTACGGCGGCACCTACAACCTCTTCCATTACACGCTGCCCAAGCTGGGTATCGAGGTGACCTTCGTCGACGACCCGGACAATCTCGACTCCTGGCGTGCCGCAGTGCGTCCCAACACCAAGGCGTTCTTCGGCGAGACCATCTCCAACCCGCAGATCGACCTGTTGGACACCCCCGGCGTCTCGGCTGTCGCACACGAACACGGCGTCCCGTTGATCGTCGACAACACCATCGCCACCCCCTACCTGATCCAACCGATCAGCCAGGGTGCCGACATCGTGGTGCACTCGGCCACCAAGTACCTCGGCGGACACGGTTCGGCCATCGCCGGCGTGATCGTCGACGGCGGTACCTTCGACTGGACTCAGGGTCGGCACCCCGGCTTCACCACCCCGGATCCCAGCTACCACGGCGTGGTGTTCGCCGATCTGGGCGCACCGGCATTCGCACTCAAGGCGCGGGTGCAGTTGCTGCGCGACCTCGGCTCGGCGGCATCGCCGTTCAACGCGTTCCTGATCGCCCAGGGGCTCGAGACCCTCAGCCTGCGCATCGAGCGCCATGTCGCCAATGCCCAGAAGGTGGCCGAGTTCCTCGAAGCCCGCGACGACGTGTTGTCGGTCAACTACGCCGGCCTGCCGTCGTCACCGTGGCACGAGCGAGCAAAGACGTTGGCGCCCAAGGGAACCGGAGCGGTTCTGGCATTCGAGCTGGCCGGCGGGCTGGCGGCCGGCAAGGCTTTTGTCGACGCACTGACCTTGCACAGCCATGTGGCCAACATCGGCGACGTGCGGTCACTGGTGATACACCCGGCCTCGACCACGCACGCGCAGCTGACGCCGGAAGAGCAGCTGACCACCGGTGTGACTCCCGGCTTGGTGCGCCTGGCCGTGGGGATCGAGGGCATCGACGACATCCTGGCCGACCTCGAGCAGGGCTTCGCCGCGGCGAACGCGGTCGGGGCCTCCGATCCGCATGCCCTGGCGGCGTTTTGAGCGAGGAGTGTCCAGTGACGATCTCTCCTGAGCTGAGTGCAACCCTGCCCGCCGAAGGCGAAGTCGGCGTCATCGACATCGGTCCGCTGACGCTGGAGAGCGGCGTGGTGCTCGAGGATGTCAGCATCGCCATCCAGCGCTGGGGCGAATTGTCGCCGTCGCGCGACAACGTGGTGATGGTGCTGCACGCACTGACCGGGGACTCGCATGTCACCGGCCCGGCCGGCCCCGGGCATCCCACCCCGGGATGGTGGGACGGCGTGGCCGGCCCCGGCGCCCCCATCGACACCGATCGTTGGTGCGCCATCTCCACCAACGTCCTGGGCGGCTGCCGCGGCAGCACCGGCCCCAGTTCGCTGGCGCGCGACGGAAAACCTTGGGGCTCACGGTTTCCGGTGATCTCGGTGCGCGACCAGGTCCGTGCCGACGTGGCCGCACTGGCCGCCCTGGGAATCACCGAGGTGGCTGCCGTGGTCGGCGGATCCATGGGTGGCGCCCGCGCACTGGAATGGGCTGTCAGCCAACCCGATTCAGTGCGGGCGGCGCTGATCCTGGCGGTGGGCGCGCGTGCCACCGCCGACCAGATCGGCACCCAGAGCACCCAGGTGGCCGCCATCAAGGCCGATCCGAACTGGCAGGGCGGTGACTACCACGACACCGGACGCACCCCCGACGCCGGTCTGCAGATCGCCCGTCGCTTCGCCCACCTGACCTATCGCGGCGAGGAGGAACTCGACGACCGGTTCGCCAACGCCCCCCAGGGCGCCGAGGATCCACTGGCCGGCGGGCGGTATGCGGTGCAGAGCTATCTGGAGCATCAGGGCGGGAAGCTTTTGGCGCGTTTCGACGCTGGAAGCTACGTGACGCTGAGTGACGCGCTGTCCAACCATGACGTCGGTAGAGGACGCGGTGGTGTGGAGGCTGCGCTGCGGTCCTGCCCCGTGCCCGCCATAGTCGGCGGTATCACCTCCGACCGGCTGTACCCGCTGCGGCTGCAACAGGAGATCGCCGATCTGCTGCCGGGATGCGAGGGCCTCGAGGTGGTCGACTCCATCTACGGCCACGACGGGTTCCTGGTGGAAACCGAGGCGGTGGGCCAGCTGGTGCGACGGACGCTGGAACTGGCCGCGCAGTGAGCAGGTCGTCGAGTTCGTGGCGCGAGCTCTCGCGGTCCTTCGGGTCCGCGGCGGCCGCCTACGAGCGCGGGCGTCCGTCTTACCCACCGGAGGCCATCGACTGGCTGTTGCCGCCGGGTGCGCGGACGGTGCTCGACCTGGGGGCCGGCACCGGCAAGCTGACCACCAGGCTGGTGGAACGGGGCCTCGACGTAGTGGCCGTCGATCCGTTGGCCGAGATGCTCGAGGTACTCAGTGCCGCGCTGCCAGACACGCCGGCCCTACTGGGCACTGCTGAAGAGATCCCGTTGGCGGACAACAGTGTTGACGCCGTACTGGTGGCCCAGGCGTGGCACTGGGTGGACCCCGAGCGCGCCATCCCCGAGGTCGCCCGCGTACTGCGACCCGGCGGACGGTTGGGTCTGGTGTGGAACACCCGCGACGAGAGAATGGGCTGGGTCAAGGACCTGGGCCGCATCATCGGCCACGAGCGCGACCCGTTCAACCATGAGGTGAGCCTGCCCGCCCCGTTCACCGGCACCGAGCGTCACCACGTCGAGTGGACGAATTACCTGACGCCACAGGCACTCATCGACCTGGTGGCATCCCGTAGCTACTGCATCACCTCGCCGGACGAGGTGCGGACGCAGACGCTGGATCAGGTGCGCGACCTGCTGGCCACCCATCCGGCGCTGGCAGCATCCACCGGTCTGGCGTTGCCGTATGTGACGGTGGGGATCCGAGCGACGTTGACGCAGTGAGGCGTCAGCCCGCCAGCGCGTGGGCCCGCTCGGCGACGAACAACTCGGCCGACGCGATGCGGCGCGCCGCTCGGTGC
The DNA here is from genome assembly GCF_001984215.1 of Mycobacterium sp. MS1601. Classification (NCBI taxonomy): domain Bacteria; kingdom Bacillati; phylum Actinomycetota; class Actinomycetes; order Mycobacteriales; family Mycobacteriaceae; genus Mycobacterium; species Mycobacterium sp. MS1601. Next base: position 648,783 of record NZ_CP019420.1, read on the forward strand.
AGCGTGACCGCCTCCAGCACACCGTTGTTCATGATGCGCTCGACGTGCAGGACGCCGGCCGGGGTGCCCAGCCGCAGAAGTCCGGACGGCGCGGCGGTGCTCTTGCGCGCCACCACACCGCCGGCCACCGTGGACGCGGCGGCCACTGCCACCGCGGAGGTCAACCCGATGGCGGGATGCGGTGCCATCATCGACAGCATCCGGACGGACACGTCGTACTCGTCGGCTCGGACCTGCTCCCCGGCGCTGGTTCGGTAGTCCCGCGGGCTGCCCACCACGCCCACCTTGGGAATCGCGTGCCGGATGGGGTCACCCGGTTTGCTCAAACCCATCCGCAACGAGGACTGCTGACGCAAGGCCACCAGCAGCGAAAGATGATCGGCGACAACCGCATTGCCTTCGGCGCCGGTGAGGCCCAGATCAGCGGCGTCGAACAGGGCTGCGGGCGCCCCGGCGGTCACCATCGTGGCCGAATAGTCCCGACCCTCCAGACTCACCGTGTCGACGACGTGTCCACTGGGTAGCAGCTGCGCCGGTTCGCCCGCCAAGCCGGTGAACGTCAGCCCCACCGGGACGCCGAGCGCGTTGGTTCCAGGCACCGCGGCATCGCCGTCGGTCGGGATGCTTCCACCGGGGGTGGCGATGTCGGCGGTCAGCACCGCGCCGGTGTTCTGGTTACGCATCCGCACCGACGTCACCGTGTCGTCGACGGCCACCAGTCCGGACTGCAGGGCGTAGAGCCCGATCGCGGTGGCGCAGTTGCCGCAGTTGCTACCCCACTCCACTTGACGGTCGCCGATGGCAACCTGGGCGAACAGGTAGTCGATGTCGATCCCGGGAAGCTGGGAGCGACGGACGATGGCGGCTTTGGACGTCGTGGAGCTGCCGCCGCCCACGCCGTCGAGCTGACGAGGATCACCGGAACCGAACGCCGACGTCAGCAGCTCGTCCAGGCCGCCGGCGGCGTCGATCAGAGGGTCGATGTCCACCGCGTGGAACAGCCAGCATTTGCTGGTGCCTCCCCGCATCCAGGTGGCGCGAACTGTGAGCATGGGTGTGCCTTTCCGACGCGACAGGTCCCTGATACCAGGGTGGCCCTCGCAAAGATGAAGAACAATCGCGTAAATATGAAGAGGGGTTCAGTTCAGCTAAACCCTGGCGGGTCTCACACCATCGAGGGGACGACCACCAGCAGCAGCCAGCACAGCGCGGGCGCCACCGCGACCACGATGCCGGCGTTGACCAGCAACTGCCGGTAGAACCGCGGCCGGTCGATGCCCTGAGCGTTGGCCAGCACCAGCGCGCCGTTGGTCGAGAACGGTGAGACGTCGACCACGGTGGCGGCGATGGCCAGCGCGGCCACCACACCCACCACGGGCAGGGCACCGGTCTGCAGCAGCGGCAGCGCCATCGGGATGATCGCGGCCAGCAGGGCGGTCGACGACGCGAACGCCGAGGTGATGCCGATGACGTAGCAGAGCACGATAGCCACCAGCAGCGGAGCGCCGATGGTGATCGCCATCTCGGCCAGGTGGTCGATGGTGCCGACCTCTTCGAGCAGCGAGATGTAGGTGACCATGCCCGCCACCAGCAGCACGGTCGACCAGCTGATGCCGGCGATGGCCTCGTTCTGCTTGGACAGGTCGGTGAAGGCCAGGATGGCGCCGGCGGCGATCGAGATGAAGCTGATCGGCAGGTGGAACACCAGCACGAGCACCAGCACGGCCGCGATCAGGAACAGGGTCAGTTTCTGCACCACAGTGACCGGGTGCACCTGGACCTCGAGCACGTCGGACTGCACCGGACGGGTCAGCACCTGCGTCCCGGCGCCTGCCCCACCGGCCGGGCCGGTACCGGGAGCGGACTCGGCACGCACGCCGGTACCGCCGCTGCCGTCGAGGTCATCGGTGAGCTTGGTGCCGGTTGCGCTGTACTCCAGGTTGCGCATCCGGGCCAGCGCGGCGTAGCCGACCACCGTCAGCACCGAGAGCAGCAGGTTCATGCCGTAGCTGGCGAAGAACAGGGTCCAGGGGGCGATGGTCAGCCCGCTCTTCTCCACCAGGTCGTGCACCAGCACGCCGGACACCGAGATGGGTGAGAACGCGCCGGCGTGGGCGCCGTTGATGGTCATGATGCCCATGACCAGCGGGCTCATCTTGGTCCTGGCCGCAAACGACAGAGCGGCGGGGCAGATCAACGCGACTGCCGCGGGGCTGAAGGTGCCCAACGCGGTCAGCACCGAGGCACAGAAGAAGAACACCCACGGCACCACGGTCACGCGGCCGCGGACGGCGCGGATGCAGGCGTTGACCAGCAGGTCGATCGTGCCGTTCTTCTTGGCCATGCCGAAGAAGTAGGTGACCCCGATGATGGTCAGCACGATGGAACTGGGGAAGGCGGCAAGGATCTCCTTGTCGTCATATCCCAGCAGGAAGGCACCGACGCCGAACGCGCCGATGAACCCCAGGATGCCGATGTTGATCGGGAAGAACGTGGCGATGACGAACATCGCCACCAGCGCGATCAGAGGCAGAATCTCGACAGAAGACATGTGTTCCCTCGGTTCCGGAACGTGGTGCGACGGGAGTTCACCCCTCGCCAATCACACGCCCCGATGAATCATTACTCAGATCACAGTAGGAACGGCGTGCCTGTACAACAATGTCGAAAATCTGCAGAGTGCTTAACTTGAACTTAAGCCTTCCCGCCGATGTACGTCAGGACCGGGACCGACGGACCGGCGTGGATTTGCCGTCGTGGCGGTAGGCCACTTCTTCGAAGGTGTCCACCAGCGTCGCCTCGGCGGGGGTGAGCCGGTGCTCAGCCAGGTGCGCGAGCAGGATGCGCCGTGACGGCGCCCCGCGCAGCGGGATGACCTTGACGTCCTCACGCAGGTTCGACAGCGCCAGCCGCGGGGCCATGGACACCCCGAGATCCACCGCGACCATGGCCTGCGCCTCCTGGTAGTCGTTGGCCGCGAACGCCACGGTGGGCACAAAACCGGCCTTCTGACAGGCCTTCTCCAGCGCCGCCCCCACCGGATGGTGATCCTCGCGGGTGATCCACAACTCGTCGGCCAGTTCGGCCATGTCCAGCGACTCCCGATGGGCGAAGCGGTGATTGACCGAGACCACCAGCGTGGGTGGGTCCACCAGCAATTCCCGCACCACCAGCTCACGATCGGTCACTGGGGCCCACTCGTAATCCCACAGCAGTGAGAGTTCGACGTCGCCGGTGTCCAACATCGCCCGCAGCGCGGCGAAGCGGGAGCTGCGCACCGTCAGCGTGACGGCGGGGTGCCGGGACTTGTACAGCTTGACCACCTGCGGAAGCAGGCTGGATCCCACCGTGGGGAAGGTGCCAAGGCGCACGGTTCCCGACCGCAGACCGGCGATGTCGTCGAGCTCGCTGCGCGCTGCGTGCAGTTGCGTCTCGATGCGCTCGGCGCGACGGGCCAGCGCCGCTCCGGCCTCGGTCAACCGCACCCCCCGGGCGTGGCGTTCCAGTAGCGGTTGCCCGGCTTCGGCCTCGAGCTTGGCGATCTGCTGGGAGATGGCCGAGGTGGTGTAGCTGAGGCGATTGGCGGCCGCGGTGAGCGAGCCGGCCCGCACCACGTCGACCAGCAGAAGCATTCGTCGTGGGTCCAGCATCGCCCTGCTTTCAGTTGAACTTAATAGTTATCGACTTTTCCGAAATTGTACTCGACCCCCACGTGATGCACGCTGAAACCGCGCCCCAGAGTGAGCGCAGTCACTTTGCTCGATCGAGCCGAAGACAGGAGGGCGGAACTCATGACCAGCTTGTGGGGAACGTGGATGCGGGGAGGCACCAGCAAGTGCTGGCTGTTCAACGCCGTGGACGTGGACCCGCTGTTGCGTACCACCGGCCTGGACCAAATCCTGGTGTCTGCCTTCGGATCCGGTGACCCGCTGCAGCTCGACGGAGTGGGCGGCGGGACGTCGACCACCTCCAAGGCCGCCGTGGTGCGACGCTCGCCGGTCGACGGTGTGGACGTCGACTACCTGTTCGCTCAGGTGGCGCTCGGCCAGCGCACCGTCGAATGGGGCAGCAACTGCGGCAACTGCGCCACCGCCATCGGCCTGTACGCGCTGCAAACCGGCATGGTGGCCATCGACTCCGAGGTCACAGTGGTACGGATGCGCAACCAGAACACCGGTGCCATGTTGTCCGCCGAGATCGCCACCCCCGGTGGCGTCGTGCCGGCAGACGGCGGCGCCACCGTACCGGGGACGACGGCTCTCGGTGTTCCGGTCGCCCTGACCTTCACCGACGTCGCGCCGAGCCGGGAAGTCCTGCTGCCCACCGGACGCGCCGTCGATCACCTCGAGGCGGGTGGACACCGGTATGCGGCGACCCTGATCAACGCCGGCGCCCCCGCGGCACTGTTCTACGCCGGCGACTTCGGCCTGACCGGTTCCGAAGGCACCGACGCACTGGCCGAACGGCTGCCGGTGCTGATCGAACTGCGGCACCGGGCCGCGCTGGCCATGGGGTTGACCAAGCCCGGCGAGCCGGTGCAGCACGCGGTCCCCAAGGTCGGCATCGTCGGCCCTGCACTGGACTACACCACCAGCGACGGAAACCCGGTGGCTGTAGGCGAATACGACGTGGCCGTGCGCATGGTGTCCATGCTGGCACCGCATCCGGCCATCGGCCTGACCTCAGCGGTGGCCGTAGCGGCCGCCGCCACGGTGGACGACAGCATCGTCGCCCGCAACGTGGCCACCCGGCGGTCGGCGTCGACGTTGCGGATCGGCACCGCCGCGGGCGTCATCAGCACCACCGCCACGCTGTCCGATGATCACCTCCCCCGCGACATCGCCCTGCACCGCGCCGCCCGGCGCATCGCTCGCGCCGAGTTGTTCCTGGCCGATCCCGCCCGCGCCCTGGCCGCTTCCTGAGCCCCGGTCCTGTTCACCCACTCCACAGAAGGACATCATGAAAGTCACCATCGAAAACCTGACACTGGCCTACAACGGCAACACCGTGGTCCGCGATCTCGACCTCGACATCGCCGACGGCGAATCCCTGGTACTGCTCGGGCAATCCGGCTGCGGCAAGACCAGCACCATGCGCTGCGTCGCGGGGCTGGAGACCCCCAGCATCGGCAAGATCACCATCGGCGACCGCGTGGTCCACGACAGCACGACCGGCCGCTCCGTCCCGCCCCACAAGCGCAACGTCGGCATGGTGTTCCAGTCGTACGCCGTGTGGCCGCATCGCACCGTGGCCCAGAACGTCGGTTTCGCCCTGAAGATGCAAAAAGTGGCCAAGTCCGAGATGGAACAGCGGGTGAGCGAGGCTCTTTCCCTGGTGGGCCTTGGGCACCTGGCCGACCGGGGCGCCAGTCAGCTCTCCGGCGGCCAGATGCAGCGGGTTGCGCTGGCCCGCAGCCTGGTCATGCGGCCCAGCGTCCTGATGCTCGACGAGCCGCTGTCCAACCTCGATGCCCGGCTGCGCGAGCGGCTGCGGATGGAACTGCGCGAACTGCAGCTGCGGCTGGGACTGACCACCGTCTACGTCACCCACGACCAGGTCGAAGCGTTCGCCCTGGCCGACCGGATCGCCCTCATGCAGAAGGGCCGCATCGTCCAGATCGGTTCTCCGGAGCAGATTTACAAGAACCCCTCCTGCGCCTCGATCGCCGAATTCCTCGGCATCGGCAACATTTTCGCGGCCTCGGCCACCTCGTCGGGCTCGGGCTATCTGCTCAACGACCACCCCGCCATCACGGTGGCCACCGACGACTCCCCCGCCGCCGACGGACCCATGGTGATCTGCCTGCGCCCGGAGGACCTGTTGGTGACCGGCATCTCCGAACCCGCACCGCAGGGTCAACACTGGACCGGCCGTGTCGAGGTCGCCAGCTACCAGGGTGCCTCGATCCGCTACCGCGTGACACTGGACAACGGACCCGAGATCGAAGCCGTGGCCACCGGCAACGGCAGCCCGGTGCTGGGCATCGGCGAGTCCGCGGTCGTGACCGCCCGCCCCGGCGCCGCCCAATTGCTGCTCGACGACCGCACCGAATCTGCGGTGGTGACCGCATGAGCGCCCCCACCGCGACACCGCCTCTGCCACAGACCAAGACAGCGCCGAGCACCGCGCCGCCCCGCCGCAGGCGACTGCGGCTGCGGGGCACCACGCCCGTCCTGGTCCAGCTGGCGGTGCTCACCGTCATCGTCTTGTGCCCGATGTTCTTCATCCTCGCCGGAGCCTTCAGCGAGAACACCGAACGCGACAACCTGTTCGACTTCGGCAGTTTCACCTTCGACAACTTTGCCGTGCTGGGTTCGGGCACCGCACAGACCGCGCTGCTGAACTCCGCCGCCGTCGGCATCGGCTCGTCGGCGGTGGCGCTGATCATCGGATGTCTGTTGGCGTTCCTCGCAGCCCGCACCGACATCCCGGGCCGCAAACTGATCTACGGCATCGCCATCATGCCGCTGTTCCTGCCCGCCCTGGTCGGCGCACTGGCGTGGGCATTGCTGGCCGGCCCCGCCACCGGGTATGTGAACCTGGCGTTCGGTGCGCTCGGGGTGCCCCACCTGATCGACATCTACAGCTTCACCGGCATGATCTTCGTCCTCGGGTTGTACTACGCCCCCTACCCGTTCCTCATGGTGCACTCGGCGCTGTCGTTGATGAACCCCGACCTGGAGGACGCGGCCAGCCTGCACGGCGCCCCGGTCCGCCGCATGCTGCGTGAGGTCACCTTCCCACTGGTGATGCCCGCCGTGCTGGGCTCGGCGATCCTGGTGTTCGCACTGACCGTGGAGAACTTCCCAGTCGCCCAGGTGATCGGCGTCCCGGGCGGGGTGGACACCTTGCCCACCCTGATCTACCGCCTGATGAACGCCTCACCGGCCCGCTCCAACGACGCCGCCGCGCTTGCCGTGGTGCTCACCGTTCTGCTGGTGATCGTCGTGGCCTTCCAACAGCGGGCCATGGGCGGCAAGGAATACACCACCGTCAGCGGCAAGGGTGTACGCGCTCGTCAGGTGGCGTTGCGCGGCTGGCGCATACCGTCGGCCGTATTCGCCTGGAGCTACTTCGTCCTGGCCGTGCTGCTGCCGGTCCTCGCGCTGATCATCGCCGCCATGCAGACCAGCCCCTACGTCGCCGACCTGAGCCAGCTCGGTCAGCCCGGGGCCCTGTCGCTGTGGAACATGGGTCAGACCCTGCAGAGCAGCGACTTCCACCAGGTAGTCATCAACAGCGTCGTGGTCGGGGTGGCCACTGCCGGCATCGGCACCGCGCTGTGCTTCGCGCTGGCCTACACCCGCTACCGGACCAAGGCGCCGGGACGCAAACTCCTCGAATACGTCGCCATGCTTCCCCTGGCGGTACCCGCGATCGTCCTGGGCCTCGGCCTGCTGTGGACCTGGCTGGCGCTGCCGATCCCCGTGTACGGCACCCTGGCGGTGTTGGTCATCGCCTTCGTTGCGGTGTTCCTGCCGCAGGGCTACCGCGGAGTGTCGGCGTCGATCATCCAGCTGGACAAGGATCTCGAAGACAGCGCCGTGATGCTCGGAGCCCGCAGGCACCGCGCCATCACCTTCGTCACCGCGCCCCTGCTGCGGGTGGGGTTGTCCTCGACCTTCCTGCTGCTGATGATGCTCGCGATGCGCGAACTGACCGCCGCGCTGTTCCTGTTCACCTCCGACACCCGGCTGCTGTCCATCGCGATCTTCGACGCCTACGACAACGGATCATTCCAATCCGCGGCCGAACTGAGCCTGCTCTACTGCGCCGTTATCGGCGTGCTCGCCGTGCTCGCCCGCCGCTTCGGCTCCAAGGAGATGTCATGAGAAAGCTGTCCGCCCGCCTGGCGCTCGGGTTTGTCACCGCCGCAACACTTCTGGCCGCCTGCTCGCCGCCACCGCCGACGCCGGACCTGGCCCGGCCGGCCGAATCGATCGAACGGGACACCTCTTTGGTGATCAACGGCGAGCAGATCGCCGATCCCGAGCTGTGGTCGGCGGCCAAGGAGGAAGGCCACATCACCCTCTACAGCGGCTACACCGCCGACAGTGAGGCCACCGTCCTGGAGCAGTTCGAGGCCGACACCGGTCTCGAGGTCAAGCTGATCCGCCTGACCCCCAACCGGCTCTACGAGCGCATCGTCGCCGAGCACGGCGCGGGCAAGCTGAACGCCGACGTGGTGCGCATCTCCGACGCCGGGTTCGTCTCGGGGCTGAGCAGGCGCGGCGTCTTCCAGCCCTACACCCCGCCCACTGCGACGAACCTGCGTGACGATGTGGTCTTCGACAACGGCAACTACTACCGCACCTTCGACCCCATCTACACGTTCGGGTACAACACCGCACTGGTGGATCCCGAGGACGCCCCCAAGCGTTGGCAGGACTTGCTGGAGCCCCAGTGGGCCGGCAAGCTGGGCATCGCCCAGGCCGGTGCCGGCGGCAGCGCACTGGCCCTGACCCGATTCCAGCGCGATGTGCTGGGCGACGACTACCTGCGCGCCTACGCCAAGGAAGCCCGGGTGTTCGACTCCCTGGGAGCCGAACTCGACAGCCTGGCCCGAGGTGAGATCGACGCCGGCACCGTGGTGGTCAGCAGCGTCAACATCGCGGCCAACGAGAACGCCCCTGTCACCTTCGTGGTTCCCGAAGAAGGCGTCACCGCCTACGACTACTACACCGGCGTGGCCTCGACGGCCACCAACGTGGCCGCCGCGAAGGTCTTCCTCAACTGGAACCTCTCGCAGCGGGGTCAGAACGTGCTGCGCGACATCGGGGAATACTCTGTGCGACAAGATGTTCCGGCGCCCGTGGTGCGCGGGGTTCAGCTGCCCGACTTCGACGACCCCCGGGTGCACCGCATCACCCCGGCCGAGTCCATGGAGTGGGCCGAACAGGATCAGCGGTCCTGGAACGCGATGTTCGGCTACAACGAGTAACCCCACAGCGCAGAGCACGAACCCGGGCCGCGGAGCACCACGCTCCGCGGCTCGGTACGTCAGCTGGTGCCGAGGCGGTCGATGGTCCAGGCGATGTAGACCACCGCGGCGCTCACCGAGCCGGTGGTCAGGAAGTCGATGGCCTTGGTCCGCACCGCCAGCAACCCGGCTCGGTCATCGGCCAGCACCAACCGCAGCACCGCCGCCACCCCGACGGCGATACCGATCAGCAGTGCCCCACGGCGCCAGTACCCGGCCGCCACCAACACGAACGCGGCAACGAAAATCAGCCCGACCACCACGATGGGCCACTGACTGCGCAGCCGCGCCCACGGCCTCACAGCGAGTTCTCTGCCCTCTCAACGACATTCGTCAACAGGAACGCTCGCGTCAGCGGACCGACGCCGCCGGGATTGGGTGAGACAAACCCCGCCACGTCCCAGACATCGGGGTGTACATCGCCGGTGAGCTTGCCGTCGACCCGGCTGACTCCGACGTCGACCACAGCGGCACCGGGCTTGACCATCTCGGGGATCACCATGTGCGGTACACCGACTGCGGCGATGATGATGTCGGCCTCCCGCGCGAGCTGCGGCAGATGCCGAGTTGCGGTGTGGCACAAGGTGACTGTGGCATTTTCCGAACGTCGAGTCAGCAACAGACCCAGCGGGCGCCCCACCGTGACACCGCGGCCGATCACCACCACCTGCGCACCGGCGATCTCCACCTCGTAGCGGCGCAGCAGATGCACGATGCCGCGCGGCGTGCAGGGCAGCGGAGCGGGCTCCCCCAGCACCAGCCGACCCAGGTTGGTCGGGTGCAGGCCGTCGGCGTCCTTGCTCGGATCGATCCGCTCCAGGGCGGCGTTCTCGTCAAGATGTTTGGGCAACGGCAGCTGCACGATGTAGCCGGTGCAGTCGGGGTTGGCGTTCAGCTCGTCGATGGTCTCGTCGAGAGTGGCCTGACTGATGTCGGCGGGCAGATCACGCCGGATGGAATTGATGCCCACCTTCGCGCAGTCGGCGTGCTTGCCGCGCACGTAGGCCTGCGAACCGGGGTCGTCGCCCACCAGGACGGTGCCCAGCCCGGGCGTTCTGCCCTGGGCAGTCAGCTTCGCCACCCGTTCTTTGAGATCGACGAAGATCTCGTCGCGCGTGGCCTTGCCGTCCAGAACTTTTGCACCCACGCTGAGCATTGTTCCATCCAGGAGCGGCGTTCCACCTCGCCCCGTCATTGACACCGTCCGCGCCGCGTGTTGGAGTGCCAGGTGTGAACACCAGCCCAGATGTGTTCAGTCCCGCGAAGCTCGGCCCGTTGACGCTGCGCAACCGCATCATCAAGGCGGCCACCTTCGAGGCGGCGACACCCGACGCCCTCGTGACTGATGACCTGATCAACTACCACCGCAGGCCGGCCGCGGGTGGCATCGGGATGACCACGGTGGCCTACTGCGCCGTGGCCCCAGGCGGCCGCACCGACGGTTGGCAGCTGTGGATGCGTCCCGAAGCGGTCCCCGGGCTGCGCCGGCTCACCGACGCCATCCACGCCGAAGGGGCAGCCATCAGCGCCCAGATCGGCCACGCCGGACCCGTCGCGAACGCCAAGACCAACAAAGCCCAGGCGCTGGCGCCGGTGCGGTTCTTCAACCCCATGTCGATGCGGTTCGCCAAGAAGGCCACCAAGGACGACATCCGTGACGTCATGGAAGCCCACGCCAACGCCGCCCGCCTGGCCATCGATTCCGGCTTCGACGCCGTGGAGATCCATCTCGGCCACAACTACCTGGCCAGCTCATTCCTCAGCCCGCTGATCAATCGCCGCGACGACGAATTCGGCGGCTCCCTGGAGAACCGCGCCAAGGTGGCGCGCGGAACCGTGCTGGCGGTGCGACGAGCAGTCGGTGACCGCATCGCCGTGACGGCCAAACTCAACATGACCGACGGGGTGCGCGGCGGCATCTCCACCGACGAGTCGCTGCAGACCGCGATCTGGTTGCAGGATGACGGCGGATTGGACGCCATCGAACTGACCGCGGGCAGCTCACTGGTGAACCCGATGTACCTGTTCCGCGGCGACGCCCCGGTCAAGGAGTTCGCAGGAGCTTTCAAACCACCCATGCGGTGGGGCGTGAGGATGATGGGCAAGAACTTTCTGCGCGAGTATCCCTACCGCGAGGCCTATCTCTTGCGCGAGGCCCGCCTGTTCCGGGCCGAGCTGACCATGCCGTTGATACTGCTCGGCGGCATCACCAACCGCGAGACCATGGACCTGGCAATGGCCGAGGGGTTCGACTTCGTGGCGATGGGCCGGGCGGTGCTGGCCGAGCCGGACCTGATCAACCGGATCAGGGCCGACAAGTCCACCAGAGCCCTGTGCACACACTGCAACCAGTGCATGCCGACCATCTACAGCCACACGCACTGCGTGCTGACCGGCGCGCCGGACCGTTAGGCGCCACACGCGTGGAATGAATACCTACGGTTAGAGTTGACGCGATGTCTCGACCAGTCGCACCTGCACTGACCGTTCGGCACGATGGGTCTTCGCGCACTTTCGCCGCGGGCAATGATGTTGTTGTCGGGCGTGACCTGCGCGCGGACGTACGTATCGCACACCCGTTGATCTCGCGCGCCCATTTGGTGCTGCGCTTCGATCACGGCCGGTGGATCGCAATCGACAACGGCTCACTCAACGGCATGTTCGTCAACAACCGCCGGGTCGCCAACGTCGACCTCCATGACGGGTTGGCGCTCAACATCGGCAACCCCGACGGCCCCCGCCTCGAATTCGAGGTCGGCAGGCACACCGGTGCCGTGGGCACTCCACCACAAACCGCCTCGGTGCCCATCCCGCAGCATCGGCCCCTCACGGGCACCACCCCGTCGAGCTATCAGCCTCCGAACTACCCGGCCAGCGGCGGCTGGCAGTCGCCGCCGTCGGCGCCGGTTCAGCGGCCCCCGCAGTACCCGACCGGTGCGCGGCCGCCCGTCACCCCGCCCCCGACGCACTATCCGAGCCAGGCGCAGCCGGCGGCGCGTCCACCCGCGTCAGGTGCGATGCCTACCCAGATGGGGCCCACGGCCATCCCGCCGCGGACACCCACCAACAGTGGCGGCGACGGAAACCTCGCCACCAGCATGCTCAAGATCCTGCGCCCGGGTCGCGCTCCCGAGGTGCCGGCGGGCGGCATCAAGGTCGGTCGCGCCACCGACAACGAGATCGTCATCCCCGACGTGCTGGCCTCCCGGCACCACGCGACGCTGGTGCCGGCCGCCGGTGGCGCCGAAATCATCGACCACCGCAGCATCAACGGCACGTTCGTCAACGGCCAACGGGTCGAGCAGGCCACGCTGCGTGAGGGCGATGTCGTCACCATCGGCAACGTCGACCTGGTGTTCACCGGCGGAACGCTGGCGCGGCGGTCGGAAACCCAGGCCGCCACCCGCACCGGCGGTCTGGAGGTCCGGGGCCTCACCTGGACCATCGAGAACAACAAGACGCTGCTCAACAACATCTCCATCGACGCCCGGCCCGGCACGCTCACCGCGGTGATCGGCCCGTCCGGTGCCGGTAAGTCCACCTTCGCCAAGCAGGTCGCCGGTCTGACCCACCCGACCAGTGGACGGGTGACCTTCGAGGGCCATGACATCCACGCCGAATACGCCTCGCTGCGTTCCCGGATCGGCATGGTGCCCCAGGACGATGTGGTGCACGGGCAGCTGACGGTCCGCCAGGCGCTGATGTACGCCGCCGAGCTGCGGCTGCCGCCGGACACCACCAAAGAGGACCGCGAGAACGTCGTCATGCAGGTTCTCGAGGAACTCGAGATGACCAAGCACCTCGACACCCGGGTGGACAAGCTCTCCGGCGGCCAGCGCAAGCGCGCGTCGGTGGCCCTGGAACTGTTGACCGGCCCGTCGCTGCTGATCCTCGACGAACCCACCTCCGGCCTGGACCCGGCGCTGGACCGCCAGGTCATGACGATGCTGCGCCAACTGGCCGACGCCGGCCGCGTGGTGCTGGTGGTCACGCACTCGCTGACCTATCTCGACGTCTGCGACCAGGTGCTGCTCCTGGCCCCCGGCGGCAAGACTGCGTTCTACGGACCGCCGAGCCAGATCGGCCCGCAGTTGGGCACCACCAACTGGGCCGACATCTTCTCCACTGTGGCCGGCGACCCCGACGAGGCGGGCAAGCGGTACATCGAGCGCACCGGCCCGGCCCCGGAGGCCGAGGCCTCCACCGAGGAGCCCGCGGATCTGGGCAAGCCGGCAAAAACCAGCTTCCGGCGGCAGTTCTCGACCATCGGGCGCCGGCAGATGCGCCTGATCGTCTCCGATCGCGGCTACTTCGTCTTCCTGGCACTGCTGCCGTTCATCATGGGAGTGCTGTCGCTGTCGGTGCCCGGCACCGTCGGCTTCGGGGTGCCCGACCCGATGGGCGACGCACCCAACGAGCCCGGCCAGATCCTGGTGCTGCTGAACGTCGGCGCCATCTTCATGGGCACCGCGCTGACGGTCCGCGACCTGATCGGTGAGCGGGCCATCTTCCGCCGGGAGCAGGCCGTCGGATTGTCCACCACCGCCTACCTGCTGGCGAAGGTCTGCATCTACGCGGTGTTCGCGATCGTGCAGTCCTCGATCGTCACGGCCATCGCGGTGCTGGGCAAGGGCGGCCCGACGCAGGGTTCGGTGAGCTTCCTGCCGCCCACGGCGGAGCTGTTCGTGGTGATGGGTGCGACGACGGTGACCGCGGCGATGGTGGGTCTGGCGCTCTCGGCGATGGCCAAGTCCGCCGAGCAGATCATGCCGCTGCTGGTGGTGGCGGTGATGAGTCAGCTGGTGTTCTCCGGCGGCATGATCCCGGTGACCGACCGCCTGGTGCTCGATCAGCTGTCCTGGATCACCCCCGCCCGCTGGGGCTTTGCGGCATCGGCGTCGACGGTTGACCTGATTCATCTGGTGCCAGGGCCCCTGACACCCAAGGACGCGCTGTGGGAGCACACCACCAAGGCGTGGTGGTTCGACATGGGCATGCTGGGCGCGCTGTGCATTGCGTACCTGGGCTTCGTGCGGTGGAAGATCCGGCTCAAGGCCGCGTGAGGTTCACCTCCGGGCAGGAACCCCAGGGGTTTTCTGGCCCTGGGTGAATCTCATTCCGACTCCTGCGGAACCTTCACTCCCCGTGCACGTCCAATCCGTGCGCGGCGGCGAACGCCAATGCCTGCGGCAGGTCGATGCGCGACCCACGCAGCGACGCCAGCGTCCACAGGTCGGGATCCACCCGCGCACCACGCAGGTCGGCGGAGTCCAGCTTCAAGCCACGTACCCGGGCACCGGACAGGTCGGCATTTCGCAGTACCGCTTTGCGCAGATCGGTCTCCACCAGCCCGGCCTCACGCAGCCGGCACCCGGTCAGGTCCACTTCACGCAGATCAGCGCCGGCCAGCACGGCCAGGGTGAAGTCCACCTCGTCGAACGTGATCGGGCGCATCCGGCAGTCCGAGAACACCGAGCCCATCAGGCTGCAGTTGCGGAAGGTGCTGTGCCACAGCGACGTGCGATCGAAGCGGCAATTCCGAAAAGCCGACCCGATGTGCTCGGACTCGGCGAAGTTCACGCCGCTGAAATCACAGTCGGTGAACACCGCCCGCTCGGTACACAATCCGACGAGGTCCTCGTCGCGAAAGTCGTGCTCGATGAACTCCCGATCAACCCAGGCGTCAGTCACGCAGTCAAGGACTCCAGCGCGTACTCACTGACCGCGATCAAGGCGTCCTTCGCGGAATCGCGGCTGCGGGCATCGACGGTGATCACCGGGATGCGCTCGGCCAGGGCCAGCGCGGCACGCACCTCCTCGACCGCGAACCGTTGGGCGCCGTCGAACTCGTTGACGGCGACGATGAACGGGATCTTGCGGTCTTCGAAGAAGTCGACGGCGGCGAAGCTGTCCTGCAGTCGCTGGGTGTCCACCAACACGATCGCCCCGATGGCGCCGTGCACCAGGTCGTCCCACATGAACCAGAAGCGACGCTGCCCCGGTGTCCCGAACAGGTACAGCACCAAGTCCTCACCGAGGGTGATGCGGCCGAAGTCCATCGCCACCGTGGTGGTGGACTTCGCCGGGGTGGCCTCCAGTTCGTCGACGCCGGCAGACACGTTGGTCACCATGGCCTCGGTTCGCAGCGGCATGATCTCCGAGACGGCACCCACGAAGGTGGTCTTGCCCACGCCGAACCCGCCGGCGATGACGATCTTGGTGGACGCCGCGTCGCGCGCGCCGGAGATACCTGTCGCGAAGCGACCCTTCTCAGAGGGCACGGAGTCCACGCAACGTCCTTCCGATCAATTCCCGACGTTCGTCGGCGCTGGAAGCGTCGGTCAACGTCGTCTGTACTTGAAGGTAACCCGAAGTCACCAGATCACCGACGAGGACACGGGCAACACCGAGTGCAACATCGAGCCGGGCGGCGATCTCGGCCACCGACGGGCTGTCGACACACAGATCGACGATCCGTCCGCGCAGGTCGGCCGAAGGCCACCGGTGTGCGCTCACCGCCTGGATGGGCGCCGCCAGTGGCAGGTCGACCGAGGTGCGGGTGCGCCCCGAGGTCAGCGTGTACGGCCTGACCAGACTGGCCTCACGGTAGGGGTCGCTGGGCTCCATCTCGGCTCACGAGGTCTGCGTGGCCTGGCGGCGGGTCGCGGAGACGACGCCACCCACACGTTCGGCCAGCAGTGCCATCTCGTAGCCCACCTGTCCGATATCGCAGTTCTTCGCGGCCAGGGTGGCCAATTGGCTGCCGTCGCCCACCTGCATGATCAGTACGTAGCCGTGGTCCATCTCGACCACCGACTGCAGCACACGGCCGCCGTCGAACAGCTGCGCCGCACCGGCGGCCAGGCTCGCCAGCCCGGAGGTCACGGCGGCCAGTTGGTCGGCCCGCTCGGCGGGTAGATGCGCACTGGCGGCGATCAGCAGACCGTCGACGGAGACCAGCACCGCGTGCGCGACGCCAGGGATGTCCCTGGCGAATTTCGACACCAGCCAGTCCAGCGGGTTCTCCTGTGAGGCAGTCATTCGTGTTCGGGCCCTTCGTTCGTGTTGCCGCTCGCCTGTGTTCGTCCGGCGTGGACACCGCCGAAATGGCTGCCCAGCGAGGCCCGGATGGCGTCGGGATCGCGTTCCTGGGTCTGTTCGGGCGTGCCGCTGGAGGTGCCGCCAGGCACCAGCCGCGCGCCCGGCTGCCGGACCGGCAGTCCGTGGTCGGTGTGCGATTCGACAGGCACGTTGTCGACGTCGGCTGCCGCGGCCCAGCCGTTGTCCCACACCGATTTCCAGTCCTGCGGAGTGGCGAGCTGCTGCAGATCGGCCGGGTCGACCAGCCATTCGGACATCATGTTCTGATAGATCAGGTCCACATCGGAGCTGCGCGTCTGCGGAACCTCCTGCGGCGCGGTGACGGGGTCGTCCGGTTCGGGCTCCTGGTTTTCCTGCGCCTCCCACTGCGCACGTCTACGTGACGTGAAGTACCCGGAGGTGTCGGCCGGGACATCGCTGGGCGCAGCGGTCTCCTCCGGCCACCAGCTGGGCTGTTCGACCTGCTCCACGGGCTCACCGGTGATGCCGCTGGATCCCGGGGTACGACGAGGCAACGGGGTGATGGTGGCGGCCGCCTGCTCGGGCACCGGGTCGTGGAACAGCGACGACGCCTCGGGCTGCTGGTGCACCGGTTCCGGTTCGGGCTGCGGCTCGGGTTCCGGGGCAGCGGTGACACCCTCGAGAAGCTCCGGTGGAACGTACAGCTGCGCCTTGGTGCCGACACCGCCGTCGCCGTCGAGCAACTGCACGCTCATCCCGTGCTGGCGGGCCAGCCGGCCGACCACGAACAACCCCATGTGTCGGGCGCTGTCGGGGCTCACTTCACCTCCGGCGGTCAACCGCATGTTGGAGATCCGCAGGTCGCCTTCGGTCATACCGAGGCCGGCGTCCTCGACGTCGACGAGCACTCCTCCGTTGCCGGTGTGCGCGGCGCCCACCCGGACCTGCGCGGTGGGCGGCGAATAACGCAGTGCGTTGTCGATCAGCTCGGCCAGCAGGTGCACCGCGTCACCGGCGACCGCACCGGTCACCGAGCACTCGGGCACCGTGAGCACCTCGACACGCTGGTACTCCTCCACTTCGGAGGTGGCGGCGCCGATGAGCGACGCCAGCGGCACCGCCTGACTCTGACCTCGCGCGACCTGCGCGCCCGCGAGCACCAGCAGGTTGGCACCGTTGCGGCGCATGCGGGTGGCCAGGTGATCGAGCCGGAACAGGTGAGCCAGCCGGTCGGGGTCCTCTTCGTCGCGTTCGAGGGAGTCGATGAGCGACAACTGTTGGTCGACAAGCGATTTGTTGCGTCGCGACATGGTTTCGAACATGTCGTTGACGGTCACCCGCAGCCGCGCCTCGTCGCCGGCCAACAGCAGTGCCTGGGCGTGCAACTCGTCCACCGCGTGCGCCACCTGACCGATCTCCTCGGTGGTGTGGATGGGCAGCGGATCGGGTTCACGCTCGTCGCCCGCCTTGACCCGTTCGATCTCGCGGACCAGGTCCTGATGGGCGATGGACAGGGCGCCGTCGCGCAGGAGGCGCAGGGGGCGCGTCAGCGACCGGGCCACCAGGATGACGATCAGCAGCACCAGCACGATGGCGGCCAGCACCACGGCGGCGTCGCGGATCGCGTCGTTGCGCGCATCTGCGGCTTGATCGCGCACTGTGGTGATGATGTCGGTGGTGGTGTCGTCCACCAATCGCTGCGCGATGTCGTCGGTGGTCTGGATGGACTGCAGCAGTTCGGGGTTGCCCGCCAGCGGGACGGCGGGGTCGGACAGGATCTCGAGGCGCTTGACCATCTGGGAGCGCAGCGCCGCGGCGTCGTCGGAGGAACCGCCCAGCAGTTCGGCCATGCCGCGCACGGTCGACGGTTCAGTGCCCGCCAGCGCCACCATCGAGGACCGCAACTCCGGCTCGGGCAGGCTGGCGCCGGCCTCGACGAGCATCCGCTGCATCGCCATCTGACCGCGGGCGCCCACTGCGCGGGCCAGTCCCTCGGCGTGGACGCGGACGGTTTCGTCGGCCACCCGTACCGAGCCGGTGATCGCTGTCTCGGCGGTCAGCAGCAGCGGCGAGAAGGTGGTGACCTGTTCGCGCAGCGTCGAACGTCCCGTCTGGACGTCGGCAAGCAGCTGCTGGCCCAGCGCCAGCAGATTGGTGGCGGCCAGCCGCACATCGGACACCGGGTTGACCGTGTCGATGCGTTCCTGCAGTTCGGTGCTGCGCGACTGGTAGTCCGTGTCGGTGGCGGCGGTGTCGCCTCCGGAGGCGCTGGTCACCAGCGAGTTCTGCAGGGCCACCATGTAGTCGTTGACGGCGGGCACCAGGTCGGCGCGGTCGGCGGCCACCGCGAGGTCGCGGGCCTCGACGGTGCTGGAATACACCCGGACGCCACCGAACACCGCGGCCAGCAGCAGTGGAATCACCGCGATGGCCACCACTTTCCAGCGCACCGGCCAGTTGCTCAACGACCAGCGGGCAGGCTTGCGGATGGCGGGCCCGGCGGGCGGAACCAGCCCCGGCTGATCGAACATGGCGGCGTGCGGATTCGCCCCACCACCTGTTGGTGCTTCCGCCTGGTTCATACGACTTTCCTGCTAATCCGACCCGTCAGTGAGCCCACCGCGGGCGCAATTCGCCTGGCAATCCGAGAAGTATGACAGGACATGCAAGGCGACTGCACAGTTCTGACTGAACAGGAAGACCGCTCACGTGCGGCGATGGCGCCCAAGTGCGATCGGCGAGCAAACAATCCGTGACGGAACTGACATCATCGGGTGATGTTCCGCTTGATGTTCTATTCGCCTCGCATCGCACCCAACACGGGAAACGCCATTCGTATGGTGGCAGCGACGGGTGCGGAACTACATCTGGTCGAACCCCTCGGGTTCGACCTGTCCGAGCCCAAACTCAGACGTGCCGGACTCGACTATCACGACCTCGCGTCGGTGACGGTGCACCCGTCGCTGCCCGCGGCGTGGCAGGCCCTGCAACCGCAACGGGTGTTCGCGTTCACCGCCCACGCCACCACATCGTTCGCCGATGTCTCCTACCGACCTGACGATGTGTTGATGTTCGGCCCCGAGCCCACCGGGCTGGATCAGCAGACGCTCGCCGACCCGCACATCACCGAGCAACTGCGGATCCCGATGCTGGCGGGCCGGCGGTCGCTGAACCTGTCGAATGCCGCCGCCGTGGTGGTCTACGAGGCGTGGCGCCAGCACGGTTTCACCGGCGCGGTGTAGTCACCAGGTGTCCCAATGTGCCAGATCGGCCGCGGGCAGCCGCTTGGCCTTCTTGAAGTCGGTGCCCTTGGTGTAGGCGATGGGGAACAGCCCACCCTGGGAGTACTTCTCGAACGGAATGCCGAGAATGTCGGCGACCATCTTCTCGCCGTCGCCCATCAGGTGCAGTGTGGTCCACGCCGAGCCGAGGCCCCGTGACCGCAGCGCCAGCATGAAGCTCCAGGTGGCCGGCAACAGTGACCCCCAGAATCCGGCGCTCATCCCCGCGGGCGCCCCGTCGGGTCGGCCTTCCAGACACGGGATCAGCATCACCGGTACTTCGTGGAAGTGGTCGTTGAGGTACTTCGCCGAGTCGACCACCTTGGGGGTGCGCTCGTCGCGGACGTCGCCGTAGGTCGGCTTCTCCTGCTCCAGGTAGGGCGTCGCGGCTATCCGGTAGACGTCGGCGATGGCCTTCTTCTTCTCGGGGTCCTCGACGAACATCCACTGCCACCCCTGGGAATTGGATCCCGTAGGTGCCTGCAGCGCCAGGTCGAGACACTCCAGCAGCACCTCGCGGGGCACCGGCCTGTCGAAGTCGAGCCGTTTGCGAACCGAGCGCGTAGAGGTCAGGAGTTCATCGACAGTGAGGTTGAGGGTCATGCTCGGAGACTACATTCGCAGACATGACCGCTGAACTGACTTCGGACGTGACCGAACGTCTCACGAGTGACGATTTTGGCTGGCTGACCACCGTCGCGAAATCCGGGCTCCCGGTGCCACGCCTGATCTGGTTTTACTTCGACGGAATCGAACTGTCGGTGTACACCATGCCCAATGCGGCCAAGGTGACCCACATTCGGCGCCACCCGCAGGTGAGCCTGAACCTCGATTCCGACGGCCAGGGCGGTGGCATCGTCGTGGTGGGCGGTACCGCACGCATCGACGCCGAGGGTGTCGACTGCCGCGACGATGCCCCGTACTGGGCCAAGTACGGCGAGTACGCGGAGAAAATCGGGTTGGCTGATTCGATGGCCGCCTACAGCACCCGCATCAAGATCAGCGTCGACAGGGTGTGGACCACGCCGACCGAGGGCTGAGACTCGAAGTCATCGCCACTTTGCCCGTGGCAGAGCCCTTTCCGGGATGTGCGGGCATCGTTGAAGTCAACCACGGTGAACCACCGGATTAGGCGGGTCTGTCCGGCATCAATCCTCATCAGACATAGGTGGGATTCCGTGCGGGCTGGCGAGAGCAATTTTCTCCGCGCGACGTCGCCTGCGTGCGGCCTCGAAGCGCGCCTTGGCAAGGTCGGTCAGAAGTGGCAGGGGTTCGACCGTGCACGGCATCCCGTTGGCATCGACGGCAACCATCGTGAAATACGAACTGTTGGTGTGGCGCAGGGTTCGTTCCTGGATGTTCTCGGTCTCGACCCTGATGCCGATCTCCATTGAGGTGCTCCCCGTGTAATTCACTGAAGCAGAGAACGTTACGAGTTCGCCGACATGTATGGCAGCACGAAACAGGACACGGTCGACCGAACGTGTGACGACATAGGTGCCGGCATAGCGACTGGCGCACGTGTAGGCAACCTGGTCAAGGATTTTCAGTAGTGCTCCCCCATGTACATTTCCCGAGAAGTTCGCTGTGTCCGGAGTCATGAGGACGGTCATCGTCAGAGAGGAAGGGCGTGAGGAGGTGGCGTCGCTGCCGCCAGAAAGCATTGTTGAACTCCTGTCTGTGGTCTTCCACCAGACGATCTGAAGCGCAGGAAGGTCGGTGCTGAGTGAGGTCGTATGATCGTCGACCCGTTGCGGTGTCAGCTCGACGAAAGCTGCTGCCATCGGCAGTGAGCCCTAGGACGAGCGACCGTTGACGCGGCGCGGTACGCGCCACGGGTTCGCATCGATGAGGGCAGGGGGCAAATGCGCTTCGGGTACCGACTGGTAGGTCAGCGGTCGTAACCAACGCCGAATCGCACTGGCTCCGACCGATGTATGAATAGAGTTGGTGGCCGGATATGGGCCTCCGTGGTGCTGGGCCCAGCTGACCGCTACGCCGGTGGGCCACCCGTTCCAAATGACGCGCCCCGACGTGCGTGCCACTGCGGCAAGCAGCGCTGCGGCATCGGCGTCATCGACGGTCCCGTGGACGGTTGATGTCAATGTCCCCGGCAGGACGGCCAACGTCGCGTGGAGTTCAGCGATGGAGGTGTAGGTGACGATCAAGCCGAACGGCCCGAAGCACTCTTGGGCGAGCACCGCTGCATCGTCCTGCAGGGCCCGAGCATTCGTCATGGCGATCACCGGGCGCACTGCCCTGTCATCGCGGCCATCTTGCTCGGGCCACAACATAGGTCTGACATCTTTGTGTTCCATGATCGACCGAGACACTTCGAGGAAGGATCGTCGTATTCCACTGTGCAACAGCGTAAAAGGATTATCCTCTAGGTTTTCACGGACGAGCCACTGAATTGAACTCGTCTCGGGGACAAAGAGAATGCCGGGTTTGGTGCAGAACTGCCCGGCCCCGAGGAACACCGACTCGAGGAACTGGCCTGCGATGTGTCCGGGTCGTTCCCGGGCCGCGGCAGGCGTCACGAACACCGGGTTGGTGCTGCCGAACTCGCCGTAGAACGGGATGGGGTTAGCCCGACCGGCCGCTAGATCAGCCAGTGCCCGGCCGCCCGATGTCGAACCAGTGAATCCGACAGCCGTGATGCGCTGATCTGTGACGAGTTGACGACCGACGTCGAGACCGTGCAGCACTCCAAAGGTGCCGGCCGGGGCGCCGCCGGCGCGAAGCCCCTCGTCGATCACCTGCGCGTAGGCGGTAGTCAGTCGAGGTTGGGCAGGATGTGCCTTCGCGATGACCGGACAACCGGCAGCCAGGGCCGACGCGGTGTCACCGCCACCAAGTCCGAACGCAAATGGGAAGTTGCTGGCCCCGAACACCGCGACGGGACCGCTGGGTACCAAGATGCGGCGTAGATCGGGGCGGGGAACCGGAAGCAGGTCGGCGTCGGCGGTATCGATCGTGGCCTCCAGCCAGGAACCCTCCGCGACAACCTCTGCGAACATTCGGAGTTGCATCGTAGTGCGTGCAACCTCGCCGTCCAGGCGCGCCTGCGGAAGTGAACTATCGGCGGCCGCCAGCGGCACCAGTGCGCCGCGGTGCGCGTCGAGCGCGTCGGCTACGGACCGCAGAACCTGTGCTCGCTGACTCAGGTCCATACTCGCCAAGGGCGCCGCCGCGGTCGCGGCGGCGCAGAGAACTTGTTCATAATCCTGTCCGCCGATATCTGAAATTATCTGTGTAGCAGTCACTTCCATTGTCCTTCCTGTCGAGTTCCGGGCTCCGCAGCCGGAGGCTCTGACAGCTCAGTCTGTCGGAGAACTGCGGTGACGCCATACCTCCATATGGAGATTGTGTGAGTGCGGTCACGAGCGTCAGGATTGGCGTCGCAACAGGAACCGAGCGACTCTGGAGGACGCTGATGACCACAAATAGTGGTCCACTTACCGGGGTTCGGGTACTGGACATGACCCGTCTGGCGCCCGGACCGTATGCGAGCATGCTGCTCGCGGATCTCGGTGCGGAAGTGATCGCCATCGGCGGCGGTAGATCCGGGCTTCCGGTGCCAGCGCTGTCGCGGGGAAAGGAGTTTATCTCCCTGGACCTCAAGACCGAAGCCGGCCGCCGGTCCCTGCACGGGCTCGTCTCCAGAGCCGATGTCTTCCTGGAAGGATTCCGGCCCGGAGTCGCGGCCAAGTTGGGTGCCGGCTATGCAGAATTATCCGCTCTCAACCCCGGGCTCGTGTACTGCAGTGTCACCGGTTACGGACAGGACGGACCGATGGCACAGCGTGCCGGCCATGACATCAACTACCTCGCGGTCGCAGGTGCGCTCGGCACCTTCGGGCCGGCGGATCAACCGCCCACCCCACCCCTGAACTTGGTCGCCGATTTCGCCGGTGGAGGGTTGCTGTCGGCATTCGGCATACTGGGCGCTCTCTTCGACAGGACTCGAACTGGCAGGGGGCGCTACATCGACTCCGCCATGGTGGACGGGGTGCTGTCCATGATGGGAATGAATTTCGCCGATTGGCAGACGCCGACCCTGGCAGCACGCGGGCATGGCGTACTGGCCGGCTCAGTGCCTTTCTACCGTTGCTATCGCTGCGCCGACGGTCGCTACGTCGCGGTGGGGGCGCTCGAGGTGGCTTTCTTCGAACGGTTGTGGACCACCCTCGACCTCGGTGAGGTGCCACACCATTATGACGAGTCCACCTGGGAGCTCATCGAGAAGTCGCTGACCGCGGCGTTCGAAACGAAGACAAGGGCTCAGTGGACCGCGGTGTTCGCTGAAGTGGACGCGTGCGTCACACCGGTGCTCGAACCACACGAACTGGCAACCTTTGACCAGATTGTGGCCAGGGATCCACACTTCGCTCTGGATTCGGTGCCGGTTGTTCCCGTGTTCTCCGGGGGACCCGCAAGGCGCGACACCGACACCCGCGGCAAGACCGAAGAAGTACTGCGCCGCAACGGGATTCCTGAGGACGTAATCACCCGTGCCGTTGCCTGCACCCCATCGGTTGTCACAGGCCTGAGCTGGCCTCCCCTGTGAACCACCGCGTTTCGCCATAACCAATTCGCAGACAAGGAGCAGTACATGCGCACCGAACATCACGAATTTCGCGCCAGCATACGCAAACTCGCACAGGCCAAGATCGCGCCGCATTCCGCCGACGTGGACGACAAGGAACGTTTTCCCGCCGAAGCGTGGTCGGCTCTGTGCAGCAGTGAACTTCCCGGGCTGGCACATCCCGAGAGTCTCGGCGGAAGTGGTGCCGATCTTCTCTCGCAGGTCATCGCGGTAGAAGAAGTCGCAGCATCGTGTGCCAGCTCGGCGCTGGTCCTGCTGGTCAACTGGGCAGGTACGTCCACGGTATTGAGCCAGGGATCTGACGAGCTCAAGCAACTGGTGATACCCGGGGTGGCCTCAGGCGCCGCCGGAGCTGCGTGGTGCATGACGGAACCGCTCGTGGGATCGGACCTGTCAGCAATCTCCACTACAGCAGTGCAGCAGGGTTCGGACTGGATAATCAACGGACAGAAGCGATTTGTCAGCAACGCGCCCTGGGCCGACTGGTACGCGGTCCTGGCCAAGACCGGCGAGAAGAGCCTCGGTGTCTTCATCGTGCACAAGGATGACAATGGCGTCAGCTTCGGAGCACCCGAGAAGAAGATGGGGATGCGCGGAAGCCCGACAACTGACGTGGTTCTCGACGACTGCCGACTCCCCGCGGTTCGTGTTGTCAACGATCCGCACCAAGGGCTGACCTACATATCTGCGGAATTGAACGTCAGTCGTACCCTCATCGCAGCGCAGGCGCTGGGAATCGCTCAGGGAGCCTTCGACGCTGCTGTTGCATACACGACCGACCGTGAGCAGTTCGGGCAGCCCATCGCGCGCTTCCAGATGTTGCGGGGCATGGTCGCCGACATGGCAATCAAGATCGAATCGGCCCGTTCGCTGCTCTATGACGCGGTCCGGCTCATCGAGGCCGGTGAGCCGGCTGCCCGGGCGAAGGCAGCAATGGCGAAGTTGCTCTGCAGTGACAATGCGATGTCGGTGGCCACTGATGCGGTACAGCTGCACGGCGGGTACGGCTTCGTACGTGACTACCCGGTCGAGCGAATGATGCGCGACGCCAAGATCACTCAGATCTACGAGGGCACCAACCAGATCCAACGGCTTCTCGTTGCCAAGTCGGTGTACGGAAAGTAGGTCATTGTGCAGCACTCTGGATCGCAAGCCCTCAGCGGTGTGCGCGTACTCGATCTGGGCGAGATCATGCAAGGCCCCGTCGCCGCGCAGGTGCTCGGCGACCTCGGGGCCGAGGTGATCAAGGTCGAGCGGGGCGCCACGGGCGACATGTTGCGAGGCCTTGATCGCGACTCGCTGCAGGCGCGTCGTCCCAGCGCGTACTTCGCTGCGGTCAACCGAAACAAGCGCAGCATCGCGCTGAACCTGAAATCCGATGAGGGGAAGGAGATTCTGCATCAGCTATTGGTAGATACGGACGTCCTCATCCACAGTTATCGAACCGCGGCGGTACAGCGGCTGGGGTTGACCTACGACGACCTGCACGAGCGCTATCCCAGACTCGTCTACGGAACCGCAACCGGATTCGGGGAAACCGGACCATACGCCCACAAGGCCGGACAGGACATGCTCGCGCAAGCGCTGAGCGGGATGGCGAGGTCGTGCGGCGACCCGTCGATCTCCGCCTACGTGCACCCGGTACCGATGGTCGATTACGCGTCCGGAATGGCCCTGGCTCAGGGGATTCTGGCGGCATTGTTCGAGCGCGAGCGCTCCGGTCGCGGCCAGAAGGTCAGCGTGAACCTCTTCGACACGGCGATGTCGCTGCAGACTCTCGAGAGTTCGACCTTGCTCATGAACGAGCGCGAAACCAATTGGGTAACTGATTGGTACAGCGGTATCTTCGAGACGACAGACGGTATGCTCCTGGTGCTGGGGCTGTTTCGGGAAAACCCCCTGCAGCTTGCGTCCAAAGCGTTGGGCATCGACGATCTGTCCATCCAGCCCGCGTTCGGCTCACCGCAACTCCAGGCCGACAACAAGGAAGCCGCCAATGCGGTGCTGCGTCCACTTGTCGCGAAGCTGAGCACAGCAGAGGCGGCGGAACGCTTCGATGCGGTTGATCTCCTGTGCGCGCCCCTGCTCACTCTGAAAGAGGCACTTGATCATCCCCAAACCCGGCACAACGGCGTGTTGGTCGATGTTGATGTCGAAGGTGTCCGGACGACCCGGCTGATGGGCAATCCGGTTTCCCTGTCACGTACACCCACCCGGGTGCGCCGGGGCGCCCCGAAAGTCGGTGAGCATTCAGAGGAGATCCTGCACGAGCTCGGGCTGTCACCGTCGCAGGTTCAGGATTTGCGGAGCAAGGAAGTGATTCGATGACCAACACGACAGCAATCGACCCGACATCCGGCACGGCCACTGCCATGGTTCTCGAAGAGTTCGGGCATGCCGTGACGGCGCGTACGTTTCCGTTTACTCAGCCCGCCGCCGGCGCTGTCGTTGTGGAGGTGACACACGCAGGAGTCTGTGGAACGGACCTCCACCTGCAGCAGGGTCGACTGACCATTCCGGTACCGGTGATCCTCGGCCACGAGGCAGTGGGCCGAGTGCGTGCCCTCGGCGAGGGAGTCACCAGGGATGCGCGTGGCGAGCAGCTCCGCGTTGGGGACGCGGTGTCATGGGCTTCCAATATTCCGTGCGGACAGTGCTTTTACTGCCAGGAGGAACAGGAACCGTCGCTGTGTGAGACCCGCAAGGTATACGGAATCAACCAGTCGTCGGACGTTTGGCCGCACCTCTCGGGGGGCTGGTCCGAGCAGATCTACCTCCAGCCCGGCTCTACGATCGTCCGAATCCCGTCCTCAGTGACCCCGCAACAGGTGATCGCCCTTGGGTGCGCCGGACCGACGGCGGTTCACGCGGTCAACGGCATCGCGAGACCGGAGCATGGCGATACCGTGGTGATACAGGGCAGCGGGCCGGTTGGATTGGCCTGCGCCATGTTCGCCACACTGGCCGGTGCGGCCAAGGTGATCATCGTCGGCGGACCCTCCCGTCGCCTTGAAGTCGCGCGGGCGGCCGGCATCGGCGACGTCCACATCGACATCTTTGCTGAGCCGGATCGAGCCGCCCGTCTCGACCGAGTTCTCGCGCACACGACGGGCGGCCGCGGTGCCGACCTGGTTGTCGAGGCAGCCGGCGTCCCGACAGCAGTGTCGGAAGGCATCGACATCACCCGGCGCGGCGGCAAGTATGTCGTCGTCGGACAGTACACCGACCACGGCACCACTCCGATCAATCCTCACTACATCACGAAAAAGCAGCTTCAAGTGCTGGGCAGCTGGGCGTTCTCCCCCCGTAACCACCTCGAATACGTCGAGGCGCTGCCCCTACTGGTCACCCGGTTCGACCTTGCCTCGATGGTCACCGAGTACCCGCTCGAGCAGGCCGAAAAGGCCATGGGCGACATGCGGGAAGGACGCTCCCTCAAGTCGGTACTCGTGACGGCGGGCCGTTCATGACCGACGCCCGCTACACCGCCGCCATCGAATCCATGCTCGAACGTATCGACTCGACCGCCAAGCAGACCAGAGGAATGTTCCCGCACCACGGTGACCCCGCAACCGGTGAATGGACCACCACGGTCGACGGAAACTGGACGGGAGGGTTCTGGGGCGGTATGGCTTCACTCGGCTACGTGGCGTCCGGTGATGAACGCCTGTCGCGACTCGCCGACACGATTACCGAACAGGTTCTGCCCCGGCAGAACTCCGACACCGCCTTCCGTGGATTCCTCTTCTGGTACGGAGCAGCTGTCAACCATCTGGTGACCGGAAGCGCTCCTGCCGCCCGCACTGCTCTGGCAGGGGCTCGGGGCCTGCTCGTCAGCTTCAACGATCGAGTCGGCATCATTCCTCTTGGCGAGGAAGCAGAAGAAGCGGACGCCGTGGGCAGTTGCGCCGCGAACATCGACGCCGTCCCGGGAACCGTCGCTTTGTTGGCATGGGCGGCAACACAGACCGACGACCCACGGTTTCTCGACACTGCGATCCGCCACGCGCAACGGCACATCGAATTCTGCGTCCGCGAGGATAATTCGGTCTGTCAATCTGCGCAGTTCGACGAATCGAACGGCGCTCTGTTGCAGCGGTACACACACAAGGGCATGACAGACGACAGCACCTGGGGCCGGGCACAGGCCTGGGCAATGTTGGCATACGCCCAGGCAGCCCAGTGGGCGTCAGCGTCTTTCCTACCGATCGCGGTCAGCGTGGCCGATTGGTGGATGGACCGCACGCCAGATGTGCCGATAGTGTCGTGGGATTTCGACGCCGGTAGCGGACCAGATATTCCGATCGATACGTCCGCCACCGCTATTGCGGCAGCCGCTCTGCTCAAGCTCGCCCGACTGGTCCCTGACCGGCCGGACTTCCGGGACAGGGCGGTCGCCCACGTAGACGCGCTGGTCGAACACCTCACGCCGACGGGTCCGAAGGACGGCAGACCGGCAGGTATCCTCACCCACGGATGTTTTGACAAACGCAGGGACTTCGCCACCAGCAATGAATTGATTTGGGGCGATTACTTCTTGCTCGAGTGCCTGCTCAGCCTGGACGGCCGGGTCGATAATCTGAAATTATGACCCAGTTGACATGAACGGATGTTCAGTGCCGGGGAATCGAGGAACGCCGGTGTTCGAAACCACAGGTATCGCAGCCCACGAGTTCAAGCATTCGGGCGTCAGCACCTCCACCTTGGACGCGCTGGGAATCATGCATCCCGAACTGCTCGTGTTGACGGACGAATCGGCTGCCATGACATTGGCGGGCCAGCGCATCCGGGAGATCGGCGACTTCGACATGTCGCTGGTCGGCCGCATCGAATTCGGTGGGGCGATGGTGCACCGAAACTGGCAGGGGACAAAGAGCAAGGCTTTGCACCGTCTGGTGGTGCCGGAAGGCGTCGGCCTCGGCGGAAAGAGTATCTTGCTCCGCAAGCCGGTATGGGTCAGGGACTACCTCTCGGACACCGGGATCACGCATGATTTCGACGAGCTCGTGGCGCAGGAGTCACTCCGTGGCATGCTGGCGGTGCCCATGATCTACGAAGATCGGGTGCTAGGCGCCGTGTACGTGGGGACCCGAGAATATTCGTCTTTTGGTGATCGGGTTATCGCCGAGATCGAATCGACGGCCGCCACTGCCGCCGTCACCATCGTCAGTGCTGCGCGCGTGGCTGCTCAGACCGAACTGGCGGTCGAGGCCGAGCGCAATCGACTCGCCGAAGCCCTGCACGATTCGGTCAGCCCGGTCCTGTTCCGGATCGGTGCCGAGTTACAGAGTCTGCGGGCGATTGCTGACACCCAGGCAATCCACGATCGGCTGCAGGACATCACCGTTCAAGTGCATGCCGTCAACGCTTCGATTCGCAGATCGCTGACGGACCTGAGCTCGCGTCCGCCTGAACGGGAACTGCCGGTGAGTATCGAGGAAGATTGCCAGGCTTTTGCGCTGCGGACCGGTATCCCAGCCCGCTTTCTGCCTCTGACGGAATCCCCGGATCTGGACAGCAGCCGCGTAGACGCCCTGCAGCGCTTGGTGCGCGAGGCCCTTGTCAACATCGAGAAGCACGCCGATGCCTCCACAGTCGTGGTCAGCCTGTCAGTGCGTTTAGGCACGGTCACGGTCGTTGTCAGCGACGACGGCTGCGGCGTGGACCCGGCCGAAGACCGTTCGTGTAGCAGTCAATTGGGCCTCAGCTTGGCCATGGGACGGCTGGAAAGGCTTGGTGGCGGGGTGTCTGTCGTCAGCGACGAGGAGAGTGGGACCACCGTGCGCGGCTGGGTCCGCGTGATCGATAGCTCGGGTGCATGACCCAAGACTCGAGGACGATCCGCATCTTTGTCGTCGACGACCACCCCATCGTGCGCGGCGGAGTGGAACTCCTGGCCCGGCAGGACCCAGGACTCGAGGTGGTCGGAGGTGCGCTGAGCGGGGCGGAGGCCGTCGAGTTGGCCCGTAGCTTGCCGATCGACGTCATCCTGCTCGACCTGCGACTCCCCGACATCCCGGCCCCCGAACTGATCACACGATTGCGCCGGGTCGCACGACACGCGCGGATACTGCTGTTCACCGCGTTCGCTGATCATGGTGCCATCGACCTGTTGATGGAGGCGGGCGCGGACGGGTGCCTTGTCAAGGACATCAGCGGACAGGACTTCGCCACGGCGATCCACCGAGTGTCCAGTGGAATCCGGGTTGTGGACCCGAGGTTGGCTGGGTCGCGCAAAGCCGCGACATCGGAGGCTTTGCACCGGGCGGGTCTGACCCGTCGCGAGTACGAGGTATTGCGTTTTGCGGCAATGGGAAACAGTAATCCTGAGATTGCTCAGGAACTGTTACTCGCGCGCAACACCGTCAAGACCTATCTGCAGAGTGCGATGCAGAAGCTGAATGCACGCAACCGTGTCGAAGCAATCGCGCGTGCGCACGAACTCCGCTTGCTCTGAACGCATTTCGTCAGACGACGGTTCAAAGTACACCTCTCCACCTGGAGATGTTGTGTGGCCCGGATCACTCATATATTGCAAGCCACAGGAATCGCTGTGCACTCGTGGCAACGGAGGCCATATATGTTCAAAATGTCCGAAACGCAGAAGGTTGGCCTGGCCAGCGGGGTCGGTACAACCGTCGAATGGTACGACTTCTTCATCTACGGCACCGCGGCAGGACTGGTGTTCAACAAGATCTTCTTTCCTGAATTCGACTCTCTGATAGGAACTTTGCTCGCGTTCGCTACCTTCTCTGCTGCGTTCCTCGCACGCCCGGTCGGTGGCATCGTGTTCGGACACTTCGGAGATCGGATCGGACGCAAGTCGATGCTCGTCATCACGTTGACGATCATGGGACTGACCACACTGGCCATCGGACTGCTGCCGAGTTACGAGACCATCGGCGTAGCAGCGCCAATCATCCTGGTGACGCTGCGCTTCGTCCAAGGGTTCGCGCTGGGTGGTGAAATCGGCGGCGCAATCCTCATGGCCGTCGAACACGCGCCGGCCGACAAACGCGGTTTCTACGGCAGTTGGGTGCAGATGGGGGTTCCGGCCGGGTTGATCCTGGGCAATGCGGTATTCCTGATGATGGCCGGCCTCTCTACCGAACAGTTCGAGTCCTGGGGTTGGCGTGTTCCCTTCCTGATCGGCGGATTGTTTGTCGCCATAGGCCTTTTCGTGAGGCTGCAAGTCGGCGAGAGTCCGAACTTCGATCGCGTCAAGAATGATGCGAAGTTGGAGAAGCTTCCCATCCGCCTGGTGCTTCGGCAATACCCCCAGCAAGTCCTGCTGACGTGCGGCGCATACTTCGCTATCGGTGTGACCTTTTACGGTGCGACAGTGTTCGGCCTGAGTTATGGAGTGTCCCAGGTTGGTTTCACGCGCAACCAGATGCTGGCAATCGTGCTCGTCGCTATGGCGGTCACTTTTGTTGCGTTGCCCATGTTCGGCAAACTGTCGGACTCATATGGGCGCAAGCCGGTGTTCCTGACCGGCGTCTTTGCGATGCTCGGGTTCACCTTTCCGTGGTTCTGGATGGTCAATACGGGATCGTTCGGGTTGGCATTGATCGGATACGTGGTGTTCTGTGTCGCCTTTGCGACGTCTTACGGGCCGCTGGCTGCCTTCTTCGCCGAGGCATTCGACACGCGCATCCGATACACCGGGATCTCGTTCGGATACACGATCGGAACTCTTGCCTCCAGCGCGCCCGCGCCGATTGTTGCGACATACCTGCTCAATCGGACAGGTTCGTATGTCGCTGTGGCGCTGTTCATGGTCGTGATGTGCACCGTGTCCGTGGTGTGCGTGATCGCGATGCGAGAGACGTACCGGCACAACCTGCCTGACGGTGACGACGCCACGGAGAAAGACCGAATCTCGCCGATTTCCGGCTAACCGGCGCCTGCGGGGAATGCATCAGCTGGCGCGAAACGTCCTCGGGACCGCGCTCCCCCGGCTCAGGCTTCGAACTCATCGGCGTAAATGTCATCACCGCCCACAGGAAGGGATGTGTGAATCGCGATGCACCCACAACCATTCACCCCACGGGCTTGGTCAGGTCAGCGGAAATCCCGCGACTTCGAGGCAACTCGCATCGTCAGCTTCTCCATCCGGTCGGCCACCACGGTGACCGCGCCGGAGGCGTTCTGGACGATGCCACGGATCATCAGCGCCGACGCGGTCTGCGCCAACCGCCGATGCCGCCCCCACACCCCGGGTGAACACAGCACGTTCATCAACCCGGTCTCGTCCTCCAAACCCAGGAACGTCACCCCCTGCGCCGTGGCAGGTCGCTGCCGGTGCGTCACCGCACCGGCGATCAGGATGCGGGTGCCGTCGGGCACGTCCAGCAGTCGGTTGGCGGGCACCACGCCCAGAGCGTCCAGATCCTCCCGGAGGAACTGCGTCGGGAAACTGTCCGGGGAGACGCCGGTGGCCCAGACGTCGGAGGCGGCCAGTTCCACGTCACTCATGCCGGGCAGGGTGGGCACATGCGACGACGACCCCACTCCGGGCAATCGGTCGGGCCGCTCCGCCGCGGCCGCACCGGCCGCCCACAGCCCCTCTCGCCGGGTGATTCCGAAGCAGCCCAGCGCGCCTGCGGTGGCCAGCGCCTCGGTTTGTGGCACGGACAGCTGCACCCGGCCGGTGAGATCCAGCAGGGAACTGAAGGGCCCGTGTGCGTTTCGCTGATCGACGATCTTCTGCGCCAGGCCCTCACCGATGTGGCGGACCTCGCCGAGCCCGAGGCGCACCTCGGTGCCCGCATTCTCCAGCGTGGGGTGAGCCAGGCTGGCGTTGACGTCGGGGCCGTGGACCAGAACGCCGTGTCTGCGTGCGTCGGCCACCAGAGACTGCGACGAGTAGAACCCCATGGGCTGCGCCCGCAGCAGCGCCGCGCAGAACGCCGCCGGATGGTGCAGTTTCAGCCACGAGGAGTAGAACACCAGCGACGCGAAGCTCAGCGAATGACTCTCCGGGAAACCAAAATTGGCGAATGCCTCCAACTTTTCGTAAATGCGGTCAGCCAGCGGGCCGGTGATGCCGTGCAGCTGCTGCATGCCGTCGTAGAACCGGCCGCGCAGCCTGCGCATCTTCTCGGTGGAGCGTTTGGACCCCATGGCGCGACGCAGCTGGTCGGCCTCGGCGGCGGTGAAACCCGCGCAGTCGACGGCCAGCTGCATCAGCTGCTCCTGAAACAGCGGCACCCCCAACGTCTTCCGCAGAGCGGGCTCCATAGACGGATGGTCGTAGATCACCGGCTCGACACCGTTGCGGCGGTTGATGTACGGGTGCACCGAGTTGCCTTGGATGGGCCCGGGCCGGATCAGCGCCACTTCGACCACCAGGTCGTAGAAGACACGCGGTTTCAGCCGCGGCAGGGTGGCCATCTGCGCACGTGACTCCACCTGGAACACCCCGACGGAATCGGCTTTCTGCAGCATTTCGTAGACGGCCGGTTCGGACAGGTCCAAGGTGGCGAAGTCCACCTCGATGCCTTTGTGTTCCTCCAGCAGGTCCACGGCGTAGTGCATGGCCGAGAGCATGCCGAGGCCCAGCAGGTCGAACTTCACCAGACCTATTGCCGCACAGTCGTCTTTGTCCCACTGCAACACACTGCGGTTCTCCATGCGGGCCCATTCCACCGGGCATACGTCGGCAATGGGGCGGTCGCAGATCACCATGCCGCCGGAGTGGATGCCCATGTGCCGCGGCAGGTTCTTGATCTGCAGCGCGAGGTCGATCACCGGTTCCGGGATGCCGTCAACATCCGGAGAATCAGCCAACCCGTCCCACCGACTGATCTGCTTGCTCCAGGCGTCCTGCTGGCCCTGCGAAAAACCCAGTGCGCGTGCCATGTCACGGACGGCACTGCGCCCGCGGTAGGTGATGACGTTGGCCACCTGCGCGGCGTAGTCACGTCCGTACTTCTGGTAGACGTACTGAATGGCGTGTTCACGCAGGTCGGATTCGATGTCGATGTCGATATCGGGTGGCCCGTCGCGCGCCGGAGAGAGGAAACGCTCGAACAACAGATCGTTGGCAACAGGGTCGATGGCGGTGACCCCGAGGGCGTAGCAGACCGCGGAGTTGGCCGCCGACCCTCGGCCCTGGCACAGGATCTTGTTGTCGCGGCAGAACCGGGTGATGTCGTTGACCACCAGGAAATAGCCGGGGAAGTCCAGCCGGGAGATGATGTCGAGTTCGCGTTCGATCTGCGCGTATGCCCGCGGGGCGCCATCGCGTGGCCCGTATCGTCGCGCAGCGCCTTCCATGGCCAGCTCACGCAGGTAGCTGTCCTCGGTGTGCCCGTCCGGGACGTCGAAGGGTGGCAGCCGGGGGGCGATGAGCTGCAACCCGAAAGCGCACTGCTGCCCCAGTTCTGCTGCGGCGGTGATGCTTTCGGGATGTTGGGCGAACAGCCGGGCCATCTCGTCACCGGAACGCAGATGCGCCCCGCCCAGGGGGGCCAGCCAACCCGCTGCTTCATCGAGGGACTTGCGGGCGCGGATGGCTCCCATCGCCATGGCCAGCCTGCCACGCTCCGGCGCGGCGAAATGCGCTCCGGTGGTGGCCACCAGACCGACCCCGAACTTCGGCGCCAACGCCGCCAGGGCGGCATTGCGTTCATCGTCGCGCGGATGCCCGTGATGGGTCAGCTCCACACTGACCCGATGGGCCCCGAACCGGTCCACCAGGTCAGCCAGGGCTTTCTCGGCCTCCGCAGGTCCCCCCGTCGACAATGCCTGCTGCACATGACCTTTGCGACAACCGGTGAGGATGTGCCAGTGCCCGCCCGCCGCCTCGGTCAGGGCGTCGAAGTCGTACTGCGGTTTGCCCTTCTCACCACCGGCAAGGTGAGCGGCCGAGATGTGCCGCGACAGCCGGCGATAGCCCTCCGGCCCCCGTGCCAGCACCAGCAGGTGCGGCCCCGCGGGATCGGGCACCTCGGTGCGGGCGCCGTTGCCCAGAGACAGTTCGGCGCCGAAGACGGTCTGCATGTCCAGCTCGCGGGCGGCCTCAGCGAACCGCACCACGCCGTAGAGACCGTCGTGGTCGGTCAGCGCGATGGCCTGCAGGTCCAGGCGTGCGGCCTCCTCGACCAGTTCTTCGGGAGTGCTGGCGCCGTCGAGGAAGCTGTAGGCGGAATGGGTGTGCAGTTCGGCGAAGGGCACCCGGGAGCGGAGTCGCCGCTGCTCCCCCGGCTCGAACGCCACCCGTTTACTGGACCAGGCCGGACTGTCGCCGCCGTCTCCCGCAGGCTCCCCCAACGGCATGCCCGCACGACGCGGCTTGCTGTTGAGCACCCGCTCCATTTCGCCCCAGCTCGGAGGCCCGTTGTGCCAGCCCACCCGGAGAGTCTATAGAACAATTGTTCGAAGCACAGGTGGTGTCCGGGCACCCACACCTCAAGCTCGATCGACACCGCAGGCAAGGGTGGACTCGGCGTCGGCCTTCGCCGCGGCCAACGTGGCTCCCATGATGTGCGCAACGAACGGCCTGACCACCAGCCAGTAGAGCTGGAAGCGCCGCCGCGACCGAGCGTCGGTGATGACGGTGCGGCACTCGTAACTGAGCAGCGTGCGCTGATTTCCGTAAGGCCGCACCGACAGATTGGCGACGATCTTGCCCCACCCCGGCTCGTCGAAGGCGGCGAACTCCTCACGCGGCACATCACGCCACTCGATCACCGGCGTCCAGAACCGACCCACCGCCCCGAAGGCGATCTCCCGCTCGTCGCGCCCCAGCACCAGCCAGCCGGGCAGGCCGCCGTCGGCGATGACCAGTGACGGCGGTTGCAGCGGCGTCGTCCCGGTGAGTTTCGCAGGCAGCCCACGAATCCACATGGCAGCCACCAGCAGTGGTGTACGCACCGTCAGCAGGTCGAGACCGGCCGCCGCTTCCAGGGTGTGCGCCGGATCGGCGTCCACCACGGCATGCCGGACCAGGATCGCGTCGTAGCGCGGCTGTGTCGCTTCCACGATCATCATGCCTTCAGCGTGAGCCGACCACCGGTGCGGATCCAGTGCCGTTGGTCCCTGATCGGCGGGACCCAACGCCCTATCGACACCGTGCGCTCGGGGTCACCATTGAGACATGAGCGCTACGACGGTGAACATCGAACTGATCAAAAAGACCGTCGAACTCGCGGGCCGGGCACCGTCACTGCACAACAGTCAGCCCTGGCAGTGGGTGGTGGACGGCAACCGGTTGCGGTTGTATCTCGACCGCAGCCGCATCGTCCGCAACACCGACCGCGGCGGGCGTGAAGCATTGATCAGTTGTGGTGCGGCACTGGATCATCTGCAGGTGGCGGCCGCTGCGTCCGGGTGGCAGACATTCGTCGAGAGGTTCCCGGATCCCAACCGCCCCGAGCACCTGGCGTCGGTGGAATTCTGGCCGGCCGAGTTCGTGTCCGCGGCCACCAGGGCCCGGGCCGCGGCGATCTTGCACCGCCGCACCGACCGGCTCCCATTCCGGGCACCGGACGGGCTGAACGTGCTGATCCCCGTGCTCGAACACCTGCTGGATCCCGACGCCGTACGGCTGAGCGTTCTACCGGAGATCCTGCTGCCCCAACTGCTCGAGGCATCGGCACTCACCGAGGCCACGCGGCGACAAGACGCCGGCTATCAAACCGAACTGGACTGGTGGACGGCACCTTTCGAGCTGGATCAAGGAATTCCACCGGACTTGCTCAACGGCGTCACCGACAATGACCGGGTGCCGGCCAACCGCAACTTCCCGGCCAGCGCCCACCCGCCGCGTAGCCATGTGGACAGCGACGAGGCAGTGGTCCTGGTGTTGTCGACGCCCGAGGACACCCGTGCCGACGCACTGGCCTGCGGACAGGCCCTGTCGACTGTTTTGCTGGAATGCACCGCAGCCGGGTTGGCGACCTGCACGGTGACCCATGTGACCGAACTGCCTGCCGCCCGGTCGGTGGTGGCCGAGCTGATCGGACGTGCCGGCGTTCCACAGGTGCTGATCCGGGTGGGCCGGGCTGCCGAGCTCGACCTGCCCACCGAACTGACCCCACGACGCGAACTTCAGGACATCCTGCGGGCGCAGCGGTAGAGCACCGCCGAAGGCCGAGGCCGCGAGCCTCAGAAATGGAACCCGAGTTCGGCCGGCACTGCACTGCCGAACGCCAAGTCCGTCGGCATCAGCAGTTCCGCGGTGGCGCAGCGAATCCGGTTGGCGGCAGCAAGCTCCCGCACAGTATGTGTGCCCAGGTAGATACTGCCGAGGACATCCAGATTCATCTGCAGATCGAACGGCGCGTCGGTGGGCACACACTGGGCGTGCCCACCGGTGATGTCGACAGCGAACCGGCCACCGTCGCGGCGGAACCGGTCCACGACATCGATCACCACGTGCACGTCGGCCAGATACGTGCGGGCCTGCAGTGCGGCCGGAATGTCCATGATCCGCAGCCAGAGGGCATCGACCTGTGCGGTGGTCCTCACTTGGCGTGAGTCCACCAGCAGGTACGGCAGCGGATCGGCCGGATGGGTGTCGATGTGGACCTTCTCCATCAGGTCCAGACCCAGCAGGGTCCGCCAGAGCGCGGCGTGCGCCTGCGGTGTCACGGCCGTCATCGCCTCCACGCGCACCTCCATCGAGTCGCCGCGATGCACCCGGTACAGCGCACAACCGTCCGGATGCAGCAGCGCGTACCAGGCACTGCCCCCGTTGCGGTCGGCTTCCCGGTCGGCCAGCAGGTCATCCCAGAGCGCCGGTGGGCAGGCCAACCCGCCAGGAGTACGCAGGCGCCAGCGCTCGTAGATCTCCATCATCTGGTCGCGGTGCTCACCGGCGGCGATCAGGCGGACGCCGCCGACATCGGGGGCGTCGTCGTGGAACACCGCAAAGCGCCGCTGCACCGACAGGCTGCGTTCCACGGTGGCCGGGCCGTACTCGAAGCGGCCGTAGATACCGCCTTCACTGGCCGTGAGCCCGGCAATCGGATAACCGGCGTCGGCGATCCGTTGGTGCAGTTCGGTGTAGAGCGCTCGCAGCACGCCACGGCGCCGGTGCGTGGGCGCCACCGCTACCGCAGATACGCCGGCGACCGGCAACCGGGCACCGCCGGGCACCGTCATCTCCAGATCCAGGTAGAGGGCCGTGCCGATGACGTCGTCACCGTCGGTAACCACCACCGAGCCCTCGTCAGCTGCCATCACCTTCCACGGCGGCTGACTCTCTGGTGGTGTATGGACACCGAAACTGGTTGCGTCCAAACGCAACATCGACATACGGTCGTCCTCGGTGGCCGACCGCACTGACCACTGGCTCATTCAGCCCACAGTGCCATACCTTCCGGTGTAACCCAACCGATTAACTGCGTCCCGGAATGCACACACCCTGCTCGGCCACACAGTGATCGTCCAGTACTGCAACTCAGTCGGCACTGATGGTCTCACCACGAAAGAAGGCGGGGCTGCGGGAGCGCATGACCAGCATCAGGATTGCGCCGATCAGCAGTAACCCGAAGCCGAGGAAGAACACCAACCCGATACCGCCGATGGATGCGCCGCTGCCGTTGTCCGGGTTCATGCTCTCCTTGACGGAGATGACGAACACCGCCGCCAGGATCAACCCACCCAGCAGTGGGAACAGGAACTTGAACACGATGTTGTGCGCGCTGGAGAACAGTTCGCCACGGAAGTACCAGACACAGGCAAACGCCGTGATGCCGTAGTACCAGCAGATCATGATGCCCAGTGCGGCAATGGTGTCCAACAGCACCGACTCCGACAGCAGGCTCACCGCGGTGTAGAAGACGCCCGTGATCAGGCCTGCCACGGCGGTGCTGAAAGACGGCGTGAGAAACCGCGGGCTCACCTCGGAGAACTTCTTCGGGAAGGCGCCGTAGGCCCCCATCGCCAGCATTGCCCGGGCGGCGGGCAGGAAGGTGGTCTGCAGGCTGGCCACCGAGGAGGCGAACACCGCGAGGTACAGCACCAGGCCTCCGGTGTCACCCAGTACCGGGTCCGCCAACGCACCGAAGACATTGGCGCTGTTGTCCTCGTTGCCCAGACCGAGGCCGTCGGTACCGATGCCCGCGTACATCATCACCGCGACCGCGACCAACAGGTAGGTGATGAGAATCGAGACAACACAGAGTAATCCGGCCCTACCGGGCACCTTGGTCGGATCCTTGGACTCCTCCCCCAGTGTCAGGCAGGTGTCCCAGCCCCAGAACGCGAAGATCGACCCGGTGACGCCGATGACGAAGGCGCCCATGGCCAAACCGGTGAACGGGTTGAACCAGTCCAGGTCGAAACTCAGCCCGGCGGGCGCATCACCGGCGCCGACATGGGCGATAGCCACCACGGCGAAGGTGACCAGCACCACCATCTGAAAACCCACCAGTACGTACTGCACACGCTCACTGGTGGTGATACCCCGGCTGGCGATGAAGGTCGCCAGGCCCAGGAAGGCCAGTGTGCTGATGATGTTGACTGCCGTGTTGTAGGCCAGATCGGCGATGGATGGTTGGTCCACCAGTTCAGCGATGAACAGATAGAAGAACTCGACGGCGATGGCGGCCAGGTTGGACAGCACGATGATGGTCGCGATCACCATGCCCCATCCACACATCCAGCCGACGTATGGCCCGAATGCCTTGGTGGACCACGTGAATGACGCTCCGCAGTCCGGAGTGCGGGAGTTCAGCTCACGGTAGGCGTATGCGGTGAGGAACATCGGGATGAAGCCGGCGATGAAGATGGCGGGCATTTTAAGTCCCACCGCGGCAACGATCAGGCCGATGCTGGCGGTCAGCGTGTATCCCGGCGCCACGGACGAGATGCCCAGGATGGCACCGGAGAACGTGCCGACTTTGCCGGTGGCCAGTCCTTTGGACGAAACTACGGTGTCCTGGTCGGTCATGGCAGATCCTCCTCTCCGAATTGTTCGCGGGGTACGACGACCATAGGCACCTCGAGCACTCGCAGCATCTTGGCCGCCATGGACCCGAGGAACAGCCGCTTCGGTGCGCCGAGCCTGCTGGATCCCACCATGATCAGGTCTCCGTCACGCCAGTCGAGTTTGTTCACCGCCGCTTCCACCGACGGCCCTTCGACGATGGTGGACTCCACCGGAAACCCTTCGGGCAGTTCAGCTTTGGCGGCATCGAGGGTCTGGCGGGCATGGGCGATCGCCCGTTCGCGCACCGAGACCGGATCAGCACGTAACGAGCCGAACACCGGATCCAGCGCCACCAGCGACACCAGCCGCAACGGGGTGCCTGCTGCCGCACTGGCCCGGACCGCGGTACTCAGCAGTAGATCCGCACCCTGGCGGCGACCGAG
The DNA here is from genome assembly GCF_001984215.1 of Mycobacterium sp. MS1601. NCBI lineage: Bacteria > Bacillati > Actinomycetota > Actinomycetes > Mycobacteriales > Mycobacteriaceae > Mycobacterium > Mycobacterium sp. MS1601. Next base: position 689,041 of record NZ_CP019420.1, read on the forward strand.
CGCGCAGGTGACCTCCCTGACCTTCTCGATCTTCGAATGCCGGGTGCCTCGCGGGGCCAACGCCAACGGCACCGGGGCCGAGTGCAGCAACTCACCGGTGACCGACCCGATCGAATAGCGACCAATCAGACCGTCGCCGGCGGCGCCGACGACGATCGCCTCGGCACCGAGGCGCGCCGACTCCTCGATCAGCCCCTCGGCGAAGGATTCTCCGAAGCTGACGTGGGTGGCGACCTCCACGTCATCGGGCACCGTGGCCGCCGCGGCGTCCAGCCACTGTTGCGCCTGCTCGGCCAGGAACTGGTCATATCCGCGGTCCGGCGGCACCACCATGCACAGGTCCAGCGCGGCGCCGAGAGTGCGGGCCAGCCGCACCCCCAACGCCAGGCCGTCATCCCCGCTGGGAGTGGCCAGGTAACCGACGATGAGCCTCATGCGGATCATCCTGCCGGATGAGGGTGTCTTCGATGACGGGATTCACGCCTCGAAGCTGGCGACTCCGTCTTCGAGTACCAACCGGGCACCGGAGCCGTCGGGGGCAGCTGCTTCAGTGGTGAACACCGCCTGCCCAGGACCGGTGCGCCAGATCGATGTCGTGAGTGTCTCCCCCGGGAACACCGGCGAGGTGAACCGAGCCGACATGTCGGTGACGCGTGCGGCGTCCCCACCACCGAGATCGGCGACCAGTGCGCGTCCGGCGAACCCGTAGGTGCACAGCCCGTGCAGGATCGGCTTGGGGAACCCGGCCAGATTCTGGGCGAACCACGGGTCGCTGTGCAGCGGATTGCGGTCACCTGAGAGCCGGTAGATCAGCGCCTGATCCTCCCGGGTGCGCATGGCAGTGCGCGAATCCGCTTCACGCGCGGGCACTTCCGGAGCTGCTGGACGGCTGCCGGGCTCACCGCCGAAACCGCCTGCCCCGCGGATGACGAACGTGGCCAGAGTCTCCACCACCACCTCGTCGGTCTTGGGGTCGGTACCCCGGGCCCGCAGCATGACGATGGCGTTCTTGCCTTCACCCTTGTCCTGCAGGTCTGCGACCTCGGATTCCACCACCAGCTTGCCGGCCGCCGGAAGCGGCTTGGCCAGGTGGATCTGCTGAGAGCCGTGCAAGAGCATCCCGAAGTTGAATTCGCCGATCTTGCCGATGGCCGGGAAGCCGATGCAGGCAATCACCGCGTAGGTGGGCAGCACCTGCTGGGTGATGTCGTGGCTGTTGTCGGTGGTGAAGGCCAGGTCAGTGGTGCCGCAGCCCACACCGAGGGCGTAGAGCATGGTGTCGCGATCGGTCCATTCGAAGGTGTAGGGGTCAGCCTTGGCGCCGATGGCTGTCGGGTCGATCGTCATGGAACTCCTCTTGTTCTGGGCCCGGCCCGCTCTCCCCTCGACCTTAACCACCCGGTGCAGGTGGGCATCGGCAAGTCGTGGCAAATCATGGCCTCGTCGGCCCGGCGACTTCCCCGACCGGCGGGCGGGAGTGGGATCTGGGCTGATCTACAACCGCGGCGGCGAACTCGTCTGTACCGTGACCCGGGAAGGCGTTCTGGGAAGGCGGCGCTAGATGCCCAGGTTGGTCGCACCGGCTTTGGTGCTGATGGTTGTCCTCAGTGCCTGCGGGTCCGAGCCGGCGCCGCCGGAGTCGATCACCCTGACCTTCGTCAGGCACGCCCAGTCGCAGGCCAACGCGTCCGGGCTGATCGACACGTCGGTACCGGGGCCCGGTATCACCGCCGACGGTGAACGGCAGGCTCAGCAGGTGGCAGAGGAGCTGCGCAGCAAGGACTTCGACGGGATCTACGCCTCGTCGATGGTCCGCACGCAGCAGACGGCGGCACCTCTGGCCGAGGATCTCGGTGAGCAGGTGGATGTGCTTCCGGGTCTGCAGGAGATCCCCGCCGGCTGGTTCGAGGGCACCTCTGAAGCCGACGCCGCGGCCACCTACTTTCTGGCGCCCTCGCAGTGGCTGCAGGGGCAACGGAATGCGCGGATTCCCGGTGCGATCGACGGCAACGAGTTCAACGACGATTTCACCGCGGCGGTGCAGCGCATCTACGACAGCGGCGACAAGAACGCCGTCGCCTTCTCCCACGGCGCAGCCATCATGATGTGGACGCAGATGAACGTCACCAATTCCGATGGTCAGCTGCTGATGTCGCATCCGCTGCCCAATGTCGGCCAGGTGGTGATCGAGGGCAACCCGGTGACCGGCTGGCAGCTGGTCAGTTGGGACGGGCTTTCGACCATGTGACAACCGAGGCCTCCCGCCACCCATGCGCGCCGGGATGGTGCCAGGTACGTTGAAGCCCTCGCGAGCACAGGTTGTTCCCGACATCGCCTGTGCGGGAGCGCCGTGATCTCGACCGGCGGACCCGACGCGGCGGGCGCCTATTTCGGCGATCCGGGCGGCTTTTCGTGGTCCGACATCGCGGCAGATGTCTATCATCACGGTGTCTGCGCCCTCCTCGGCGAACCGCATTGCATGCGCGCCCCCTTGCCCGCGCGCCGCGCCGGTGACAAGCGCGATCTTTCCCGGAATCCCGGCCGCCGTTGTCGGCCTCCTTGCCGTTTGGGCACCCCGGTGTCGGGTGCCCATGATCTGGTTGTGGTGACGTTGCGTCCGCGACGCATGCGGTTCCTGCTGTGTCGCCGCCAGCATGGTGCCACTGGTCTGATACGCAGCCTTGCAGTCGAATTGGCGCCGCAGTTCTCCCCTACGGTTGACCGTGACAGGAATGCCCCGCCAGGGCCACGAGGCACGGAGGGAAGGTTTGCCCAGTTGAAGCGAATCGCCGTGGTGACCGCGAGTCGGGATATCCGGGGCCACCTTAGGCGGACTCGACGATGTTCCCGGAAGACGGGCCACCGCGCCGAAAGAGTCATTCGATCGGGTGGTCGAGCGTAGCTCTACAAGTAGGGCAATCGGCGGTGTCCACCAAGCGATTTCGCAGTGGACACTGCGGATTGCCCGCCTCAGGTTGGTGTCATCATGTGACGTCGACGTGACGCTCATCGCGAGACCGTGACGCCGGCTCTCTGGAACTGGTACTGGACGGGACTCGACCAGCGGTGCACGATGAGCCCATGCGCTATGTCGTTACCGGCGGTACCGGGTTCATCGGCCGCAATGTGATCCGCCGGATCCTGCAGACCGACTCTGATGCCGACGTGCAGGTCCTGGTCCGGGAGGTATCGCTGGGCCGCCTCGACCGTCTGGGCTTCGACGAGCGGGTGTCACCGCTGGTCGCTGACCTGCGTGAGCTCGGCGGACTCGGTGATATCGGCCCTGTTGACCACGTGGTGCACTGCGCGGCGATCTACGACCTCACCGCCACCGCTGACCAGCAGCGCGCCACCAATGTCGACGGCACCGCCGCGGTGATCGCCCTGTGCCTGCGACTGGGGGCGGTGCTGCACCACGTGTCGTCGATCGCCGTGGCAGGGACGTTTGCCGGCGTGTTCTCCGAGGACGACTTCGACCTGGCCCAGCAGTTGCCGACGCCGTATCACCAGACCAAGTTCGAGGCCGAGAAGCTGGTGCGGTCCACGCCGGGACTGCGGTTCCGCATCTACCGCCCCGGCGTGGTGGTGGGTGACTCACGGACCGGGGAGATCGACAAGATCGACGGACCCTACTACTTCTTCGGGTTGCTGGCGAAGCTGGCGACGCTGCCGAAGTTCACCCCGGTGGCGCTGCCGGACATGGGCCGGATGAACATCGTGCCGGTCGACTACGTGGCCGACGCCATGGTCGCTCTGATGCGCGCCGACGGGTACGAGGGGCAGACGTTCCATCTGACGGCCCCGAAATCGGTGAGCCCGCGGGGCCTCTACCGCGCCCTGGCCCCCGCCGCCGGCCTGCCGGTGATTCCGGTGGCCATGCCCGATGCCGTTGCCGCACCGTTTGTCGGCGCCCGCGGTAGATGGAAGGTGTGGCGGAACGTGGCGGTCACACAGTTGGGGATCCCGGCCGAGATCTTCGCCGCCGCGGACATGACCTCGGAGTTCACCGCCGATCACACCCGAGAAGCGCTGCGCGGTACCGGAATCCAAGCCCCCGATTTGCGCTCCTATGCCCCGGCACTGTGGACGTTCTGGGCGCAGCACCGTGGCCAGGATCCGCTGGCCGGGCGGCACGTCATCATCACCGGCGCGTCCAGCGGCATCGGCCGCGCCTCCGCGGTGGCCGTGGCGGCCCGCGGCGCCACGGTGTTCGCGCTGGCCCGCAACGGTGAGGCTCTCGATGAACTGATCACCGAGATCCGCACCGACGGCGGTCAGGCGCATGCGTTCACCTGCGACGTCACCGACTCGGACTCGGTGCAGCAGACCGTCACCGAGATCCTGGACCGCTTCGGCCACGTCGACTACCTGGTGAACAATGCCGGCCGTTCCATCCGTCGCTCCGTCGGCGCGTCCACCGACCGCTTCCACGACTACGAGCGGGTGATGGCGGTGAACTACTTCGGCGCCGTGCGGATGGTGCTGGCGTTGCTGCCGCACTGGCGGGCGCGGCAGTTCGGCCACGTCGTCAACGTCTCCAGCGCCGGCGTACAGGCCAGCTCACCGCGGTACTCGGCCTACGTTCCGACGAAAGCGGCCCTCGACGCGTTCGCCGAAGTGGTGGCTGCCGAGACTCTCTCGGACCACGTGACGTTCACGACCATCCACATGCCACTGGTGCGCACGCCGATGATCGCTCCGTCCAAGCGGCTCAACCCGATTCCCGCGATCACCGCCGAGCATGCCGCGGCCATGGTGGTCCGCGGCCTGGTCGACAAACCCGTGCGTATCGACACCCCGCTGGGCACCCTCGGCGACGCCGGCCGGTATCTGGCGCCGAAGCTGTCGCGACGGATCCTGCACCAGCTGTATCTGGGGTATCCGGACTCCGCGGCCGCACGCGGTGTGGCGGCGGCGCCGCTGTCCGTCTCCGAGGGGCGACCGCGGTCCCGGTCCCGCTCACTGGTGCCGCGCCCGGCGAAACGGGTGGCCCGCTTGGTGCCCGGCATCCACTGGTGAGGCCGAGCAGACGCAAAGTCGAGTGATCCGCGCCGCAATCACTCGATTATCTGTCTGCTCGCGGTGTTTGGTGCACCGCTGCACGCCCTGCCTGGCGGTAGGGTCTGCGGCATGACGACGGCGGAATCGGCGCGGACCACCCCGGTTTTCGTCGACGTCGACACCGGCGTGGACGATGCGATGGCGCTGGCGTACCTGTTGGCCAGCGACGGTGTCGAGATCGTCGGTGTCGCCTCGACGGGCGGAAACGTCCCGATGGAGCAGGTGTGCGAGAACAACCTGGGGTTCCTCGAGTTGTGTAATGCCGCGGACATCCCGGTCTCGGCTGGTGCGCCGCAGCCACTGGCGATCCCGTTACGCACCGCGGAGGACACGCACGGGCCGCTGGGTCTCGGTTATGCCGAACTGCCCGCCACCGACCGCCGGCTCACCGAGCACGATGCGGCAACCGCGTGGGTGCGGGCAGCGCAGGCGCATCCAGGTGAGCTGGTCGCGGTGGCGTGCGGCCCGCTGACCAATCTGGCGCTGGCCATGCGCAAGGAACCGTCCCTGCCGCGCCTGTTGCGCAGGCTGGTCATCATGGGTGGCGCCTTCGGGTACAAGGGCAACACCACCCCGGTGTCGGAGTGGAACATCAACGTCGACCCCGAGGCCGCGGCCGAGGTGTTCAGCGGATGGGGCGCCGCATGGGGGTTGGACACCCCTGCGCATCTCCCGATCGTGTTGGGGCTCAACCTGACCGAGCGTGTCGCCATGACCCCGACCGGTGTTGCCCGGTTGGCGGCGGCCGCCGAGTCGGCCACTGTGACGATGAGTGTGTTGGACTCACGCGGCACCCGCTCGGCGGCGGCCAACCCCTTGATTCGCGTGCTCGAGGATGCCCTGCGGTTCTACTTCGAGTTCCACTACGACCAGGGCGAGGGCTACCTGGCTCATGTGCACGATCCGCTGGCCGCCGCGGTGGCACTGGATCCGAGCCTGGTGCGCACCGTGGCCACGACGGTGGACGTGGAGTTGGTGGGCACACTGACCCGCGGGATGACAGTGGCCGACTGGAGCGGCATCTGGGGCCGCGAGCACAACGCCCTGATCGGGGTGGACGTGGACCCGGCGGTGTTCTTCGAGCGATTCATCGACCGGGTGGGCCGCTACGCACGCGGGCTGGTGTAAGCGGAGCCGGTGTGATCAGTCGTCGGTAACCGTCAAAGTCACCTCGATGTTGCCGCGCGTGGCGTTCGAGTAGGGGCACACCTGGTGCGCCTTGTTCGCCAGCTCGGTCGCGGTGTCGTGGTCGACATGCGGCAGCGTGATCTCCAGTTCGACGGCCAGACCGAAGCCGCCGCCGTCGAGAGCGCCGAGCTTCACTTTGGCCCCGACGGCGGAATCGCTGACATCGGCTTTGGCCTCACGGGCCACCAGTCGCAGCGCGGAGTGATAGCAGGCCGCGTAACCGATGGCGAACAGTTGCTCGGGATTGGTACCGGTTCCGCTGCCGCCCATCTCTTTCGGGATGGACAAGTCCAGTTCGACTTTGCCGTCGGAGGTGGCGGCGTGACCGTCACGCCCGTCGCCGGTGGCAAGAGCTTCAGCGGTGTAGAGCGTCTTCATGCTGGTGTTCCCTTTCGATTGAGTTACTTGTCGGGTTCTTCGTCTTGGCGCACCAGCGCGGTGAGCCGGTTGACGTCATCGCGGAGTTTGACGATGTCGGCCTCGGTCCAACCGGAGTCACCGACCAACTCGGCGAGCCGCTCCGGCACGCACCGCACCTTGACCTCGAGTTGGCGACCGGCCCGGGTGAGGTCGACGTGCACCGAACGCTCGTCGAGTTCGGAGCGCTGCCGCACCAGCAGTCCGGCCGTCTCCATCCGCTTCAACAGCGGCGAGAGGGTGCCCGAATCGAGCTGCAGCCGCTCCCCCAGCTCACGGACACTCATGGCTCCGTCATCGCGCAGCACGATGAGTACCAGGTACTGCGGATAGGTGATACCGAACTCGGTCAGTAGCGGCCGGTACGCGGCGGCCACCGCGCGTGACGCGGCGTACAGCGCGAAACACAGGTGATCGTCGAGCCTCAGTGTCGCCATGCCGACGAGCGTAGCACAACTACATTGTGCACAATTAAATTGTCTCCAACTTCTATTCGTAGATCCCTTCCACATACCAGCGCCTGCGGCGGTAACACAGCAGCAACGCCCGGGCGCAGTCGACAGCCCGGGCGTCACCTTCCAGCAAGACTTGAACGCGCGCAGTGTGACCCGCCGACGGTGCCTGCGGATCCCACCACCGCTCGTCGACCGTCCACGGCCCCGCCCACCACTGCAGGTCACCGCGGAACGATCCCCCTCGAACCCCTTTCGCCGCAGGCGAATCCAGTCTGGCCGGATCAGCACTGAACAACCCGCGACCGGTGACCCGCACCGGCTTGCCCTGAGCGTCGAACAACTCCACCGGCTCGTCGAGGACCACCGCGGGCGACGGTTCCGGCAGCTGTCCCGGCCAGGGCTGCGCCGGGTCCGACCGGGGCACCAGCTCATCTCCCAGCGGCGTCAACGTGATCCGGTCAACCGGGCCACGGCCACCACTGAGCACCGGGATTTGCACCGCCTCGGGCCCCAGCAGACCCTGCACCCGGACCAACGCCCGGCGAGCCCGCAACCGGTCCTCGTCACCGAGACCACCCCACAGCGGCAGTTGCAACGCCCCGGCCGAGACCACCTCCACCGGCTCCAACCGCAACGTGACGATGGGCGCACTGGGCCGGTGACCGGGATTGCGCCGGTTCAGCCAGCCGTCGAGCTGCCAGCGGATGCGGTCTGCGGTGGCATCCTCGGTGAGGGGTTCGGCACATCGCCATACCCGTTCCAGCTCTTCGCCTTTGGCCGTCACGGCGTGGATGCCCAGCCGGGTGCAGCCCACCCCCGCCGCCTCCAGGCTGCGATGCAGAGCACTGGCCAGCGACCGGCCCGCGAAGGCTGCGGCATCTACCCGGTCGATGGGCGGATCACAGTTCATCACGGCGGCCAGGTCCGCCGGCGGCTCGCGCCCGGACGGCCCCCGCATCGGTTCGGCACGGGCCAGTCGGTGCGCCAACACCGCATCGGCCCCGAACCTCGATGCGACGTCACTGCGAGACAGCTCAGCAAACTGCCCGAGTTTGCGGATACCCATGCGCCACAACAAGTCCGCCAGATCAGCGCGGCCGGGCGAGCTGAGGCTGGGTTCGGCGGACAGCTGTCTGATGGACAACCCCGAAAGGAAGGCCGCATCACCACCGGGCACCACGATGCGCCCGGCCCTGGCGGCGAACACCGCGGTGGGCAGCTGATCTGCGATGCCGATCTGACATTCAGCGCCGCCGGAGGCCACCGCGTCGATGAGCCGCTCGGCGGCAGCCTCCTCCGAGCCGAAGAACCGCGCCGCCCCGCGCACCGCCAGCACCAGCAGACCCGGCCGTAGCACCTCCGCCCGCGGAACCAGCGCGTCCACCGCGGCCGTGATCTCCTCGAAGTAGCGGGCATCACGCGCCGAATCCGCGGTCACCACATACAGATCCGGGCAACGCGCCTGCGCCTCCCGCCTGCGCAGGGCACGCTTGACCCCAAGCTCTCGCGCCGCCGCCGAGCAAGCGACCACCCGGTTGGCCAAAGTGACCGCCACGGGTGCGGTGGCAGGTAACTCCGCCGACAACGCCGCAGCCACCGCGGGCCAATCCATGCACCAGATGGCCAGCACCCTGGAGGCAGACCGTGCCATCTCAGCCCGCCAGCGATCGGGAGCGCGCTCCGCGCCCGGTGCCCCGCAAGGCCACCTGGACCCGGCCGATCCGACCGCACCCCGGTACCCCGCCGACCGTCATGTCGTAGCCCCGTACCCGGGCCTCCAGTCGCAGCGACGCCCCCGGCCAGTCCCCGCCGGTGGCCAGCAGGGTGCACCCGCGATGCTGAGCACGAGCCGTCACCGCCCGCGCCCGGGTGGGTGGCACCGATCTGCCCTTCAGACCGAGCACCACCAGATCCATCCCGTCCATCAACACCGCGGCCACCTCCACCGGATCGGTGCCCGGATCCGGGATGACCGCCAGCCGACTGAGATCCGCGCCCATCTCGACCGCTGCCAACAGACCGGCGTCGGGCTGGCCGACGATCGCCACGTGCCCACCGCCCGCGGTGACCGCCGCGGCCATGCTCAGCGGTAGCGACCGGGCCCCGCCCAACACCGCTACCACCCCTCTTGGCAACCCCGCGGGTAGCAGCGCACGCAGCGAATCGGGCACCGGCAGCAAACTATCTGGATCTGTTTCGGCAACAGCAGGCGCCACAACGGTAGGCTGACCACGCCGGCCGGCACCCACCTTCCCCGAGACGTCGGCCATCTGACTGCGAAGCTGTTTGAGCAGCTCAGCACGCCCAGAACCAGCTTGATCAGGCGAGATCGCAGCTGTCACCACTCACCTCCCAGCCGGACCGGCATCATCGATGTTCGAACATATGTTCGATGCAGTGAGTAAACACCCAGCCTCCGACAGAATCAAGCCGTCTGGGGCAGCTGAGCACGGACGTGACACATGAGGTTCGACATGTACGTTGACCAATGGTGTCATTGACAAATGTCACTATTTGCTGTTGCATTCGTCGCACCTACCAATGGAGGTGCGATGGACCCGATTCCCGGTCGTGGATCTGTCCGATCCCGAGTCGCAGCCCGCGTCAGCGCACTGACTCTGCGTCAGATCAGCGCCGTCCTTCCGCCCGACAAGGCCTGGGGCCTGTGGGTGTCGCGGCGCATCGTGGCAAGCGTCATGGAGACCTTCGGCCCCAGCCTGTCCGGCGTCACCATCGACCACATCGACGACACCCTGCCCGACGGCCGCCGCGTGCTCGGAGACTGGATCACCACCACGGCATCCGACACCGAGTCAGTCATCTACTACCTGCACGGCAGCGGCTACGCGGTGTGCTCGGCACACACCCACCGACGCCTGGCCGGCTGGCTGTCGAGACTGACCGGCCTGCCGGTGTTCTGCCCCGACTACCGACTGGCGCCACAGCACCCGTTCCCGGCGGCCGCCGACGACATCCACGCCGGCTGGGACTGGCTGCGCACCGTCCGCGGCGCGAATCACATAGTCGTCGCCGGCGATTCAGCAGGAGGGCACCTGGCAGTGGATCTCGTGCTGCACCACGGCGCCGCCCACCCCACAGCCTTGGTGTTGTTCTCCCCGCTGGTCGACCTGACCTTCGCCCGGGCCCGCACCCGGGAACGGCTGAGGCCCGACCCGGCGATCCGCTCTGCCGATGCCGCGCGCCTGGTGGCGATGTATTGGCAGGGAATGGATTCCACACATCCTCGCCTGTGTCACGATCTGACCGGCCGCGCCGACCTGCCACCCCTGCTGATCCAAGCAGGTGGCACCGAGATGCTGGCCGCCGACGCCCACCACCTGGCGCAGAACTGGAGCGGTGACTGCCGACTGCAGGTTTGGCCCGACCAGGTGCACGTCTTCCAAGCGCTGCCCCGTCTGACGCCCGAGGCCAGACCCGCCATGCAGGAGGTCGCGAGCTTCATCCGAGACGCCTTGGCCCACAACACCGTCGACAGCATTGCGGGGTGATGTCCATGTTCTCCTCTCGGCGCAGCCGAGACGGTGACGCCGTGGTGACCGGAGCCGGGAGCGGCATCGGTGCCGCCTTCGCCATCGAACTCGCCAACCGTGGAAACCGGGTTATCTGCAGCGACATCGACGAAGTGGCCGCACAGCACACCACCCAGGCCATCTGCGACCAGGGCGGCTCGGCCCGGGCAATCCGCTGTGATGTCACCGAACTGGACGACGTGCACCACCTCGCCACCCAAGCGCAGTCCTGGTTCGGCGGCGCGCCCACCCTGATGATCAACAATGCCGGCGTCGGAGCAGGCGGCCAACCCGTGGGAGACATCCCGATCGAAGACTGGCAGTGGACGCTCGGGGTGAACCTGTGGGGCCCCATCCACGGATGCCATGTGTTCACCCCCATCCTGCGTGACGCAGGCGGCCCCCGCGGGATCATCAACGTCGCCTCGGCCGCGTCGTTCGGCGCGGCACCGGGCATGGCCGCCTACAACGTCAGCAAGGCGGCGGTGCTCTCACTGTCGGAGACCATGGCCGCCGAATTGTCCGGCACCGGCGTGGATGTCACGGTACTGTGTCCGACCTTCGTCAAGACCAACATCGTCGCAGCCGGCCGCATCACGCCCAACTCGACGCAACTGGCCGATCGCCTGATGCGCTGGACCGGGTTCAGCGCAGCACGGGTGGCCCGTATGTGCCTGGACACCCATGACCGCGGAGGCCTGTACTGCATGCCGCAACCCGATGCCTGGATCGGATGGAACGTCAAACGTCTTGCCCCTGCCACCTACACCCGTGCCGTCGGCCTGGCCGCACGTCTGGCCAACCAGTAAGGAGAGTCCCCATGGACATGGATATGATGCTCGCCAAGATCAAGGACAGGCAGTGGGCGCTGGCCGACATCGACTGGAACGCACCGGGTGCCGAGCTGATCACCGACGAGCAGCGCCCCAAGCTCAAGGCCTTCATGGCCGATCTGTGCTGGATCGAGAACATCGGGGCGCGCGGCTTTGCCGCACTGGCCAAGAAGGCGCCCACCCCCACCATCGCCGAGATCTACCGCTACTTCCACGCCGAGGAGCAACGGCACGCCAATGCCGAACTGGCACTGATGAAACGCTGGGGCATGCTCGACGACGGCGAGATGCCCGAGCCGAACGTGAACATCCGACTGGCCATCGAATGGCTGGACCGCTACGCCGACGGGATGTCACTGTCCATACTGGGCACCGTCATCCCGATGCTGGAGGTGGCCCTGGACGGCGCGCTGTTGAAGTTCCTCCTCGACGAAGTGGACGATCCGGTGTGCCATCAGGTGTTCGAGAAGATCAACAACGACGAATCCCGGCACATCGCCGTCGATTTCGAGGTGCTGAACATGATCGGCTTCGCGGACGCGCGCAAGCTCGCCATCGAGTTCGTCGGCACCGTGGCCACCCCCAGCCTGATCATCGGGGCGCTGATGTATGTGCCGCTGCTCAACCGGATCCGCAACGAGATCATCGGCATGGGCATGGAGCCGGATATGCTCTACAACGCCGTCAAACGGTTCAAGAAACTCGGCGAGCGTGGGGAACACACCTGGCGGGTGCCGACCTATCAGATCCTCAAACTGCACTCGCGCGCCGTGGTGAACCCGCGCAACCCCTACCACTTGCTGGCCAATTCCATGGTGTGGCTGTCCGACCGGTATCCACGGCCCCTGCTGCGTCCCATTCCCAGCTGGTTCAAAGAACTCACCCACGAACCGGCGGCATGACCGTGGCACGCACCCCGATTCACGACACCCTGATCGTCGGCGCTGGATTCACCGGTATCGGCGCGGCCATCAAACTCCGTCAGGCCGGCGTCGATGACTTCGTGATCCTGGAGCGAAGCGACCGGGTGGGCGGCACCTGGCGCGACAACACCTACCCCGGCGCTGCCTGTGACATCCCGTCGCTGTTGTACTCGTTCTCGTTCGCACCCAACCCGAACTGGTCACGCTCCTACTCCCCCGCCGACGAGATCCGCACCCACATCGAGGACATGGTGGCGACCCATCGGCTCACCGATCACATCCGGTTCGGCACCGAACTCACCGGACTGTCCTTCGATGACGCCTCCGGCACCTGGACCGCACACACACAGCGTCGCAACATCTTCCGCGCCCGAACCGTCATCCTGGCCGCCGGCCCGCTGCCCGATCACAAACTGCCCGACATCCGCGGCCGTGACACCTATCAGGGCACCGTGATCCACAGCGCGAACTGGGATCACGACTACGACTTCACCGGCAAGCGTGTCGCCGTCGTCGGCACCGGCGCCAGCGCTGTTCAGATCGTGCCCGAACTGGTCAAACAGGCCGGGTTCGTCAAGGTGTTCCAGCGCACCCCGGGCTGGGTGCTGCCCCGCCTCGACATCGACACCCCGCCCCTGGCCCGGCAGCTGTTCACCAGAGTTCCTGCCGCCCAACGACTTGCACGTCAAGCGCTGTACTGGGGTCACGAGGTCAGCGCTACCGCGCTGGTCTGGGACACTCCGCTGACGTCGCTGGTGGCGCGGCTGGGCAAGCTCCACCTGCGCGCGACCGTCAAGGACCCGTGGCTGCGCCGCCAGCTGACCCCTGACTTCCGCCCCGGATGCAAGCGGATGCTGATGTCCAGCGACTACTACCCCGCGTTGCAGAAAGACAACTGCAAACTCATCGACTGGCCCATCGCCACCATGAGCCCGGTGGGTATCCGCACCAGCGACGGAGTGGAGCACCACCTGGACTGCATTGTCTTCGCCACCGGATACGACGTGCACCTCACCGGCCCCCCGTTCCCGGTCCGGGGACTCGGAGGGCGGCTGCTGGCTGACGAATGGTCAGGCGGCGCACAGGCATACAAGAGTGTGAACACTCACGGTTATCCCAACCTGTTCATCATGACCGGCCCCAATTCCGGGCCGGGCCACAACTCTCTGCTGGTGTACGTCGAGGGCCAACTCGACTACGCCATGTCGGGCATCACCACCATTCTCGGTGACGACCTGGCCTACCTCGATGTCCGCAAGGAGGTTCAGCAGCGCTACAACGCCGCACTGCAGAAGCGCCTGACCAGGACAACTTGGATGTCGGGCTGCAGCAGCTGGTACCTGACAGCCGACGGTTTCAACGCGTCGATGTACCCGGGCTTCGCCACCCAGTATCTTCGACAGATGCACGAATTCCGGCGAAGCGACTACACCGCGGTGAGCAGGACGGCGTCCGTGCGCGTCCTAGCGCACTCTTCCGCCTGAGATGTCCACCAAACCACCCAGCGGTCCCGTCGGCGCCATCCTGCACAGCCTGCGTCGGGCGCCCCGGCGTTTGGGCAGGCAGTCACGCGAGGTCGTCGAGAACGCGGTGTCTCAACTTTTCGACGCGGTGGTGCGGGCTCCGCACGGCGACACCGCGGGCTCGGGTGAGTACCGGATCGAGGAACTGGCCCGGCTGGCCAACACCGCCACCCGCAATGTCCGGGTGTACCGCGACCGCGGGCTGCTGCACCCGCCGCTGCGGGTGGGCCGCATCGCGCTGTACAACGACACCCACCTGACCCGGCTGCGGCTGATCACCTCGATGCTGGACCGGGGCTACAACCTGGCCCACGTCGACGAGATGCTCAGCGCCTGGGAACAGGGCAAGGATCTAGGTGCGGTGCTGGGTCTGGAGTCGGCGATCGTGGGGACCTGGGCGGCGGAGAAACCCAAGACCGTCTCGCGGGCGCAGGCCCGGCAACTGGTCGACGACGACGGGGCCTTCGACCGGCTGATCAGTGCGGGCCTGATCCGGGACAACGGCGATGACGTCACCGTGGTGCGGCCCGCCCTGATCGATGCGTTCAACGAGATCCGCGGATACGGAATCACTTTCGACCGGCTGATCGACATCCACGAGCAGGTGCTGCCACACATCTGCGAGATCAGCCGGATCCTGGTACAGGCCGGAGCCGAGCATGTCCTGGACAAGATCAAACCCGGCGAATCACTGCCCGATGAGACCGAAGTGGCCGAGTTGATCACCATGCTGGTGCGGTTCCGCACCCAGGCGGTGGCCTCGGTGACCGCCACCCTGGCGCACTCCATCGAGACCACCATCGAATCGCTGGTCAGTCAGCTGCTCTCGGAGTTCGTCGAGAAGACTCCGCCGGAGTGAACTGGCTACTCCCACTCGATGGTGCCGGGCGGCTTGCTCGTGATGTCGAGCACCACGCGGTTGACCTCGGGTACTTCGTTGGTGATGCGGGTCGAGATCCGTTCCAGCACTTCGTAGGGAACCCGCGTCCAGTCCGCGGTCATGGCATCCTCGCTGGACACCGGGCGCAGCACGATCGGGTGACCGTAGGTGCGCCCGTCGCCCTGCACACCCACCGAGCGGACATCGGCCAGCAGCACCACCGGGCACTGCCAGATCTGGGCGTCCTGCCCCGCCAACGTCAGCTCCTCGCGGGCGATGGCGTCGGCCCGCCGCAAGGTGTCCAGCCGCGCCGCGGTGACCTCGCCGACAATGCGGATACCGAGACCCGGCCCTGGGAAGGGTTGGCGCCCAACGATTTCCTCAGGCAGTCCGAGTTCGCGACCCACCGCACGGACCTCGTCCTTGAACAGCAGCCGCAGCGGCTCGACCAACTTGAACTTCAGGTCGTCGGGCAGGCCGCCGACATTGTGGTGGCTCTTGATGTTCGCGGTGCCCGCGCCGCCGCCGGACTCCACCACGTCGGGGTACAGCGTCCCCTGCACCAGGAAGTCGACCTCGTCGCCGCCGTCCTCGACAATCCCGCGGACCGCGCCCTCGAAGGCCCGGATGAACTCGCGGCCGATGATCTTGCGCTTGCCCTCGGGGTTGGTGACCCCGGAGAGCTTCTCCAAGAAAGTGGCCTCGGCATCGACGGTCACCAGCTTGGCACCGGTAGACGCCACGAAATCGCGCTGCACCTGATCACGCTCCCCGGCGCGCAACAGACCGTGGTCGACAAAAACACAGGTCAGGCGATCGCCGATGGCACGCTGCACCAGCGCGGCGGCCACCGCTGAATCCACTCCGCCGGACAGCCCGCAAATGGCCCGGCCGTCGCCGACCTGGGCGCGCACCTGCTCGATCAGCGTCTCGGCGATGTTGGCCGCGGTCCACTTGGCACCGATGCCGGCGAACTCATGCAGGAACCGGCTGAGCACCTGCTGGCCGTGCGGGGAGTGCATCACCTCGGGGTGGTACTGCACCCCGGCCAGCCTGCGTGCCCGGTTCTCGAACGCGGCCACCGGCGCACCGGAACTCCTGGCCACCACATCGAAGCCCTCCGGCGCCTCGGTCACCGCGTCACCGTGGCTCATCCACACCGGCTGACTCTCGGGCAGACCCGAATGCAGTTCACCGCCAACAACTTTGAGATCGGTGCGGCCGTATTCACTGGTGCCGGTGTGGGCCACCGTGCCGCCGAGCGCCTGCGCCATGGCCTGGAAGCCGTAACAGATGCCGAACACCGGCACATCGAGATCGAACACCGCGGGATCGAGTTGCGGCGCGCCCTCGGCGTACACGCTGGCCGGTCCACCCGACAAGACGATGGCCTGCGGATCCTTGGTCTTGATCTCCTCGACCGTGGCGGTGTGCGGGACCACCTCGGAGAACACCCGCGCCTCGCGGACGCGACGCGCGATCAGCTGCGCGTACTGCGCGCCGAAGTCGATGACCAGCACAGGGCGTGGGGAGGTGTGATCTGCCACCGCGCCAGTCTAGTCGGGCGGCGGGACACATGGTCGGAGCCCCGATTGGGTAAGGATGTAGCTATGGCGGGACTCCCAGAGCACATACACGCGTGTCTGTTCGATCTCGACGGTGTGCTCACCGACACCGCCAGTGTGCACAACAAGGCGTGGACGGCCATGTTCGACGACTTCCTGCACCGGCGCTACGGTGACGGGTACACCCCCTTCGATCCGGTGGCGGACTACCGCCAGTACATCGACGGCCGCAAACGCGAAGACGGGGTACGCAGCTTCCTGGCCAGCCGCGGCATCACCCTGCCCGACGGTCAGCTGTCCGACAGTGCCGACACCGAGACCGTCTATGGGCTGGGCAACCGCAAGAACGCACTGTTCGAGAAGACCATGCACACCGACGGGGTGACGGTGTTCGAGGGATCCGAACGCTACCTGCAGGCGGTGCGGGAGGCCGGGAAAGCGATAGCGGTGGTCTCGTCGAGCGCCAACACCCGGGAGGTATTGGATCTGACCGGGTTGGCGCGCTACGTCGACGTCCGCGTCGACGGGGTGACCATGCGCGAGGAGGGCATCCCCGGTAAACCGGCGCCGGATTCCTTCCTGCGCGCGGCCCAACTGCTGGACACCCCGCCGGAGGCCGCAGTGGTCTACGAGGACGCGCTCGCCGGGGTCGAAGCCGGCCGCGCCGGCGGCTTCGGGCTGGTGATCGGCATCGACCGGCATCACCAGGGCGAGGCGCTCCGCGAACACGGCGCCGACGTCGTCGTCGCCGATCTGGCCGAACTGATGGAGACACCCACCTCGTGATCAGCCCGGAGATCTTCCCCGTCGAGCCATGGTGTGTCCGGGAAACCCGGTTGGACTTCGAACTGCTCGACGAAGCCGAATCCCTGTTCGCGCTGTCCAACGGTCACCTCGGCCTGCGTGGGAACCTCGACGAAGGCGAGCCGAGCGGGCTGCCGGGCACGTATCTGAACGGATTCTTCGAGACCCGACCCCTGCCTTACGCCGAAGCGGGATACGGCTATCCCGAAGCGGGCCAGACACTGGTCAACGTCACCAACGGCAAGCTGTTCCGCCTGCTCGTCGACGACGAGCCGTTCGACCTTCGCTACGGCGAATTGCTGTCCCACGAGCGGGTGCTGGACCTGCGGGCGGGCACGCTGACGCGCGATGCACACTGGTGTTCGCCGGCGGGCAAGCAGATCAAGGTGCATTCCACCCGACTGGTGTCGCTGGTGCACCGCGGTGTCGCAGCGATCGAGTACATCGTGGAAGCGGTGGACGAATTCACCCGCGTCACAGTGCAATCTGAACTCGTCACCAACGAGGACCAGCCCGAGACCGAAGATGATCCGCGGGTATCGGCGGCCCTGAAGGATCCGTTGCAGGCGATACATCACGAGCACACCGAGTACTCGGCGCTGCTGGTGCACCAGACCCGCGGCAGCGAGCTGATGATGGCAGCGGCGATGGATCACGAGATCGACGTGCCGGGGCGGGTGCAGACCACCACCGACTCGCATGACGATCTGGCCCGCACCACCGTTATCTGCGGACTGCGCCCGGGGCAGAAGCTGCGCATCGTCAAGTATCTGGCCTACGGCTGGTCGAGCCTGCGGTCGCGGCCGGCCCTGCGCGACCAGGCGGCCGCGGCCATCGCCGGCGCCCGGTACTCCGGCTGGCAGGGTCTGATCGATGCACAACGGGCGTTTCTGGACGAGTTCTGGGACGGCGCCGATGTCGAGGTCGAAGGCGACGCCGACATCCAGCAGGCGGTCCGGTTCGGCTTGTTCCACGTCCTGCAGGCCAGCATCCGCGCCGAGCGCCGCGCCATCCCCGGCAAGGGCCTGACCGGCAACGGTTACGACGGGCACGCCTTCTGGGACACCGAAGGCTTTGTGCTGCCGGTGCTGACCTACACCATGCCGACTGCCGCCGCTGACGCATTGCGCTGGCGGGAAAGCACTCTCGATCTGGCCAAGGACCGGGCGAAGACGCTGAACCTCAAAGGGGCGGCCTTCCCCTGGCGCACCATCCGGGGTGAGGAGTGCTCGGCGTACTGGCCGGCCGGCACCGCGGCCTGGCACGTGAACGCCGACATCGCGATGGCCTTCGAGCGCTACCGGTGGGTGACCGGCGACGACTCACTGGAACGCAGCTGCGGGCTGAAGGTCCTGGTGGAGACGGCCCGGTTGTGGATGTCGTTGGGGCACCACGACCGCCACGGTGTCTGGCACCTCGACGGGGTGACCGGGCCCGACGAGTACACCGCGGTGGTGCGCGACAACGTGTTCACCAATCTGATGGCCGCGGGCAATCTGCGCTCGGCCGCGCAGGCCTGCCTGCGCCATCCCGACGCCGCGCACGACCTCGGGGTGTCCACCGAGGAGACCTCGGCGTGGCGAGATGCCGCCGCCGCCGCTCACATCCCGTTCGACGAGGAACTCGGTGTGCATCAGCAGCACGACGGCTTCACGACGTTGCGGGAGTGGGACTTCGACGCCAACACCGAGTACCCGCTGCTGCTCAACGAGGCGTATGTACGGCTGTACCCGTCGCAGGTGGTCAAGCAGGCGGATCTGGTGCTGGCCATGCAGTGGCAGAGCCACGCCTTCACCGACGAACAGAAGGCCCACAACGTCGACTACTACGAACGGCGCACCACCCGCGACTCGTCGCTGTCAGCCTGTACCCAGGCGGTGATGTGCGCCGATGTCGGCCACCTGGAGCTGGCCCACGACTACACCTACGAGGCGGCGCTGATCGATCTGCGCAACCTGCACAAGAACACCCGCAACGGCCTGCACATGGCCTCACTGGCCGGTGCGTGGACGGCGCTGGTGGCCGGGTTCGGGGGTCTGCGCGACGACGAGGGCATCCTCGTGCTCGACCCCCATCTACCCGACGGCATCTCCCGGCTGCGATTCCGCTTGGCGTGGCGCAACTTCCGGCTGACCGTCGACGTCGTACACGACACCGTCACCTACACGCTGCGCGACGGACCGCATGCCGAGCTCACCATCCGCCACGCCGGCGAGGAGGTCACGCTCACGACCGACGAGCCCACCACGTTGACGGTCTATCGCCGCCAGCCCCTGTTGCCGACCCCGAAGCAACCGCCCGGTTGCGAGCCGGTGCACCGGCGCCGCAGCACCTGACCGTCAGCGAGCGGTGTTCACCGGCTCGATCGGCAACTGCCGCAGCGCCGCAGGCGCATCGTGGGGCACGACTGGGTTGCGGGGCGCGATGGGTGCCAGCCGGCGGTAGGGTTGCCCCTGCGCGGGCCGCAGATCCTCTTCACCCTTGTTCGGCCACAGCGCCGCGGCGCGTTCTGCTTGCGCGGTGATCGACAGCGACGGGTTGACCCCGAGGTTGGCCGAGATGGCCGCGCCATCGGTGACATACAGCGTCGGGTAGTTGTACACCCGATGGTAGGGGTCGATCACGCCACCCTCGGGGCTGTCGGAAATGGCTGCGCCACCGAGGAAATGGGCGGTCAGCGGGATGTTGAACATCTCCCCCCAGGTGCCGCCCGCGACACCGTCGATCTTCTTGGCGATGCGTCGGGTGACCTCGTTGCCCACCGGGATCCAGGTCGGGTTCGGCTCGCCGTGGCCCTGCTTGCTGGTCAGCCGGCGGGTGCCCCACTTGGTGCGCTTGGTGAAGGTGGTGATCGAGTTGTCGAGGTGCTGCATCACCAGGGCTATCATGGTGCGCTCGCTCCAGCGCCGGGCATTGAGCAGCCGCAGGGTCCCACGGGGATCCTGAGACGCATTGTGCAGCAGCTGCTTCCACCGCGGTACGTCGGTGCCGTCCGGGCCGTTGCCGTCGGTCATCAGGGTCTGCAACAGACCCATGGCGTTGGACCCCTTGCCGTAGCGGCAGGGTTCGATGTGGGTGTCGGCGGTGGGGTGGATCGACGACGTGATGGCGACCCCGTGGGTGAGATCCAGGTCGTCGGAGACGCGCAGCCGGCCGGCACCCACGATGGACTCGGAGTTGGTGCGGGTGAGCACGCCGAGTTTGTCGGACAGCTGGGGCAAGGTGTTGGTGTCCCGCATCTTGAACAGCAGCTTCTGCGTTCCGAACGTGCCGGCCGCCAGCACCACGTGTTCGGCGGTGAAGGTGCGCTTGTGTCGCCGCACCTTGCGGCCGGTGCGCACGGTAGCCACCTCCCACAGGCCGTCACCGCGTTGGCGCAGGCTGGTGACGGTGGTCATCGGATGCACCTGTGCGCCTGCGGTTTCGGCCAGGCCGAGGTAGTTCTTGACCAGCGTGTTCTTGGCGCCGAACCGGCAACCTGTCATGCAGGAGCCGCACTCGATGCAGCCGGTGCGCTGCGGGCCCACCCCGCCGAAGTACGGGTCGGGCACGCGCTTGCCCGGGGTCTGGGTGCCGTCCGGGCCGAAGAACACCCCGACCGGGGTGGGCACGAAGGTGTCCCCCACGCCCATGTCGTCGGCGACTTCCTTCATGATGCGGTCGGCATCGGTGAAGGTCGGGTTGGTCACCACGCCAAGCGTCCGCTGCGCCTGGTCGTAGTGCGGCATCAGCTCCGAACGCCAGTCGGTGATGTCGCGCCACTGCGGGTCGTTGAAGAACGGGTCCGGCGGGACGTAGAGCGTGTTGGCGTAGTTCAGCGATCCACCGCCCACCCCGGCGCCCGCCAGGATCAACACGTCACGCAGCAGGTGAATGCGCTGGATGCCGTAGCAGCCGAATTGGGGGGCCCACAGGAATTTGCGCAGATCCCAGGAGGTCTTCGCGAACTCCTCGTCGGCGAAGCGTCGACCGGCCTCCAGCACGCCGACCCGATACCCCTTCTCCGTCAGCCTCAGCGCCGTGACGCTGCCGCCGAACCCCGACCCGATGACCAGCACGTCGTAATCAGGAGACATAGGACACAGTATGAACTTACTGACCGGTAACAAGCTAGCGAGGGTTACCTAAGTTCTTCGCCGAGGGTCGCGGCCACCGCGGCGCTCCGAGTCGCCGAGATCCGGGCGCCGCTCAGTCGGCGTCCAGATCCTTCTGCACCAGCCCCGCTACGGACACCACCGCAGACGCGTCCTCAGACCGCACCGTCACCTGATCGCCGCTGCCGAGGCCCAACGTCATGATCATCAACGCCGAGCCCGCGTCTACCGGATCCCCGTCACCGACGGACAAGGTCACCGGAACACCCGCCTTGAGGGCGGCCCCGGCGATGAGGGCGGCCGGACGCGCGTGAAGCCCGCTGGCCGATCCAACCGCCACGATCTTGCTGTGCATGTCTTCTGGAACTCCTTCTCGTCAGACGGTGATGAAAAGCATTGTGCGCCTTGATATCCCCCGAACAATGAAGCCGCTCCAGACGAGGGATGAGGTGAGACATTGTGCGCCAGTTCATATCAGCGCGGGCACACGATCACGATTACTCAACCACTCGCGAATGGCACCGATCTCGTAGCCTAGCCCACATGTTCACATCATCTGCAATCTCGACCGGTAGCGAGCTTTCGACACTCGGCGGAATCCCCGTCGTGGGCGGCGTGGTGTTCGCCCCGGTGATCCGGCCGGCCAGCCCGCTCACACTCGATGAAGCACGGCCCCACTCCGAGGTCGCTACCACCGACCGCGAGGGCGAAGCTCAAAGATTCACCGCGGCAGCCGATGCCGTCGCGGCAGAGTTACGTCGTCGTGCAGCGCAAGCCTGCGGCCCAGCCGCAGAGGTGCTGGCTGCCAACGCGCAGTTGGCCCAGGATCGAGCCTGGCTCACCGCCGCCACCAACCTCATCGCTGCCGGAACCCCAGCTGTGGTCGCCACTGTCGAAGCCGTTGAGCAATTCGTCGGATTGTTCACCGAGATGGGCGGGTTGATGGCCGAGCGGGTGACCGACCTACGAGACATTCGAGACCGTGTCATCGCAGAGTTGCTCGGGCTGCAGGGCCCCGGCATCCCGGTACCGACCATCCCATCGATCCTGTGCGCCGAGGACCTTTCGCCCGCCGACACCGCTGGACTCAACCCCCAGCTGATCGTAGGTATTGCCACCGAACTGGGCGGACCGACCAGCCACACCGCAATCATTGCCCGCCAGTTGGGAATTCCCTGCGTGGTGGCTGTCGAAGGACTCAGTGAGATCCGGACCGACGACATGGTGCTCTTGGACGGGTTGCACGGCACGGTGAGCGTCTCGCCCGATGAGCGGCTGGCGCGGGCGGCAGTCGAGGTGGCCGCACGTGCCGCCATGGCGACCACCACCTGGACAGGCGTGGGAGCGACTGCCGACGGTCATACGGTGTCCGTCCTGGCCAACGTTCAGGATGGGGAGGGCGCACGTTCAGCGGCTCGGACGGGCGCGGAAGGAATCGGCTTGTTCCGCACTGAGCTGTGCTTCCTCGGGCGCGCCACGGAGCCGTCCATCGAAGAACAAACCCGGATCTACGCAGAGGTGCTGGAGGAGTTTCCGCGGTCCAAGGTGGTGATCCGGACCCTGGATGCAGGGTCGGACAAACCGTTGCAGTTCGCCGGCCCCCGGGGCGAGGCCAATCCGGCGCTCGGTGTCCGCGGCTACCGGATCGCCGCGGACAATCCGGGACTCATCGATCGGCAACTTCAGGCCATCGCAGCCGCCGCAACCCTGCGCCGGACGACCCCGTGGGTGATGGCGCCGATGATCGCTACGGCGGCGGAGGCGGAGGAATTTGCCGAATTGGCACGCTCATATGGGCTTCGACCTGGCGTGATGGTGGAGGTACCGGCAGCCGCCCTGTCTGCGAGCCGCATTCTCGAGCACGTGGATTTTCTCTCGATCGGCACCAACGACCTGTCGCAATACACGATGGCCGCAGATCGGATGGCCACCAAACTGGCGGCCCTAAACAGTCCGTGGCAACCAGCGATGCTGACACTGGTGGGTGCGGTGGCGAACGCCGGAGTCACCGCAGCCAAGCCCGTGGGAGTATGCGGAGAGGCTGCCGCCGATCCACTGCTGGCCTGCGTCCTCGCCGGGCTGGGGGTGACGTCGTTGTCGGTGGCCTCGTCGGCGGTGACGGCGGTCGGCGCGAAGCTCGCTTCCGTACGAATGGACCAGTGCCGAGAGGCGGCCCGGGCGGTGCTGGCAGCCCCAGATGCAGCACAGGCGCGCGCCGCGGCACTGGCAGCACTCGGGTGACTGGAGCGGCGGCCGGATCCCGCTACGAGGAGCGCGGTGCCGTCCAGATACCCTCTCTCTACTGCCAATTCAACATGTGGCACCGGCCCGGTTGAACCTCTGTTGCACGGCGGACACCATCACGTGGCTCCGCTGGAGCAGCGCACTCCGGCTCTTCCCGTTGACACCCCCCGGCAGTGCCGCTAGATTTTCTCGCACATCCCGGCAAGCGCTTTTCACAGCCAGGATGACCAGGGTTGTTACTCCTCGGAGGCAAGACCTGAGACGCACAGTCGTGCGGCTCAGGTCTTTTTTTGTGGGCTGTGCCTGAGGCACAGCCGGATTGGAGCTCGCGATGGCTAAAGGCACAACACGACCGTCGGCCGATGATGTGATACGCGGATTGGGTGGCGCCTCGAATATTCGTTCGCTAACCCACTGCACCACCAGGCTCCGGGTCCAGTTGGCGAACTCTTCATCCGCCAATCCCGAGGAGATCCAGGCCCTTCCGGGAGTACTCACCGTCGTCGAATCAGGCGGACAGTTCCAGGTGGTCGTCGGCCAACAGGTCGAACAGGTCTACGCCGATATCAAACGTGCGCTGGGAATTTCGCAGGGCACACGCGACACTTCGCAGTCCCCGGGAACGGATCTGCCTGCGCCGCAGTCCGGGGGCGGAGTGCTGGCCGGTGCGATCGCACTCATCTCAGCCATCGTTCGTCCGCTGATCTGGCCTCTGGCCGGAATGGGATTGTTCAAAGCGCTGCTCACCCTGGTGACCATCTTCGGCTGGCTCGATCCCGAGAGTCAGACCGCAACGGTGCTGAGCGCGTCAGCGGACGCCCTGTTCTTCTTTCTTCCGATCTTCGTGGCCGTCACCTGTGCACGTCGGTTCCAGACCAACGAATTCACCTCCATGATCATCGCCGGCGCATTGGTGTATCCGAGCATCACCGCGATCGCAGATCAAGACCCCACCAATGCCGTCAGCGGGGTACCGCTGGTCGTGACGTCCTTCGCTGGAATCCCCTTGGTTGCGATGCATTACGCCTACTCCGTGGTGCCGATCGTGGCCGGTGTATGGATCCAGAGCCACCTCGAGAGCCGGATCCAGCGAGCTGTGCCCCTTGTGGTTCGAGCCTTCATGACACCGTTCCTGGTGGTCCTCATCATGGTGCCACTGATCCTCATCACCGTCGGACCGCTCACCACCTTGTCGGCTAATGCCATATCGGGCGGTATTTCCATTGTCTGGGAACATGTTCCGTGGCTCGCCGGCGCGCTGCTCGGCGGTGCATACCAGGTGTTCGTGATCTTCGGCCTTCATTGGGCACTGGATCCCATCATGATCCAGGAAGTTGCGGACAAGGGCTACAGCCTGTTGACCGCACCGCTGGTTCCCGCGGTCTTGGCACAAGCGGCCGCCGCGATCGCGGTGGCACTGCGCACCCGCAGCGCGGCCCGCAGGGAGGCTGCCGGCGCAGCATCACTGTCGGGGTTGCTTGCCGGCGTGACGGAACCCGCGATCTACGGCGCCAACCTGCCCCTGCGACGCCCATTCGCATTCGCTCTGATCGGTGGCGCACTCGGCGGTGCCATCGTCGCGTCGGGAGGCGTGGCACCAACGGCCTACATCGCGTTCTACTCGGTCCTGTCGGTACCTGCCTTCTTGAGCATGGGCTCACCCACAATGCTCTTCCTCGGTATCGGTGTGGCCATGCTGACATCGTTCGTGCTCACCTTCTTCTTCACCGACCGCGAACAGCCGGACAGCGAATCAGAAGAAACGCCGCCGACCTTCGATACCGACGCGGACGCCACCTCCGTCGTAGCGCCGGTGGCCGGTCGCCATGTGGCACTTGCCGAGGTAGATGACAAGGTGTTCTCCTCCGGAGTGATGGGCCAAGGGTTCGCCATCGTGCCTGACGACGGCCATTTCGTTGCACCGATCAGCGGCACGCTCCAGGTGGTGATGTCCAGCGGCCACGGCTATGGAATCAAGTCGGCCGACGGCGCGGAGGTTCTGGTTCATATCGGTATCAACACCGTGCAACTGGAGGGTGCCGGATTCCGGGCGTTGGTCGACGCAGGTCAGCAGGTCCGATCCGGTGACCCCCTGGCCGAAGTAGATCTCGCAGCTGTCACCGCGGCCGGGTTCGACACCACCACCGTTGTCCTGGTGACCAATTCCAAGGAATTCGAGGAGATCTCCACGCCGGAAGCGGACCGTTTCCGCACCGGTGACCGCGCGATGACCATCCGCCGGCACTCCGACGTGGGACTTCAGCAGGCCCGCCATGGCTGAATTCCCGCCCAGCTTCCTCTGGGGTGGCGCAACAGCGGCCAATCAGATCGAGGGCGGCTATGACGAAGGAGGTAAAGGTCTTTCGATCCAGGATGTTCTGCCTGACGGGGAACGCGGGATCATCACCGAAAACCCCACTGCCGACAACCTCAAACTGGTGGGTATCGACCACTACCACCGGTACGTCGAAGACATCGCGATGTTCGGGGAGCTCGGCTTCACCGTGTACCGGTTCTCCATCGCGTGGAGCCGGATCTTTCCTCGTGGCGACGAGGAGGAACCGAACGAGGAGGGCTTGCGCTTCTACGATCGTGTCCTCGACGAATTGCTGCGGCACGGAATCGAACCCGTCATCACACTCAGCCACTACGAGACCCCGCTGCACCTGGCCCGCGCCTACGGAGGATGGGCAAACCGGCAACTCATCGGGTTCTTCGAACGATTCGCATCGACGCTCTTCCAGCGTTATGGCGACAGGGTCAAGTACTGGTTGACCTTCAACGAGATCAACGCCGTCCTGGAACTGCCGTTTTTCGCCGGCGGGATACCGAAGACCCTCGAGGAGATCACCGAAAAGGAGCTCTATCAGGCGGTGCATCACCAGCTGGTCGCCTCGGCACGGGTGACCCGCATTGCACACGAACTGGTTCCCGGCTCACAGGTCGGCTGCATGATCCTGGCGATGCCGACCTACCCGCTGTCGCCCGATCCCGCTGACGTTCTCACCGCCTTGCAGTCAGAACAGACCAACTTCGCCTTTGGCGATGTCCATTGTCGCGGAACCTATCCCACCTATCTGCTGCAACGGCTCAGCCGACGGGGCATCGAGCTCGACATCACGGACGAAGACCGCGCCGATCTGCTCACCACCGTCGACTTCGTCTCATTCAGCTACTACGTCAGTGTGTGCGAGACATCAGATCCGGCGAAGAGAGTTCGCGGCGAGGGAAACTTTCTCGGTGGCGTACCGAACCCCACCCTCGAGTCCACCGAATGGGGTTGGCAGGTGGACCCCACCGGGTTGCGAGTGGTGCTCAACCAGTACTGGGACCGTTGGCAGAAACCGTTGTTCATCATCGAGAATGGCCTGGGCGCCGTCGATCATCTCGTCGAGGCGGACGGCGAGATGACCGTCATCGACGACTACCGAATCGCCTACCTCAACGACCACCTGCGTGCTGCAGCAGAGGCGATCGATGACGGGGTGCACCTGATCGGCTTCACCACCTGGGGGTGCATCGATCTTGTGAGCGCTTCTACCGCCCAGATGAGCAAACGATACGGGTTGATCTATGTAGACCGGCACGACGACGGCGCCGGCTCTCTTGCGCGATACCGGAAGAAGTCATTTCATTGGTACAAACAGGTGATCGAAACCAACGGTGCGATCATCCACTGACGCGCATACCGATAGCGGGGATGAGGACAGGTGAAGATCGCCCACGTCTTCAACAACAATGCTGTCCTCGCCGTAGATCACATCGGTCGTGAGGTCATCCTGACCGGACGGGGGATCGGCTTCAAAGCGCGTGCCGGTCAAGATACCGACGACTCGAAGGTGTCCCGGGTTTTCGTGCCCGACGACTCCCGTACCGCGACATCGCTGGGTTCGCTGATCGCCGCGATTCCCACCGAACACCTGGAGTTGGCGGACCGCGCGATCGGACTGGCCCGCACCGCGCTGCCGGGAGCCAACCTCACGTCGACCGTCGTCGCCACCCTTGCCGATCACCTGCACTTCGCCATTGAGAGGGATGCACAAGGCCTGGCGGTGACCTATCCGCTCGAAGCCGAAGTCGGCTACCTCTACCCCACCGAGCTGGCGGCGGCGCGCGTCTTCCTCGACGAGGTCAACAGGTCGCTGCCGACGCCACTGCCCGATTCCGAGGCCACCGCAGTGGCCCTGCATCTGGCCAGCGCCACCCAGACGTCGACAGACCTTCCCTCTACCCTGCGGATCTCGGAACTGCTGAAACTCACGTTCGATGTTCTCGAGCAGAGCCTGGACCACCCCATCGACCGGATGAGTGTGGCCGCGGCCCGGTTCATCGCCCATCTGCGGTATTTCTTCGTCCGCGACCGCTCGTCGCTACCGTCCCCCAGACGGCGGGTCCGCTGGTGGCGGCTATCCGCCAATCCCATCCGGCCGCACACGCGATTGCGCTACGCCTGCGGGGGCTCTTCGAGCTCAAGCTGAATCAGCAGCTCACGGAGCAGGATACGGTCTACCTCACCTTGCACATCGCCCGAATCATCGACGACAGCGGCGGCACGAGCAGTGAGTCCGGCTAACTGCCGACGGTGAGCCCGACCTTCTGGAACTCCTTGAGGTCGCAGTAGCCGGCCTTGGCCATGGACCGGCGCAGGCCGCCCACCAGGTTCAGCGTGCCGAACGGGTCGTCCGACGGCCCGTTGAGCACCTGCTCCAAGGACGGCCGCTCGCCTTGGGCCACCTGCAGCAGCGCGCCACGGGGCAGCGACGGGTGCGCCGCGGCCGGCGGCCAGAACCAGCCGTCACCCTGGGCCTCGGCCGACGCGGCCAGCGGGGTGCCGAGCACCACGGCATCGGCACCACAGGCGATGGCCTTGGCCAGCTCGCCGGAAGTGTGGATGTCGCCGTCGGCCAGTACGTGCACGTAGCGGCCGCCGGTTTCGTCGAGATACTCGCGACGGGCCGCTGCGGCATCGGCGATGGCGGTGGCCATCGGCACACTGATACCCAGCACCTCGTTGCTGGTGGTGACACCCCAGGTGGAGCCGTATCCGACGATGACGCCGGCCGCCCCCGTGCGCATCAGGTGCAGCGCAGTGCGGTGGTCGAGCACGCCGCCGGCGACGACGGGCACATCGAGTTCGGAGATGAAGGTCTTGAGGTTCAGTGGTTCACCGGCCCCGTGATCCTGGGCCACCCGCTCGGCGGAAATGATCGAGCCCTGGATGATCAGCAGATCGATGCCGGCCGCCACGAGGGTGGGCGTCAGCTCCTTGGCGTTCTGCGGGCTGACCCGCACCGCTGTGGTGACACCGGCGTCACGCACACGCGCGACGGCTGCACCCAGCAGGTCGAGATCCAGGGGTGCGGCGTGCAGCTGCTGCAGCAGGCGGATCGACGCCGAGGGCTCGGGCTCCTTGGCGGCGGCCTCGACCACCTGCGCCACCTTGGCCTCGACATCGGCGTGCCTGCCGATCAGACCTTCGCCGTTGAGCACCCCGAGCCCTCCGAGGCGACCCATCTCGATGGCGAACTCCGGCGACGCCAGCGCGTCCGTGGGGTGGCTGAGCACCGGGATCTCGAAGCGGTAGGCATCCAGCTGCCACGCCGTCGACACGTCCTTACTGGACCGGGTACGACGCGACGGCACGATGTTGATGTCGTCGAGTTCGTAGGTGCGACGGGCAGTTCTGCCCATGCCGATTTCGACCATGTCACGCATTGACAGAATTCCTAGCGCGAGTAGTAGTTCGGGGCTTCGACGGTCATCGTGATGTCATGCGGATGGCTCTCTTTGAGGCCGGCCGCAGTGATCCTCACGAATTGCGCCTGCTGCAATTGCTCGATGGTGGCCGCACCGGTATAGCCCATGGCAGCCCGCAGACCGCCGGTGAGCTGGTGGATGACCGATGCCAGCGGACCGCGGAACGGCACCCGCCCTTCGATGCCCTCGGGCACCAGCTTGTCCTCGGAGAGCACGTCGTCCTGGAAGTAGCGGTCCTTGGAGAAGGACTTGCCTGCTGCTCCCCCGGCGCCGCGGCCCTGCATGGCCCCCAGGGATCCCATGCCGCGGTAGCTCTTGAACTGCTTGCCGTTGACGAAGATCAGATCGCCGGGCGCCTCGGCGGTGCCGGCCAGAAGCGACCCGAGCATGGCGGTGGACGCACCTGCCGCCAAGGCCTTGGCGATGTCGCCGGAGTACTGCAAACCGCCGTCGGCGATCACCGGCACACCGGCCTTACCGCACACGGCGACGGCCTCGAGGATGGCGGTGATCTGCGGGGCGCCGACACCGGCGACCACCCGCGTGGTGCAGATGGAGCCCGGCCCGACGCCGACCTTCACCGCATCGGCTCCGGCCTCGACCAGCGCCAAGGCCGCCGCACGGGTGGCGACGTTGCCGCCGACCACCTCGACGCGGTCGCCCACCTCGGCTTTGAGCTTGCCGACCATCTCCAACACCATGCGGTTGTGGGCATGCGCGGTGTCGACGATCAGCACGTCCACCCCGGCATCGGCCAGCGCCATGGACCGCACCCAGGCGTCGTCGCCCACACCCACGGCGGCACCGACGAGCAGTCGGCCGTCACTGTCCTTGGTGGCATACGGGTGCTGTTCGGTCTTGACGAAGTCCTTGACCGTGATGAGGCCGGTGAGCTTGCCGTTGCCGTCGACGATCGGCAGCTTCTCGATCTTGTTGCGCCGCAGCAATCCCAGCGCCGCGTCGGCGGAGACACCTTCGCGGGCGGTGATCAACGGCGCCTTGGTCATCACCTCGGCGACCGGCTTGTTCTGGTCCACCTCGAAACGCATGTCACGGTTGGTGATGATCCCGACAAGTGCGCCCTGGCCATCAACCACCGGCAGCCCGGAGATGCGGAACCGGGCGCACAGGGCGTCGACCTCGGCCAGCGTGTTGTCCGGCGAGCACGTCACCGGGTCGGTGACCATGCCCGCTTCGGAACGCTTGACCGTCTCGACCTGGGCGGCCTGCTCGGTGAGCGGGAGATTGCGGTGCAGCACACCCATTCCGCCAGCGCGGGCCATCGCGATGGCCATCCGCGATTCGGTGACGGTGTCCATGGCCGAGCTGACCAGCGGCACCCGCAGCCGGATCTTCTTGGTGAGCTGACTGGAGGTGTCTGCGGTCGCCGGGATGATGTCCGACGCGGCAGGCAGCAACAACACATCGTCGAAGGTCAACCCGAGCATGGCGACCTTGTTGGGGTCGTCTCCACCGGTGTGGACACGATCCTCGTTCGACATGCTGGTCGCGACGTCGGAAACAGGTGAAACCATCAGTGGGGCCTCCAAGAACAGCAGTGCCTCCACGACAAAGCGGAGTGAGGCACCCATCTTATCGGCTCGCAGGACCTGATCTGGACCCCGCCACGGGGCCACGCAGGTGGCCATCAGCTAGCGCGATAGCAGCACGGCTGCGTACTGTAGAGGCGTGCGCGACCACCTCCCGCCGGGTTTGCCGCCCGATCCCTTCGCCGATGATCCTGCCGACCCGTCGGCGGCGCTCGACGCGATCGAGCCTGGGCAACCACTGGATCCCCAGGAGCGCACCGCGGTCGAGGCCGACCTCGCCGACCTTGCGGTATACGAAGCTTTGTTGGCGCACAAGGGAATTCGCGGTCTTGTCGTCTGCTGCGACGAGTGCCAGCAGGATCACTACCACGATTGGGACATGCTGCGAGCGAACCTGCTTCAGCTGCTGATCGACGGCACCGTCCGCCCTCACGAGCCGGCCTACGACCCGGAGCCCGACTCCTACGTGACGTGGGACTACTGCCGCGGCTACGCCGACGCCTCCCTCAACGAGGCCACCTCCGACAGTGATGGATATCGCTGAAGGCTGACGTCTCGGCTCGCGTCTAACCCTCTGTGCTCAGTTGAAGCCCGGGATGGGCAGCTGAATCAACGGTCCGTTCGGCACCGTCGTGGTGGTGGGTGTTGCCGTCACCGGCGCCTGCTCCTGGACTGACGTGACTTCCGCCGTGGGAGTCGGCTCCGGCTCCACCTCGACCAGCGTGGTGCTGGGGGCCGGCGCGCTGGTCTCGGTCGACACGGACTCCTCTGCTTCCGCGGCCGCGGAAGTGGTCGTCGTGGTGGTCGTGCTCGACGATGACAGTGTCGTCGTGGTGGTCGTCGGAGGTGTCGTGCTGGGCACCGAGGTGGTCGTCGTGGTCGGCGACGTCGTACCGGGGGTCGGACTCGGTTCCGGTGTGGTGCTGGGCGTCGGAGTCGGCTCCGGTGTGGAGACGGGCGTCTCCGACGGCGGAGTCGTCTCCACTGGCGACGTGGTGTCCGACGGCGGGGTCGTCTCCACTGGCGACGTGGCGTCGGACGGCTGCGGGGTGTCCGACGGCGGCGTGACAAGGATCGTGACCTGCGGCAACGTCAGTGGCGGGTCGCCTGGTTCCGGCGGCGGCAACGTGGCGGCCGGATCCTGGCTCTCGACCTTGACGTTCAGCTGATTCCACTGGTCGACGAGCTCCTGCTGACGGCCGGCGTCCTCGACCTGGACCACCGAGGTGGTCAGTGTCTGGAGCTTGACCTGCGCCTGCTGCCAGTCGCCCTGGTCGATCAGCCGCTGGACCTCGGCCATCTCGGTCTGGGCCGCCAGAGCAACCCGGTCGTCACGCACGGACTGCGGTTCACCGAACAGGGCGGTGCGCATGCCGTACAACGAGTCGCCCGGCCCGGAACCCGCGACCACGGCGCCGAAGCCACCGATGCACAGCATCGCGGCGGCCACCGAGCCGACGACCGCAAGATGCCTGCGCGTGCCACTGGTCTGGGTGGGACGCTGCGAGAGTCCACGGTGCAGGGCACTGACCGCGTCCTGTTCACTGAGCACGTTGGTGCCCGGTGTGCGCACGCCGTCGCGCCACCCTTCGAGCAGTGCCAGCAGTTCAGCTTCGCCCGCATCACCGGGTCGGATCCGCTGCTGGCCGCCGGCCAGCGCGTCGAGCAGCCGGTCGCTGCGGTTGATGTCGTCGAGCGATTCCGGGCCGCCCGGTCCCCTACCGAAGTCAGGCATAGTCGTATCCCGTCGCCGTGATCTCGGACTTCAGCCGCGCCAACGCACGGTGCTGCGCCACGCGCACCGCGCCTGCGGTGCTGCCCACGGCCTCAGCAACCTCTTCGGCGGACATCCCGACCACCACTCGCAGGATCAGGATCTCGCGCTGCTTCTCCGGCAGGATCTTCAACAGTGCGTCCATCCGGGCTGCCGAATCCGCGTTCATCGCGAGCTGTTCGGGGCCCGCGTCGACGCTGAAGCGTTCGGGCACGACATCGGTGGGGTCAGCCTTGTTCCGGCCGGCCGCACGATGTGCGTCAGCTACCTTGTGCGCTGCAATGCCGTACACAAAGGCCAGGAACGGTCGTCCCTGATCTTGGTACCGCGGCAACGCCTGCATGGCGGCCAAGCACACCTCCTGAGCCACGTCATCAGCTGAGAGACCGCTGCGCTCCGCGGTTCCGACGCGCGCCCGCACATAGCGGACCACGATCGGGCGGATGGTCTCCAGCACTTCCCGGAGCGCATTCCGATCGCCGGCCACCGCGTCAGCAACGACGGCGTCGAGACGTTCTCCTGGAATTGTCATCGACGGCGGTATCTCCAACGTTACGAACCGGAAGTAGCACGGCTGATTGGCTCAGCTAAACAATAGCGACCGGCACCGCGGAGGGTCGTCCGGCGGCGGCCGAGGGCCCGGCGAGTCGCCGGATTCGATGTCAGTCGACGAATCGCCCCCCTCGATGTGCTATCAGCTCGGCGGCGCGGTCGCGAAGCCCGACGATCTGCGCAGCGCTGTGGGTCTGGCTGCCCACCCCGGTCAGCAGGCTCGCGATGGCCCACTGCAGCGGAACCAGGTTCCACTGACCGGTGGCGGCCAATGCCGCATCGGCGACCGCGCGTGCGGCCACCATGTCGCCGGTGGTGCACAGTGCCGCGGCCAACACCACTTCACTCTTGATCTGATGCCGCGGCGACGCGGCCGCGGCAGCCTCGATCGCCTCCTGTGCGCATCGCACCGCACGGACCCCGTCCCCGGCCGCCATCGCCAGCTCCGCGCTGACCCAGGACAGCCGCACACGCAACCGGGACGGTCCGCCCACGATCGCGCCTGCGGACGCCAGGAGCGTCGCCGACACGCCCAGGCGGCCCATTCCCAGCGCATCGGCCGCCAGTCCAACAAGAGCGTCGGCCCTGGCTTGCGGGTCGTTTCCGGCGAGACGCAGCGCACGGCCGTCCCAGCCTCTGGCGTGTGCATGCCATCCGAGCTGTCGCAACAGGGATCCGGTGGTGCTGTGTGCCAGCGAGAGCAGCGGCGAACCCGGCGGCGCGCTTCGGCGCACAGTTGCGAGGTCGCTGTGAGCACTGGCGTAACGCCCCTGCCCTGCAGCTGCCACTGCGCGGAACCAGGCCTGCGTCGCCGTTGTGGGCGTCGGCAACGGCCACCGGGACACCTGGGCGCCGAACGCGGCTGCCTCCAGCGCCTCGGTCCGCCCGGAATGCGAAGTCACCGGCGGCACGTTATCAATGAGTGGATCGGTGAAGTGTTCACCACCCGATTCGATCCAAAGTATTTTGACGGCATTGCTGGTTAACAGTTTGTCGTCGCCATGTTAACGGGAGATCAACCACCTGCCGGGCGCTAGGAAAGCCCGCGCCCGCCAGAATGAATGCGAACTGCGGATTTTCATGATCACTCGTCTGCGACATCAATCCGTTACCACGAATTCCGCCTCGGAACACGCGCAATGATGAACGCGGTGTTAAATCTCGACCCGTGGCTATGTCATTAAGCACAGGCTGAGGGGATTGACGGAGTTTCCTAAGCGCCCCTACTTTGTCCTCACGAGTAGTCATCGGCGACAGCACTCGGATCGGGTCCACAACTCTCGCAGCATCAAATGTGCGCGGAGAGAGGGGTTTTCCAAATGCCACAGCCGCAGCAGCTACCTGGCCCCAACGCCGACATCTGGGATTGGCAGATGCAGGGACTTTGCCGGGGCGTTGATTCCTCGATGTTCTTCCATCCCGACGGCGAGCGCGGCCGCGCCCGGGCACAGCGTGAGATGCGTGCCAAGGAAATGTGCCGACGCTGCCCCGTCATCGCACAGTGCCGTTCACACGCATTGGCCGTGGGTGAGCCCTACGGCATCTGGGGCGGACTGTCCGAGTCCGAGCGTGAACTGTTGCTGAAACGCGGCATTCGCCGCAGCGCCTGACAGCGGCAAACACCAAGGCGCCCGGTTTCCCTCGTCGGAAACCGGGCGCTTGTGTGTCTGCCCAACCCGTTCACAGTTCAGCCGAGACATGGCGAAGCGGGTCGAACGCGTCGAAGCGGCCCTGCCCCACCACCGCCACTCCGCGCTGTGGGAGGCAGAACGCTCCGAGCCGGGCCTGCTCGGCCAGTGCTGCGACGGGTCCGAGATCACGCCCGTTCAGCTCGGCGTGGGTTTCACAGACCGTCCACATCCGTTTCGGTGCGATGCGATAGTGCTGGCCGTTGGGCAGTGTCCCGGCCAGCCGCAGCTCGCCTGTCTTCAGCAGAGGCCGGCGGTGGCCCCGATGACACCGAGTGCCCGCGGGTCCGTCCACACCCGCTCCGGTAGCCGTTCTCCGAGCCAGCTCAACGCCAGTGACGCCGGGGTGTGGCGCAGCCGGACGGTCCAGTGCAGCACATCGGGGATGTCGATGACCACGGTGTGCTCATCGGTCCATGTGCTGTTGATACGGCACTGCCGAGCCGCGTCGGTGGCGCTGCGGGGAGTGTGTGCGGTGTTCATGTCCCGATGCTCGCCTCCGAGGCGGGGGTACCGCATGGGGTGTCAATCCCTATTTTCGGCTTCCGCCTGCTCCTCCTCGGGTGAGGTTTCCGCGGCCGCGACGGGAACGGGTGGGGTCTTCTGCCTACCGCCGAGCCAGCGCACCAATCCGTAGCAGACGGCGGCCAGGACGGCCACCAGCGCCAGCCAGGGCAACAGCAGACCGAACAACAGCACCGCGCTCCCGAGCACCGAAACCAGTGCATCCCAGCCTCTTTCGATCTGCCCGAAGAAACCGTGGTACTGCGCGGGCTCGGGGCCGCCGATCTGCTCGGCGGTGAACGAGACGGTGACGGTGCTGTACTCGATGCGGTCACCCAACGCTTGCCGCTGGGCCCGCAGGCTGTCGAGCTCGGCCTGCCGCTGTGAGAGCGCGTTTTCGGCGGTGATCAACGCCTCGGGGTCGCGGGCGTCGGCCATGATGGCCAGCAGCCGGTCCACCGAGGTCTGCAGCGCCCGGATCCGGGCGTCCAGATCCACCCGCTGCGCCGTGACGTCCTCGGCGGTGGTCTCGGCGTACTCGACAGTGCCGAGGTTCTTCAGCTCGCGCACCACGCCGTCGAGCTCGGCGGTGGGCACCCGCAACACGATCGACGTCTGGGCCCGCCCGGTGCCCGATCCGGAGTCCTCGGTGCGGCTGTCCACCCGGCCGTCGGCCTTCTCTACCAGCACCGCAGCCTCGTCGGCGGCGACGGACGGATCGGCGACCGTGATCCGCATCGACGCGGTTTTCACCACATCTCTTTTCAGTGCCCCATCTTGCTCCGCCATCTCGCCGGGGGCGTTCTGCGGAACGGGTGCGACGTTGTCGGCCATACCTGCCCCGGACTCCGGACGGGTGGAGTCGACGTCACCGGCGCACGCAGTCAGCAGTGCCAGCGCGGCGAACATGGTGAGCACCAGCTGGACCCAGTACCGCAGTGTCATACCGGCAACCTAGCTGTACTGACCTGAGAGGTTAGGTACACGGCTGGCTGGTGGTTGACCGCCGAGTGCTGTGTGGCCGCGGTGGTGATTGTAGGTGTGCAGCCAGCGGGGGTACTCCTGGCAGCGTTGGTCGTCGCTGGTGTAGAGCCGGGCGTAGGCCCATTCGTCGGCCAGGGTGCGGTGGAAGCGCTCCACTTTCCCGTTGGTCTGCGGCCGATACGGCCGAGTCCTGCGGTGCTCGACGTCGTCGCCCAGCGCGTCCCGGAAGGCATGCGAGCGATAGCAGGACCCGTTGTCGGTCAACACCTTCCGAACAACGATGCCCTGTTCGACGAACCAGCCGTTGGCTCGTTGCCAGAACTCGGCGGCGGTGTCCTTGCGTTCGTCGGGCAGCATCTCGGAGTACGCCAACCGCGAATGGGCGTCGATCGCGGTGTGGATGAAGTGATATCCCCGCACCGGCTGATGGGACTTGTTGGTGGCTCCGGTCTTGTCCGCCTGGGAGTTGCGCTTACCCGCTGAGCGCCCGAGCTTGCGCCAACCGCCGCCGGCGGGGATCTTGCCCAGCTTCTTGACGTCGACGTGGACCAGATCACCGCACGCCGCCGACTCCATGCGGCGCACCACGCGGCCGGTGGCGCGGTCGAGCCACCGCAGTCGGGCGATGCGGTAGCGGCGCAGCACGTTGTGCACCGTGGAGACGTTGAGCCGCAGCAGGTAGGCGATCCGGGCCGGTCCCCAGCGGCGGGTGACGCGCACTCCGATGATGCGCCGCTCAATGCGCGTCGGCGTGCGGTTCGGACTGTAATGCGGTCGTGAGCTGCGGTCGACCATCCCCGCCTCGCCCAGCTCGAGGTAGCGATCCACCCACCGGCACACTGTGGTCACCGACACCTGGAAGCGATCGGCCGCGCGGCGACGCGACCACCCGTCATTGACAACGCATCGAGCCAGCCGCAGACGACCGGTTTCGGACAAAGGGGCATTACGGTGAACCACGAAGACCTCCGAGATCGGGGAGCGTTCCTAGACAGCTCGCACTCCACTCGGAGGTCTTCGTCTTGTCACCTCACCACGCCGTCACCAACGTCCGTGGTCAGTACACCTAGCCGAGGAGTCACGGCCGGCGAACGAGAACCGAGCCGGTATGACGATGCGGCGACGAAGGAGCCGAGGAGTCAGGGCCGGCTACCAGATAACCGAGCCGGTTCGGGGGTCAGCTCACGGCCAGACCGCAGACTTCCTGTGGTCGTCGACGGTGAACACCTGTTCCGAGAAGCGGGATTGACCGGTGGTCGCCAACTCCGCCAACGCCTCACCCCACACCGGCGCGAACTTGAATCCGTTGCCGCTGAGCGCGGTGGCCACCACGATGCGCCCGTCGGCGACGGTGTCGATGATCGGCATCTTGTTGGCCGCCAACGACTCTCCGTGCACCGACCAGCGGGACGCCGCGGGGATCAGGTCGGGGATCATCTTCTGCATCTGCTCACCGGCCCATCTCAGGTGCTCCTCGGTGAGCGTGGTGGTGCGGTCGGACCAGTCGTCCACCACCGGGAACTCGAAATTGGGGGTGGCTTTGATGCTGTAGCCGTCGACGCTGGGGATGCCGAATGCGTGGATGCCGTGCAGGTCACGCATGAAGCCCGGGAACTTGTCCGGCGTGAACATCTCGATGTGCCGTGGCAGGAACCAGATCAGCGAGTAGCTGACAACTTTCACGACGTCGGCAAGCTCAGGCAACAGCCGGGTGGTCCACGGGCCGGCGCTGAGCACCACCTTGTCGGCGAGCAATTCCCCGTTGCTGGTGACCACTCGCACGCCGTCGGGGCCGGGCTCGATGGCGGTGACCGTGGTGTCGAAGTGGGCGGTGGCGCCGTGCAACAGCGCCATCTCGGTGGCGGCCGCCACGGCGAGTTCCGGCCGCAGGGCGCCGCCCAGGGTGTCCATCACCCCGATGTCGTCATCCTCGACGTAGAACTGCGGGTAGCGGGCGCGCAGGTCCGCGGCGTCGAGTACTTCGTGCGGCAGGTCGAAGTCGGCGATGGAGCGCAGGGTGGACTCCAGGTCGGGATGTCCCTTCGGGCCGATACTCAACGCGCCCGCTGCGATCAGCGGATCCTGCCCGTAGGCGGCGCCCAGCTTCTGCCACAGTTCGCGCGAGCGTAGCAGCGCCGGGGTGAACACCTGCCCCTCCTTGGCGGCCACACGGAACAGCCGTGATTCGCCGGCGTAGGCGCCGCGGGTGTGAACCCGGCTGAACTGTTCGACACCCACGACCTCGACGCCGCGTTCCGCCAGCTGCCACAGGGCCATCGAACCCATGGAGCCGAGTCCGACGACCACGACAGCGGTCCGGTTGGTCTTCGTCATGCCAGTGCCGGCCTTTCCCACAGATTGAGCTTGGTCCCGATTCCTTTGTCGATCGCGTTGCGGTACAACGTGGTCCCCCACGCCACGTCCTCGACGGGCATGCCGCCGACGGACAACACGATGATGTCCTCGTCGCTGCGACGGGCCACCGCGTCGCCGGCGACCACGGCACCCAGATCCACCAACTCCTCGGGGGCCAGCGTGCCGTCATGACGTAGGTCGACGAACTTCGAGCCGATCAGCGAGACCTTGCGGTGCGACGGATAACCGTGCTCATCGGCCCACGCCTCGTACATCCGCGTGTTGTCCAGCACCTTGACCACCCCCGCGCCCACCATGCCCTCGTCGAGGTCGCAGGCCGAGGGCATGCTGAGGAAGGCGCCCGGCTTCACCCACTTCCGTTGCACCAGTGGGTATTCCGACACATCGCCGGAGGGATTGGTGGTGCAGTAGGTCACGATGTCGCTGTCGCGCACCGCGTCCTCGATGGTGTCCACCGCGACCACGGCGAGTTCCGGGAAGGTGTTGGACACCCACTTGGTGAAACTCTCCACCGACGCGGTGCTGCGGCCCTTCACCTTGACTGTCCTGATACCGGGGCGGGCGGCGACGAACGCCTCCAACGAGGTGCGGGCCATGACACCGGGGCCGACGATGCCGACAACCCGCGATTGCGGCAGTGACAGCCATTTCGCACCGACGCCGGGCACCGCGCCGGTCCGGTAGGCCGACAAGAGGTTCGCCGACATCAGGGCCAGCGGTGCGCCGGTGTCGGTGTCGTTGAGCATGAACATCAGGATGGAGCGGGGCAGGCCCTTGTCACGGTTGTCCTGATTGGAGCCGTACCACTTGACGCCGGTGGTGCCGTAGCCTCCGCCGAGGTAGGCGGGCATCGCCATGTAGCGTCGGTCCGGCGCGTCGGTGGGCATTCCGGGAAACGACGTCGACTTGGGGAAGTTCAGCATTGCGCCGTGAGAGTCGTTGTTGGAGCCCGACATCCGGTAATCGCCGCGATGCAGGAGCGTGAACGTCTGCTCCATGACCTCGATGCACGATGCCATGTCGGTGACGCCGGCGGCAATCATGTCGGGCTCGGAGAGGTACAGGAAGTCGATAGCCGGATCCGACAAGGCAGGATTCTCCTAGTGCGAGGTGGCGACAAACATTATTGTTGTAATGTTTGGCCTACCTTACGTTTGTAATGTTTCCGACAGTGTGCGAAAAGTTGTGGCGCGGTTACATCACAGGGGGAATTCGCTTGACCGAGGGTCGGCCGGGCTACGGGCAGGGTCGTGAGGCGTTGATCGACGCCACCATCCGCATCGTGGCCACACACGGGTTGAGCAAGCTCACCTATCGGGCGGTGGCCGCCGAAGCCGGCGTCACCCACGGCACGGTGCAACACCACTTCGCCAACCTCGACGAACTCCTCGAGGCGGCGCTGGCCTACTGCGTCGAGATCAGCCTGGCCACCGGATCATTGGACAGCGAGAGCGGAACGATCGACGACTGGGCCGCCAAGATCGGGGCCGGCGTCCGCGCCACCCTCGACGCGCAGGTGTTCCAGTTCGAACTCGTCCTGGAATCGCGCCGACGCCCGCAGCTGCGGCCGCACATCGACCGCTACTACGAGAACTACCGGGCGGCCACCCGGAAGTCCTTACGCAGCCTCGGACTGCCCCACGACCTGCACACCGTCGACGTGGTGTTCTCCGCGATCGACGGCCTGGTGTTCCGGGCCGTCACCCTGGGCGGTGACGACCTGGTGAACCTCGACGGCCAGATCGACCGGCTGCGCGAGGTGTTGCGAGAGATGCGGGACGGCTAGCGGGCCAACTCGCGCAGTACCGAATCCGTTGCGGCCCAATCCATGCACTTGTCGGTGACGGACTGCCCGTAGGTCAGCGGGCGCGCTTCGGGTGCCTGCGCACCAGCCACCAGGAAACTCTCCAACATCACGCCGCTGACCGGCAGCCCGTCGCGCACCAATTGGGCCACCTCCGTGGCGACCGAGGCCTGACGGATGTGATCCTTGCCAGAATTGGCGTGGCTGCAGTCGATCACCACTCGCGCCGGCAGACCGGCCTTGTCCAGGGTGGCCGCAGCCGCCGACACCGAGGCGGCGTCGTAGTTGGGCCCGTCGGTGCCGCCGCGCAGGATGATGTGGCAGTCGTCGTTACCCATGGTGCTCACCAATGCACCACGGCCCATATCGTCCATCCCGAAGAAAACATGCGCAGCCGCAGCGGCTTTCACGCCATCGACGGCCACCTGGACGTTGCCGTCGGTAGCATTCTTGAAGCCGACCGGCATCGACAGGCCAGACGCCAGCTGGCGGTGCACCTGCGATTCGGTGGTGCGGGCACCAATGGCACCCCACGCCACCGCGTCGGCGATGTACTGCGGGCTGGTGGGCTCGAGGAACTCGCAGCCCACCGGCAGGCCGATGTCGATGATGTCGAGCAGCAGCCGCCGCGCCGTGCGCAGACCCCGCGCCACGTCGAAGGTGCCGTCCATCCCGGGGTCGTTGATCAGGCCCTTCCATCCGATGGTGGTGCGCGGCTTCTCGAAGTACACGCGCATCACGATCTTGAGCCGGTCGCCCAGCTCGTCGGCGACCTTGATCAGGCGGCCGGCATACTCCAGCGCGGCAGCCGGGTCGTGCACGGAGCACGGCCCCACCACCACGAGCAGGCGGTCATCCCGGCCGGTCAGGATGTCGGCG
The DNA here is from genome assembly GCF_001984215.1 of Mycobacterium sp. MS1601. Taxonomy (NCBI): domain Bacteria; kingdom Bacillati; phylum Actinomycetota; class Actinomycetes; order Mycobacteriales; family Mycobacteriaceae; genus Mycobacterium; species Mycobacterium sp. MS1601. The sequence goes on from NZ_CP019420.1 coordinate 730,426, forward strand.
ATCTCGTCGCGGTCGCGGGCCACCCGCTCGGCACGACGCGCGCCCAGCGGGAACTCGGTGAGCACATCGTGCGGGCTGGGGATCTCGCTGAAACTGCGGATTCGCCGGTCGGAGGTGTTCTGCGGGGCGATCTGCGCCAGATTCACTGGGGTGCCTTTCTCAATACTGGGCACCAGTGCAAACCTCCGGTGCCCCTGACATACAAAAGGCAGCGACCAGATGGTCACTGCCTGGGCTCCGGGTGGATGCGTGCTTAGCGCTGCGCTTTATCGGCTCCGCCCGGAGCCTTGATAAAGCGCCAATAGCTGGCGCGCACACCGATAGTCACGAGCTCCAGGGTATACCGCTGCTCCACCAACGGCCAAACCCGGGTGCACTGCACCCTGTCTGAGCACGCCGCATGGCACCTACGTTGCGGGTATGGCCCACACCAAACCAGTAACAACGCTGCTCTGCTTGTTCGCCATGGCGACCGCACCGGCGGCCTCTGCCGAAGCACCCGAGAACACCCAGATCCTGCGTGAGGCGTTTGCCCGCGGCGTCGGCGCACCAGACACGTTCTACGGCGTCCTCGCCGACGACGTGCACTGGACGGTGGCTCGGGCCGAGCGGCCATCGACGTACACATCGCGCCAGGAGTTCCTCGACAACGGCGCCGGGCCCGTGGTGCAGCGTCTCACCGGTCAGATCCAGGCGGAGGTCCACGAATTGATCGCCGCCGACGACCAGGTGGTGGCGCGATGGCGCGGCACCGCCACCGCACGCGACGGCCGGCCCTACGTCAATGAGTACAACTGGGTGATGACCATGGCCGACGGGCAGGTGACCCACGTCGTGGCCTACCTCGACCTGGTCGTCCTCGACGAGCTGCTCACCCGGGTGCCGGTCTAGTCGGCAGAGCTGAGGCTGGCCTGCCCGGACAGGCGCAGCCGGCGGTTGCCGCGGCGCGCCTGTAGCCGGCGCCGACGCACCTTCCAGGAGCTCCATTCACCCAGGGTGACGCCGGCGGCCAGTGCGGTACCCACCAGGAACGCACTCAGCACCGAGGCGAACCCGACGGCGTGCTGATCGTTGAGGATGGCGTAGACGCCGTGCAGCAGCGCCAGACCGGGCAGCAGCGGCACGATGCCCGCGATCGACACGACCAGCGGTGGAGCCAGATTGCGGCGTTCCATCAACCTGCCGACCAGTCCGATGGCGACGGCTGCGGCGAACGACGCCACCACCGCGCCAACTCCGGCGCCGTTGGCGGCCAGGAACACGATGGTGCCGGCCGCGCCGCCGAACCCGGCGGCCATTGCCGCGCTGCGCTCGGCGTAACAGGCCAGGGCGTAGGCCGCGGCGCTGGCCGCGCCGAAGGCCACGCGGGCGGGCAGTTCAGCCAGCGCCGGTGGCGCGTATCCGTTGATCGCGACAAACGGGGCGCCGAACTGATTGGCGAAGTGCAGCACCACTGCCACCCCAGCGATGGTCGCCCCGGTCATCATGACCAGTTCGAAGAACCGGCCGGCCGCGGTCACCGGGGCTCCGCTGATGACGTCGCCCACCGACCCCACCAGCGAGAGGCCGGCCAGCAGCACCACCAGGCCCGCCGCGACCGCGACGGTGGGCCTGAACTGCAGCCCGAGTGTGGGGCCGAGCCAATACAGCAGGATCGGCGGCGCCGTCGCGATGGCCCCGCCCACCACGTACTGAAAGAAGAACGGCAGGCCGTGCCGGTTGAGCCGGCGGTTGACCCGGTCGATGGTCATGGCGCTCAGTGCGCTGACCAGGCACACCAGCCAGGTGCCGCCCAGGGTGCCCGCGGTGGCGTAGGCCAGCGCGCCCCAGGCCAGCGTGGCGATCCAGCGCTTGTACGGGTGCGGCGCGGTGATGATGGCGCCCAGTTCCTGGCGCGCGTCGGTCGGCGAGATCTGGCCGGCGCGGATGCGGTCCACCAAGCGCTCGACCGCAGCCAGGCGACTGAAATCGATGGAGCGTGACTGCACGATGTGCAAGGTGCTGGCCGCCGGAGCCGACGGTCCGCGGTAAGCGGCGATGTGGATGGTGGTGTTGATGACGTCGACCTCGCAGCGCTTGACGCCGTAGGCGGAGGCGACGGCCGTCACTTGATCCATGGTGGAGGTCGCGGACATGCCCGAAGCCATCAGGATGGCGCCGATGTTGCCGGCGAGGTCGAGCACCTCATCGACGAGTTGATAGTCGGCGTGGTCGGGCTGGGCGGCCGCTGAGATGCGCGGCAGGGTGTCGGTGGGCGGATCGGTTTCCCGCACCATCCGGGTCAGCATTCCGCGCTGACGCGTCAACCATGCCTGGCCCGTGCGCTCACGGGTCGACTCCACCACAGTGCCCTCCACCGACGACGATCACGCTCGGCCCCCAAAAGTCACGAGCAAAAGCAATTTTACTCGTGTCAGGCAAGTGAATTTGACGCCGCTCGGGTGAGAGTGAACACACGGCCTGGCGTCGGGTCCAAGGTGGCTGCACCTGACGCCCCTCCGACTGCTCGGGCCGACGAGACTTCGGTCAGCCCCCCTTCCGAAATGCCGTCGGGCTGGCGGCGAACCAGCGCCGGCAGGACCGCGTCAGCACACTCTGCTCGGAGTAGCCGAGGAGCCGGGTGAGGTGCTCCAGGCTCATGTCAGTGTCCAGCAGGTAATGCTGTGCAGCCTTGCGACGGACGTTGTCCACGGTCACTGCGTAACTGGTGCCCTCGTCAGCCAGGCGGCGTTGCAGAGTTCGGGGATGCACGCCGAGTTGCCGCGCGACGGTGTCGATGGTGAGGACGCCGGCGGGCAACAGCGTTTCGGCGATGTCGGCGACGGCCTGCGTCAGCGACGGGCTGCTGTCGTCGAGCAACGCGGACAGCTCCAGCAGTGCAGTGGAATCCGCCTGACCCGAGGTTCGCACTGCCCGCCGCATGTCCACGGAGCGCAGGAAGAAGCCGGCCGCCTGCTGAGCGAAATGGGCGGTGCAGCCGAAGTACCGGATGTAGTCGGCCGCCGGTGTCAGCGCCGAGTGCGGAAGATGGACGGCCAGCGGAGCGTAGTCGGGGCCGACGATCACGCGCAGGATCTGCAATGCGGCACCGAGTCCGAGTTCGATGCCCTGGCGTTGACGCGCGGGTGGATCGAGGACGATACGGAATTCGAAGAACCACCTGTCACCATCCGGCGTCACCCGTACCTGCAGGCCCGGACTGTGGGCACTGATGTAGGTGCTGAAGATGCTGAACGCCGCACCCAGGGTGGGCGCGGATCCGGCGACCACTCCGAGGGGGCCGATGGTCTCGATGCCCCTGCGTGCGGCCAATCGCCTCCCGAAGTCCGGGGTGGACGTCACGTCTGCCGCGGACTCGAGTGCCTCGACGGCTGCGCGCAGCGAGATGAACCGGTCAGCTCTGCCGGCGTCCTCGGGCACCACACCGGCCCCGGCCAGGATCGCGGTCGGGTCGGCGCCGAGGTCTGCGACGAGGTCACCGAATTGCAACAGGCAGGTCGCGCGGATCATGTGCACGAAGCAACTATGCCGATCGGTTGTCGCGTAATGTCAAGCGTCGGCCCGGGCGCGCATTCACACTTCACCGCTATGGCGACCGATCACGACAGCGTCTGGGGCCCGGCGCTCGACATTCTGCGGAGCTGGGATCCGCAGTGGGCTGACACCTGCCATCCGATGAGCGTGCACCCCTGGCGATCAGGGGTCCTCGACCCCAAGTTCCTGGAACTGGTTTGTGTCGGGCTCAACGCGGCATGCACCAACCTCGACGGCGACGCTGTCCGGCGGCATGTCCGGGCAGCACTCAGCGCGGGCGCGAGCCGCGACGAGCTCCTTTTCGTGATCAAGTGCGCCAGTACCGTCTCCATTCACTCGATGAGCGTCGCGGCGCCGTTGCTCCGCCATGAGCTGGACAGCCAAACCGCGTCACACGAGTTACCTTCCACCCCCTCGTGCGACGCCGTGCGGGCAGTCGGGAAGTGGAACGACGCGTGGGATCCCTTTTTGAGTCTCGACCCGTGCTGGACCGAACGGTTCATGGCGATGGGTCTGGCCATCTACCAGACAACGCTGTTCTCCCCCAAAGAGATCGAGCTCCTGAGCATCGCGTTGGACGCCTCGGTGACCCACCTGTACACGCCAGGAATTCGTCGCCACATCAACGCCGCGCTGGCCGCAGGAGCCACCCCGGCAGAGATCCTCAACGTGCTCGAGCTGTGTGTCAGCCAGGGTGTCCAGTCTGCCAATCTTGCCATCCCCATTGTCGACGAAGAGCTTTCCCGCATTCAATAAATCCGTTCGAACCAAGGAGTTTCGATGTATTTCACCGATCGCTCGCTGCTGCCCGAGAACCAGCCGCCACTGATCATCACGGCCGCGCCGTACGGTCCTATGTGGCTCCCATCAGATTTTCCGGGCGAGGTCCCGGTCACCTGGGACGAACAGGTTCAGAAGGCAGTCGACTGCTTCGAGGCCGGGGCCCGGATTCTGCACGTGCACGTACGCGACCCGAAGACCGGCAAGATCTCCAAGAACATCTCCGAGTACGGAGCTCAGATCGCCCGGCTACGCGAGGCCGTGCCCGATATGGTGCTGCAGGTCGGCGGATCGATCTCCTTTGCCCCCGAGGGTGACGAGGCAGCCCACTGGCAGACCTACGACACTCGCCACATGCTGGCCGAGATCGATCCGAAGCCAGACCAGATCACCGTCGCAATCGGATCGTCGCTGTTCGACGTCACCGCACTGGCCGACGCTGATGATGTCGCCGGGACCCATCTGGCCGACCCGAACGTACGTTGGCAGTACGCGCAGATGGTCGCCGACGCCACTCCCGAGTTCTACATCGAGCACCTCAAACGGCTGCGCACCAACGGGATTCAGGCCTACTTCGCTCTCGCCCACGTACATTCACTCGAGATCGTCGAACGATTGATCCGCACCGGGCAGTACATGGGTCCGGTCAACGGTTTCTACAGCATGGTCGGCGGCGGCACCGCCGGCTCCAATCCGTTCGACCTGATGGAATTGATTCGCCGCGCGCCCCACGGCTCCTGCTTCACCTATCAGTCGGTCTTCCGATTGGTGTGGCCGATCTCGGCGATGTGCATCGCCCTGGGCCAACACGTACGCGCCGGCATCGAAGAAAATCTGTGGGGCTCACTCAAAGGGCAGAAGTTGACCAGCGTGGAGATGGTGCAGAAGATGGTCCGGATGGCCGATGAACTCGGCCGCCCGATCGCCACTCCCGAGGAAACCAAACGCATTCTCAAACTCGGCGAATGGTATGACACCCCCGAGCAGACCCTGTTCAACCTCGGGCTACCCCCCAATCGTGAAGTGGGCCAGCGCGGCTTCCTCACCTACGAAACCGACGGCCGCCTCTTGGCGCCGGTCGAGATGCCGTCCGATCCTCGATACGTTCTCTGAACCGCGCCCCGAGAAAAACGCCCCCGGCCCAACAGGGCCGGGGGCGTTTTGGAACTACTGACTAGTGGGCGTGGCCGTGATGGCCGTGCCCGTGCCCTGCATCAGCCGGCTCCTCGACAGGCTTCTCCACGACAGCCGTCTCGGTGGTCAGGATCATGCGCGCCACCGATGCGGCGTTGAGCACCGCGGAGCGGGTCACCTTCACCGGGTCGATCACGCCCTCGGCCACCAGGTCGCCATAGGTCAAGGTGGCGGCGTTGAAGCCGTAATTGGCCTTTGAGCCTTCCACCTTGCTGACCACCACGGCACCATCGAGCCCGGCGTTGGTGGCGATCCAGAACAGAGGCGCGGCCAGCGCGCTGCTGAACACGTCGACACCGAGCGCCTCGTCACCCTTGAGCGACGACTTCAGGCTCTCGAGGGCCTTGCGAGCCTGCACCAGCGCCGACCCGCCGCCGGCGACGATGCCCTCTTCGACCGCGGCCTTGGCCGCTGACACCGCATCTTCGACGCGGTGCTTGCGCTCCTTGAGCGCGGTCTCGGTGGCAGCGCCGACCTTGATGACGGCCACGCCGCCGGCCAGCTTGGCCAGCCGCTCTTCGAGCTTTTCCCGATCCCAGTCGGAATCGGTGTTCTCGATCTCAGAGCGCAGCTGCGCCACCCGGCCGCTCAGGGCCTCCTTGGTGCCACCGCCGTCGACGATCACCGTCTCGTCCTTGCTGACGACGACACGACGGGCGCTGCCCAGCACGTCGAGGCCCGCTTCCCGCAGCAGGAGGCCGACGTCGGGGTTGACCACCTGCCCGCCTGTGACGATGGCGAGATCCTCGAGGAACGCCTTGCGACGGTCACCGAAGAACGGCGCCTTGACTGCGACGGCCTTGAGCGTCTTGCGGATGGCATTGACCACCAGGGTGGACAGCGCCTCGCCCTCGACGTCCTCGGCGACGATCAGCAGCGGCTTGCCGGATTCGGCGACCTTCTCCAGCAGAGGCAGGAGATCGGGCAGCGAGCTGATCTTGTCGCGGTGCAGCAGCACCAGCGCGTCCTCGAGGACGGCTTCCTGGGAGTCGAAGTCGGTGACGAAGTACGCCGACAGGAAGCCCTTGTCGAAGCCGACACCCTCGGTGACCTCGAGCTCGGTGTTCATGGTCGAGGACTCCTCGACGCTGACCACACCATCGGTGCCGACCTTGGTCATGGCCTCACCGACCAGCTCACCCACTTCCTCGTCACGCGAGGACACGGTGGCGACCTGGGCGATGGAGGTCTTGTCGGACACCGGGGTGGCTGCGGCCAGCAGTGCCTCGGACACCGCGTCGGCGGCCTTGCCGATGCCCGAACCGAGGGCAATCGGGTTGGCACCGGCCGCGACGTTGCGCAGCCCCGCCTTGACGATGGCCTGCGCCAGCACCGTGGCGGTGGTGGTGCCGTCACCGGCGACGTCGTTGGTCTTGGTGGCCACCGACTTGACCAGCTGGGCACCCAGGTTCTCGAATGGGTCTTCCAGGTCGATCTCGCGGGCGATGGTCACACCGTCGTTGGTGACGACGGGGCCGCCGAACGCCTTGGCCAGGACGACGTGCCGACCACGCGGGCCCAGGGTCACCTTGACCGCGTCGGCGAGCTTGTCGACGCCGGTCTCCATGGCGCGACGGGCAGTTTCGTTGAATTCGATCTGCTTACTCATATTTGTCCTTTTACGCGTGCCGCCCCGGACATCACCGCGCGCAAGCGTGCGGGATCTCCGGGGCGGGAACCACGAACCCTTACCGGGATTACTTGGAGACGACAGCCAGGACGTCGCGGGCCGACAGGATCAGGTACTCCTCGCCGCCGTACTTGATCTCGGTGCCGCCGTACTTGCTGTAGATCACGACGTCGCCCTCGGACACGTCCAGGGGAATCCGCTTCTCGCCATCCTCATCCCAGCGGCCGGGGCCAACTGCGACGACGGTGCCTTCCTGCGGCTTCTCCTTGGCGGTGTCGGGGATGACCAGGCCAGAAGCCGTGGTGGTCTCGGCCTCGTTGGCCTGTACGAGGATCTTGTCCTCGAGTGGCTTGATGTTGACGCTCGCCACGATGGAGCCCCTTCACTGGAGTTGGTACAGAAATTTCAGGTTGTCGGCATCCGGTCACACCCTCGCGCCGTCGTCGCGGGTGCCGACACTGGGAGTGTCCGCCTGCCGCCTAGCACTCTATACACGCGAGTGCTAGCGCTCAAGGCTTGGGTCTGCCTAAATCGATGAACAGATGGGCGGACACATCACCGACCATCTCGATGTCGACCGTGCGCGCGGTGAAGAACCAGCCACCGTCGTCGTGTCCGAAGGTGTCGGAGTACCGGCCCACCACGATGGGCTGCAACGGCACCGATTCGGTCTGCTGCACCACGCAGAAGGTGGATCGAGCCGATGCCGTATCCGTGGCGATCTCGATGATCGGATTGAGCACCAGGTGCCGGGTGCGCGGACTGTTGCCATGCTCGGGGTAGCGGCGGGTGGTGTTCGCGAAGAGCGTAGTGATGGCCTCGGCCCCCGCCACGCCCATGAAGGTGCCGCGCCCCAGCAGCTGCCCCACGGCGTCGAAATCGCCGGCATCGATCAGCTCGGCGTACCGGTACAGCAGCTCGGTGATCTCAGCCCTGTCGCTCAAGCCACCTGCCCCTGCACCACCGGCAGCCCCGGGTCGCTGGCCACCTCGAGTCGCGACGGCTGCGCTCCGGCCGCCAGCAGGTGCGCGGCGAACGAGGCGATCATGGCCCCGTTGTCGGTACACAGCCGGGGTCGCGGCACCCGCAGTGTCAAACCGGCTGCGGCGCAACGCTCTTCAGCGAGTTCACGCAGCCGGGAGTTGGCGGCCACCCCGCCTGCGATCAGCAGCGTGCCCACTCCGAGGTCGGTCGCAGCCCGCACGGCCTTCATGGTGAGTACGTCGGCGACGGCCTCCTGGAAGCCGGCAGCCACGTCGGCAGTGTCGAAGTCAGGGTGGCTCTCGACGTAGCGGGCGACGGCGGTCTTGAGACCGGAGAAGCTGAAGGCGTGCCGTTCGTCCTGCTGGCGGGTCATACCGCGCGGAAACGTAATGGCGTCCCGGTTGCCCGTCCGAGCCAGGTCGTCGAGCACCTTGCCGCCCGGGTAGCCGAGGCCGAGCAGTCGCGCCACCTTGTCGTAGGCCTCGCCCGCGGCGTCGTCGACGGTGGTGCCGAGTTCGAGGATGGGTTCGCCGAGAGATTTCACGTGCAGCAGGTGGGTGTGCCCGCCGGACACCAACAGGCCCACACTCTCGGGGAGCGGGCCGTGATCGAAGACGTCGGCGGCCAGGTGCCCGCCGAGGTGGTTGACGCCGTAGAACGGCACTCCCCAGGCGGCGGCGTAGGCCTTGGCGGCGGCCACCCCGACCAGTAGCGCGCCGGCCAGGCCAGGGCCGATGGTGGCAGCCACGACGTCGGGCCGCTCGATTCCTGCGGTGGCCAGCGCACGCCGCATGGTCGGACCCAGCGCCTCCAGATGGGCGCGCGAGGCGATCTCTGGGACGACGCCGCCGAAGCGGGCGTGTTCATCGACACTGGAGGCCACCTCGTCGGCCAGCAGTGTGACCGCACCGTCGGCGTCGAGCCGTGCGATGCCGACTCCTGTTTCATCGCAGGAGCTTTCGATTGCCAGGATGACTGTCATTCCGACTCCCCCACCGGTTCGCGGCGCATGGTGTAGGCGTCTGCGCCACTGCCTTGGTAGTAGCGCTTGCGTAGCCCGATCGTGGTGAATCCGGCCGTCTCGTACATGGTGATGGCCGCTACGTTGTCGGTGCGCACCTCCAGGAACACCGCCGCCTCGTCGGCGTCGGCGCGGGCCAGCAGTTCACCGAGCAGACGACGACCGATGCCGTGCCCCTGATAGTCGGGGTCGACGCCGATGGTGTGCACCTCGTACTCGAACGGCGGCCGGCTTCCCAACCGCGCGATGCCGGCGTAGCCGACCAGGTGACCGTCCGCCCGCGCGGCCACGTAATAGTTGTGCGCGGCGGCCAGTTCGTGCAGGAAAGCCCGCGCCGGCCACGGGTCGTCGCCGGGGAACAGGATTTCCTCCAGTTCGCCGCAGCGCTTGGCGTCCGTGCGGGTCAGGGGCTCGATCACGACGGTGTTCACCGCTTTGCCCGCTCAGCGAGGGTCAGGGCATCTGGCCTGCGCAGGTAGAGCGGCACCAGCGCCTCCGGCTCAGCAGACCAATCCGGCACGGCGGCAACCAGTCTCGCGGGTTCAGGATAGGTGGGTCCCAGCACCGGGAGGTCGAAAAGGGCGACCTGCTCACGCGAACCGGCGACCGCCGTCATACCGTCGGTGGGCACCTCGGTGGCCGGGCCCACGCTGGGGCCGTCGATGCGCACACCGTCGCGATAGCGCGCCCAGTACACCTCACGGCGGCGCGCGTCGGTGACCACCAACGTCCCACCGGCGGTGTGGCCGCCGATCCCGTCGAGGCTGCACACCCCGAACACCGGGATGCCCAGCGCGTGACCGTAGGCGGCAGCCGTGGCCATGCCCACCCGCAGTCCGGTGAACGGACCGGGACCGGTGCCCACCACCACAGCTTCGAGATCGGTCATCGCCAGGCCGCTGTCAGCAAGAGCAGCAAGCACATTGGGGGTCAGTGTCTCGGCGTGCGCCCGGGGGTCGACGGTGACGCGCGCAGCCAGGGTGACACCTGAGCGGACCACCGCGGCGGTGACGGCCGCGGTGGCGGTGTCGATGACGAGAACGGAAGGGGTCATGCCAGGCTCCATTGCCAGACCGCGGTGCGGGTGTCGGAATCGGACAGCCGCTCCAACCGGACATCGAGGTGCCGGTCAGACAGCCGCTCGGCCAGCCCCTCACCCCACTCGACCACCACCACGGCATCGTCGAGATCGGTATCGAGGTCCAACGAGTCCAACTCGGCCAACAGATCAGCGGCAGCATGGTCCAACAGCCGGTAGACGTCGACGTGTACCAGGGCGGGCGCTCCGGCGCGGCGGGCGCGGTGCAGGCGGGCGAGCACGAACGTCGGCGAGGTGACGGCTCCGTCGACGTCGAGCGCTTCAGCTATGCCCTTGGTGAGCAACGTCTTTCCCGCTCCCAGCGGACCCGACAGCACCACCACGTCGCCGGCGCGCAGATCGGCTCCCAGCCGTCGGCCCAGCGCCAGGGTGTCGTCCGGGCCGGCCAGTTCGGCAGTGCCTGCGGGTAGGTCAGCCACGGGTCCTCGTCCGTTCCCTGATGCGGCGGGCCAGCGCCACCAGCTTGCTCGGGGTGGCGCGGTTCACCAGTCGCACCAGCGCGTCGTCGATGGGGTCGGGCTGTTCCAGTTGCACCAGATGCCCTGCGCCGCCCACGATCAGCAGTTCGGCACCGGGCAGTGCGGCGACCATCTCCTCCGAGTGCTCCGGAGTGGTGAGCACGTCCTTGGAGCCACAGGCGATCAGCGTGGGGATCTTGGCCAGCACCGGCAGCGCCGCGGTCTCGTCGTGGGTGCCCAGCGCGTGCAGGAACCCGACCATGGTCTCGACGGGGGTGTCGTGGATCATCTCCTCGGAATACTTGGCCACGGTGGGGCTGACGTGCTCGTCACCGAACGACGCGGCCTGCAGCACCGGCGCCAAGATCCACCGCACCGCGCCGCGACCGCGATGCACCGTCCTGGGGGCATAGCGGGTGGCGAAGCGGGCGGCCTCCAACGCGGGATTCTGCAGGATCTCCCCCAGCGGCGAACGCGAAAGCCCTTCTGCGGCAGAGGAGATGATGGCGGCCCCGACGATGTGGGTTCCGTAGCGGCGCGGGAACTGCCGGGCGTGCGACAGCACCGTCATGCCACCCATCGAATGCCCGATGAGCACCACCGACCCCTTGGGTGCCATGGTGGCCAGCACCAGTTCGAGATCCTTGCCCAGTTGTTCCACGGTGTAGGTGTCCGGCGCCGCGGCACCGGAGCGGCCGTGCCCACGCTGGTCGTAGAACACCATGCGCACCTGATCACCCCACATGGTGCTCAGCTCGCGACGCTGAAAATGGAAGGCGCCCATGTTCATACAGAATCCGTGGGCGAACACCACCGTGACGGCGGCATCCTCGGGTCCGACCTCGCGGACCACGAGATCGACGCCGTCGGGGGTGGTGAGCACACCTCCACGATCAGTTTCCAGGAGCGCGAAATCCTCAGCGGTGTAGGGATCTTCGGGAGCCTTGCGGCGTGTCATCGACCGCGCCACCGAAGCGCCGGCCACCGCACCGACGGCGCCGAGGCCGGTGGCTCCGGCCAGCCAGCGTCCCCAGCGAGGCTTGCTCTGGGTCATGCGCCCACCCCGCGATAACGACGGAGTGCGCGGGCGCGTGGACTGGTGGCCACCTCGTAGTTGATGGTGCCCAGCATCTCAGCCCAGTCCTGTGCGGTCTGTTCTCCAGTTGTGCCGGGCCCGAACAGGATCGCCTCGTCGCCGACGGACACGTCGGCCGAACCGACGTCGACCACGAATTGGTCCATGCAAACGCGGCCGACGCTGCGGTGCCGGGTTCCGTTGATCAGCACCTCCATCCGACCCCCCAGGGCGCGGAAGATGCCGTCGGCGTAACCCAGCGGAATCACTGCCACGGTGGTGTCCCGGTCGGCCACCCAGGTGTGCCCGTAGGACACCCCGTCACCTGGTTTGAGCGACTTCACCAGCATCACAGGCGCTTTCAGCGTCATCGCCGGGATCAAGCCGAAATCTCCCCGGCTGGGGATGGGGCTCAACCCGTAGACGGCGATGCCCGGGCGCACCAGATCGAACGCCAGGTCGGGACGTGTCAGCGTGGCAGGTGAGTTGGCCAGGTGCGCCACCTCGAACTCCAGCCCTTGCCCCCGCGCGTAGTCCCGCATCTCGACGAACCGCTGCCGCTGCCGGTCGTTGACCGGACTGTCGGGGTCGTCACCGCACGCCAGGTGGCTCATGATGCCGCGCACCCGGATGGCGCCCTCGGCAACCGCATGTCGCAGTGTGGCCACCATGTCGGGAAACACGGAGGCGGCCACCCCGTTGCGGTTGAGTCCGGTGTCGACCTTGACGGTGACCGTCGCCGTCACCCCGGTGCCACGAACCCCGGCGAGCACCCCGTCCAGTTGCTCCTGTGAGGAGACGGCGAGCTGGACATCGGCGGCGATCGCCGGGGCGAAGTCGGTGCCCGACGGGTGCAGCCAGGACAGCACCGGCGCGGTGATGCCCTCGCGTCGCAGCGCCAGCGCCTCACCCACGGTGGTGACTCCCAGTTCAGCAGCGCCTGCGGCCAGCGCGGCCCGTCCCACCTGGGCCGCACCGTGGCCGTAACCGTCGGCCTTGACCACGGCCATCACCGCGGCCGAACCGGCATGTTCGACCAGCACCCGCACGTTGTGGGCGATCGTATCCAGGTCGATCAGCGCGGTCGGGGTGGTCACGGGGGTCTCGGTTGTATTCACCGCCGTCGATTGTCCCAGACGGGTCAGTGTGCGAAGTGCTGCGTGTCGTCGAAGGTGCCCTGCGGTTTGAGCTTGTCCAGCTTCTCGAGCACCTCGATCAGGTCGTCTTTGAGCGCACGGGCCAGGTCGGTGGAGAAGCCCTCACGGACCACCACACGCAGCACCGCGACGTTCTCGGCGCCCTCGGGCATGGTGTACGCCGGGACCTGCCAGCCGTAGGTGCGCAGCCCCGCGGAGACATCGAATTCGGTGTAGCCGAAGTCACCGGCCAGCCGGAACGCCACCACCGGGATGGCCGACCCGTCGGAGATCACCTCGAAGTGCTCACTTTTGTCCAGCTCGTCGGCCAACCAGCGTGCGGTGCCCGACAGGCAGCTCATCACCTGGCCGTAACCGGCTCGTCCCAGCCGCAGGAAGTTGTAGTACTGGCCCACCACCTGGTTGCCGGGCCGGGAGAAGTTCAGGGTGAACGTCGGCATGTCACCACCGAGGTAGTTGACCCGGAACACCAGGTCCTCCGGCAACGCATCGGCATTGCGCCACACCACGAATCCGATACCGGGATAGGTCAGGCCGTACTTGTGCCCGCTGACGTTGATCGAGGCCACCCGCGGGAGGCGGAAATCCCACTCGATCTCCGGGTGCAGGAACGGGACCACGAACCCGCCGCTGGCGGCGTCGACGTGAACCGGGATGTCCGGGCCTCCGTCGGCGGCCAGCTTGTCCAGCGCGGAGCAGATCTCGGCGATGGGTTCCAGCTCGCCGGTGTACGTGGTGCCCAAGATGCCCACGACGCCGATGGTGTCCTCGTCGACGTGGTCGCGAACCTGCTCCGGGGTGATGACGTACCGGCCCTCCTCCATGGGCAGGTAGCGCGGCTCCACGTCGAAGTAGCGGCAGAACTTCTCCCACACCACCTGGACGTTGGACCCCATCACCAGGTTCGGGGTGCGGCCTCTCCAGTTCTTGCCGACGCGTTCCTTCCACCGCCACTTCAGCGCGAGTCCGCCGAGCATCACGGCTTCGCTGGACCCGACGGTAGAGACCCCGATGGCACTGGACGGGTCGTCGTCACGCAGGTTCTCGGCATGGAACAGGTCCGCCACCATGCAGACACACCGCTGCTCGATGGCGGCGGTGGCCGGGTACTCGTCCTTGTCGATCATGTTCTTGTCGAACGTCTCGGCCATCAGCTTCTCGGCCTCGGGATCCATCCACGTACTCACGAACGTCGCCAGGTTCAGCCGGGAGCTGCCGTCGAGCATCAATTCGTCATGGATGAACCGGTAGGTCGCGGTGGGTTCCATCGACTCGTCGGGCAGGCGCAGCGCCGGAATCGGTGCGGTGAACATCCGTCCGGTGTAGGCCGGAGTGATGGATGACGACGCGCGATTGATGTGCGGCATGGTGTCCTTTTCTCTAGAGGCCGGCGATCGACGTACGAAGGTGAGCAAGGATGCCCGACGCCGAGGTGGGCGCGGGTTGTGGACCTGGATCAGCGGCGGAAAGCCCGGCGGCGCGGGCGTGAACGTACGCGCCTGCGGCGGCGGCCTCCCCCGGCGGCAGGCCCGATGCCAGCAATGCGCCGATGACGCCGGACAACACGTCCCCGGAGCCGGCGGTGGCCGCCCAGGACTGACCGGCCGGGTTGAGGTACACCCGTCCCGCGGGTTCGGCGATGACGGTGACATTGCCCTTGAGCAGCACGGTGACACCCAGCTGCTCGGCCAGCCATCGGGCGGCGCCCATGCGGTCCTCGCCCGGGGCACGGCCTGCCAACCGTGTGTACTCCCCGGCGTGCGGGGTCAGGACAGTCGGGGCGGTGCGCCCCGCAACCAGCTCCGGGTGCGCGGACAGGATGGTCAGCGCGTCGGCGTCGGCGATCACCGGCAGGTCGGTCTCCAACGCGAACATCAGGGCTCGCGCCCCGTCCTCGTCGGTGCCCAAGCCCGGGCCCACCACCCAGGACTGGACCCGCCCGGCGGAGGCCAGGTCCTTGGTGGCGATGACTTCCGGCCAGTGTGAGACCACCTCGGCCGCAGCGGTTCCGGCGTAGCGCACCATGCCAGACGTGGCCGCCACCGCGGCGCCGGTGCACAGGATGGCCGCTCCGGGATAGGTGGCCGAACCGGCCAGGATGCCCGTGACACCCTGGCTGTACTTGTCGTCACTGCGGCCGGGGATGGGCCACCGCTGTCGGACGTCGGCGGCCTCCAAACCCAGGATGTCGGTGTCGGGGAGGTCCAGACCGATGTCGACGAGGTCGACCCGGCCGCAGTCGGCCAGCGCGTGCACGGGTTTGAGGCCGCCGAACGTCACGGTGAGCGCGGCGTGGACGTACGGTCCCGAGGTGGCGCCGGTGTGAACATCGACGCCACTGGGGATGTCCACAGCGACGATCGGCACGGTCACGGTGTCGAAGATCGCCGCGGCGTTTTCCCGCAGCGGGCCGGAGCCGGAGATGCCGACTACCCCGTCGATCACCAGATCGGTTGTCGGCGAGATGGTTTCGACTGTTCTTCCGCCAGCTGCCCGGAACGCCCGCAAACCCTTGGCGTGGGCCTTGTCGGGGTTGAGCAGAATGGCTTCGGCCGCGACGCCGCGCCTGCGCAACAGCGCTGCCGCCCACAGCGCATCGCCGCCGTTGTCCCCGGAGCCGATGACCGCGCTGACCTTGCGGCCCGCGACACCACCGGTACGCCGGCGCAGCTCCCTTGCGATCGCGACGGCCAGCCCGGTGGCGGCCCGGCGCATCAACACCCCGTCGGGCAGGGCGGCCAACAACGGCGCCTCGGCGGCACGGATCGCCTCAGCGGGGTAGTAGTGCCGCATCATCCTCAGTCTCGTCGGCGAGTTCCTGCTCTGATCGGCTCAGATTACGTCCTCGATGTGCGTGACGTCCCGAAGGCATGTCGAACCGACGCCCCGAAAGGTTCACCCGCCGCGGCGGGATCCGGCACGGTGGATCAGCAACCGATGCTCATATCGCTCGGTGGCGTACACCGTGGTCGCAATCTCCAGTGGCACGCCGTCGATGTTGCGGTAGACCCTCTCGACCCGTAGGGTCGGGCGCCCGGCCTGGGTGTACAGCAAATCGGCAAATGATTCAGGCAGTGCGATGGCCGTCACCGTCTCCTCGGCACTGGCCACCGGACCGGCAATCTCTCCCACCGAAGCCACGATGGTTCCGGGCACCCGGCCATGCGGAATTCTGTCCTCGGACACCAGCATGTTGCCCAAGTCGGGCGGCAGGATGATCTCGGTCAGAGCAAATGGGTTGGTATCGACCCACCGGCGCACTGTCAGCCGGGCCACCACGGGAGTGGCGAGCTCGAGACGGTCGGCGTCGTCGGGCGCGCGGGTCAGTGCCAACGGCGTCACGACCTCCATCTCGGTACCGCTCCACTGTTCCAACGCCTCGATCGAACCCGTGGACCGCACCACCCGGCCGGCCCGCGGACGGCTGGTGGGGAATGTGCCTTTGCCGCGGACCCGGTAGACGAGGCCGTCTCCCACCAGCTCCTGGAACGCCCTGCGCACGGTTTGCCGGCCCAGCCCGTACTTCAACATCAGTTCGGTATCGGTCGGTAGAGCCTTCTCCGCTCCGTACAGTCCCGCTTCTATTTCGGCAGCCAGCGCCAACGCGAGCCGACGATATCCCGGCAAGTCGGCATCGCCCTGGAATTCGCCAGCGGTCACGGCTGCGAGCCTAGCTGAACACAACGGCGATGAGGGCAAATAGTCGGCACTTTTATCAAACTTGGCCTCGCGCCACGGCTCTCCGGCGAACGCTCGAAGCCTGGGAGAGTGCGGGGACCGCTTAAGTGCCGACTCTTTGACCCCACAGCGTCGGCCATTTTTCACCAGTAAGGTCCTTCACCAACCTGCGTAAATGCCCAGCTCATCGGGGATTTTTGGAGAATCTGACACATCATCGCTGTGCCTCATGACACTCTTCTATCACCAGGTGAGTCTTGCCATAGTCAAAGTGCCGTGCATATTGTGTGGCCTGGTTTGCATCCTCGAAGACGAGATCACACAGGGAAGGTGCGCGCGTGGACACAACAAAGACAGGGGCACCGCCGAGCCGCGCCCGCGTCGCCGTCGCCGTCGGGATCGGCAACTTCATGGAGTGGTTCGATTTCGCGGTCTACGGGTTCTTCGCGGCGATCATCGGCCAGCTGTTCTTTCCCCCGGACACCTCGCCGTTCGTCGCACTGCTCTCGTCTCTGGCCGTCTTCGCGGTCGGATTCGTCATGCGCCCGCTCGGCGGTTTCGTCCTGGGGCCACTCGGTGACAGGTACGGTCGCCGTACGCAACTGGCTGTCTCGGTTGTGGCCATGGGTGCGGCAACAACACTGATCGGCGTACTGCCGGACTACGCATCGATCGGAGTGGCGGCACCGGCCCTGCTGGTCGTGTTGCGCTGCGTGCAGGGTCTGTCCGCCGGCGGCGAGTGGACAGGTTCGGCGGCCTTCCTCGTCGAGTCCACCCCGGCGAATCGGCGCGGCATCTTCGCAAGTGTGGTGTCCGGGACCGCAGCGCTGGCCACGATTGCCGGCAGCCTGTTCGCACTGTTCCTGAACTCGACACTCACCGAGGCACAGATTCTCGACTGGGGCTGGCGGGTGCCGTTCCTGATGGCCGCACCACTGGCAATTGTCGGTCTCTACATCCGGTCCCGGCTCGACGAGACACCGGTGTTCCAACATCTCAAGGCGCAGAAAGAGACTCAGAAGACTGACCGCCTCGAGCCGTTCCGCGGATTTCGCCGCAATCTCAAGCCCATCTTGTTGACCTTGGCGATTGCCGCCGTCCAAGGTCTCGGCTTCTATTACCTGGCAACCTATGTCGTCAACTATCTGGTCGCGACCGTGGCACTCGACCGCGGCACCGCTCTCGGCCTGGCCGCCGCCGGCCTGGGCGTCTACATGTTCTTGTGCCCCGTCGCCGGCGCACTGTCGGACCGGTACGGCAGGCGCAAACTCAACATCCTCGGCACCGTCGGCTACATCATCCTGCCCTTCCCGGTGTTCATGATGATGTCGGGCGGGCAGAGCCTTGCCGTCGTCGCCGGGATCAGTATCCTCAGCCTCGCCCAATGTCTGGTCAGTGTCACCACTGTCGTCATGCTGGTGGAGCTGTTCCCGGCATCGACCCGGGCTTCCAGCAGCGCACTCGGCTTCAACTTCGCGCTGGCATTCATCGCCGGACCGGGGCCGTTCATCGCAGCCTGGATCGCCGGAGCCACCGGTAGCGCCGTGGCTCCGGCCGGCTACCTCGTACTCGTCGCGGCCATTGCACTGGTGTTCATCGTCAAATGGCTGCCCGAGACGGCTGGCCGCGACATCGCCGCCGACCACGATCATGCAAATCCCGGCGGCTCCGGCAACTTAGCCGCTGAAACGCTTGGGACGAAAGGGCACAGCTGATGACCTCAGACCTCTACACGGTGACCATCGTCAAGTACGGTGAGCGGTCCACGGTGCGCTCGGACGTCTACCTGAATCACCACATCTACGGCGAGGCCGACGGTCCGATCGGCATGGACTACTTCTTCTGGGTGGTCCAGAACGCCGAGCGGACGATCATCGTCGACACCGGCTTCTCGAAACAGGGAGGCCAGATACGCAACCGCACCTTCGGTATCGAGCCGGCGCGCGCCTACGCAGCGCTGGGCGTGGATCCCGCTACCGCACCCGACGTCGTGGTGACCCACGCCCACTACGACCACATCGGCAATCTCGACATCTTCCCAAGATCGCGAATCCTGATCTCGCAGGAGGAATTCGACTTCTGGACAGGCCCACTGGCCGCCCGCAAACAGTTTCACCACTCGGTTCAGGACGAAGAGATCTCCGCTCTGGTCGCGGCCGAGAAGCAAGGACGGGTGACGACGTACTCGGGGACCCTGGAACTGGCACCCGGGGTCAGTCTGCTCGAACTCGGCGGCCACACACCGGGTCTGAGCGTCGTGCTGGTCGCGACGGACGAAGGAACCGTGCTGCTGGCATCCGACGCCCTGCACTACTACGAGGAACTCGAGGCCGATATGCCGTTCGCGTTCGTCGCCGATCTCCCGGCGATGTACACAGGTTTCGATACCATCAACGAACTGGTGTCCTCGGGGCGTGTGGCACATCTGGTGTCCGGTCACGACCCCGACACTCTGTCAAGATTCAAACCTGTCACCGCCGGAGAACTCGCTGGGATCGCGGCCACGATCGGGTCACCCGCATGACGGCCGTGCCCGCCACCGCCGGACGGTTTGCCGGTCGCACCGCCGTTGTCACCGGGGCCGCATCCGGTTTGGGTCGCGCATCCGCGCAACGCCTTGCTGCCGACGGCGCCAACGTCATCGCCGTCGACCTCGACGGTGCCGCAGTCGAAGAGCTGGCCGCCACGCTGCCCACCGAGTCCATCGGCGTCCGAGCGGATATCTCCCAAGCCGCCGACGTCGAAACATACGTCAGCGCAGGACTGGAACGATTCGGTCACATCGACTTGCACCATCTGAATGCCGGCATCTTCGGTAGCTTTGCCGAACTCCCCGATCTGCAGGTCGAGGATTTCGAGCAGGTGATGGCAGTCAACGTGCGCGGCCAATTCCTCGGGCTGCGAGCAGCATTTCGCCTCTATCGCAGCCAAGGCACCCGCGGATCGATCGCGGTGACAGCATCGATTGCCGGACATACCGGTTCGGCCGACCTGTTGCCTTACCAGACCTCGAAACACGCCGTAGTGGGGCTGGTTCACGCAGCAGCGGTCTACGGCGGGCCACTCGGCATCCGCGTCAACGGCGTGGCACCAGGGATCGTGCCCACCGAACTGTTCGCGTCGGCCGCCGCCGCCTCGGGCGGCAAGAACGACATGGTGCGCCGCGCCTCGACCACGCCGCTGCGGCGCGCAGGAACCGCAGCCGAGATCGCCGGCGTGGTGTCGTTCGTGTTGAGTGACGACTCCTCGTACATGACAGGTGAAATTCTCGCGGTCGACGGCGGCGCCTCGATAGTCAACACGGTGCGCCCATCCGGAGGCGCCGGCGCGTGGGACACCGTGGCCGTCGATGGCAATCTCTACGGGAAGGAGTGGGGCCGATGAGCACCAAACCGGCGAGGGTCGGCTTCATCGGGCTGGGAAACATGGGTGGTCGTATGACGGCGTGCCTGACCCGCGCGGGTATCGACGTACTCGGCTTCGACACCCGGCCGGGAGCTGCCGAGGAAAGAGGTGCCACCAGCGCAGCCACCGCAGCCGCAGTGATAGCCGGATCCGGTATTGTGATGCTCTCTCTTCCCGACAGCAAAACCGTTGAGACAGTGATCTATTCAGATCCAGATCTCCTCGCATCGGTGCGCCCCGGGCAAGTGGTTGTCGACCTGTCCACGTCGGCACCGGAGTCGACCCGAAAAATCGCCGCGGACTTCGACTCCCGCGGAGCACGCTACCTCGATGCCGGAATCTCAGGTGGCGCAGCAGCAGCCGAGAAGGGCACCCTCACACTGATGGTCGGAGGGGACACCGACGCACTCGATGTTGCTCGTCCCACACTGGAACTGTTCGCCACCAAGATCTTCTGGTGCGGGGACAGCGGCGCCGGGCACACCGTCAAGCTGCTGAACAACTTCCTCAACGCGGTGACGCTCTCGGCGACAGCCGAAGTCATGGTCGCGGCCAAGAAGGCCAACCTGGACCTCGAGACCGTCCTGGACGTCATCAACGCCAGCTCGGGGGTGAACTTCGCGAGCTTGAATCGCTTCCCGAAGATCATCCACGGCGACTATCTCGAGGGCGGTCTGACCAACACCCTGATGCTCAAAGACGTTGCGCTGTATCTCGATCTGGTGGCGAGACTCGGTGTCGCCAGCCTGAACGCGCCGGGCCCGGTAGCCGCCTTCGGTCTGGCTCGCCAACTCGGCTACGCCGATCAGATCAGCAACACCGTCGTCGACGCCATCGGCGACGTCTCAGGAGGGATCCGACTACACCAACCCAAGGGAGACCCTTCGTGATCATCACGACACCCCAATCACAGGCCGGCAACACAGGCAAGCCGGGTTCGCAATTCACCGGTACCGCGTATCCGTATCTGACCATGCCGGCCACCGACGGCGTCACCATCAACACCGTCAACTTCACCCCAGGAGCCCGGACCCACTGGCACTCCCACGAGCGCGGCCAGATTCTCCAGATCCTGGCCGGCCGCGGCCTCATCCAGGCCGCGGGTGGACCCGTGCACGAACTGCGTGCCGGGGACACCGTATGGGCGCCCCCGGGGGAACGGCACTGGCACGGCGCCGCACCCGACAGCTACATGGTGCACACCGCGATCTCTCTCGGTGTCACCGCGTGGGAAATCCCGGTGACCGACGACGAATACACGACACCCGACAACCAGGAGACACAACAGTGACAAGCGAAGGCTCCCATGAAGCCAGCTACCAGCGCGGAATCTCGATCCGGAAGGCGGTACTCGGCGAAGCCCACGTCCAGAAGTCGCTCGACGCGGTGAGCGACTTCTCCCGGCCCATACAGGAATTGGTGTCGGAGTACTGCTGGGGTGAGGTCTGGTCACGCGAGGGCATCGACCGTAAGACCCGTTCCATGCTGAACCTCGCGATGCTGACGGCACTCAACCGTGGACACGAACTGGGAGTGCACGTCCGCGGAGCGATCAACAACGGTGTGACACCCGCCCAAATCCAGGAGGTGCTCATCCAGTCCGCGATTTACGTCGGAGTGCCGGCCGCACTCGAGTCGTTCCGCGTCGCAGAACGAGTGTTGAAAGAGATGGACATCGATGTCTGAGGCCTCCGCGGAAACGCTGACGATCGGGTTCATCGGACTCGGCAAGATGGGCGGCCCGATGGCTGCACTGCTGGTCGGCGGCGGACACCGGGTTCTCGGTTTTGATGTCTCTGCCCACGCACTCGGGCTCTTGGCCGAGGCCGGCGGCACGGCAGTGCATTCCGCAGCCGAGGCAGCGGCCGCCGATGTGGTGGTGTTGATGCTGCCGGATTCCGATGTCGTCACGGCCGTGCTCCATGACGACGCGGTACTCGCCGCCCTGACCGTCGACAGCATCGTCGTCGACATGAGTTCCTCCGAGCCGCTGCGCACCCGGGAACTCGCCGAGGAACTGGCCAAACACGGCGTCCACCTCGTCGATGCCCCCGTCTCGGGAGGTGTCCGCGGCGCGGAAACCGGTCAACTCACCATCATGGTCGGCGGCGAGATCGACATCGTGGAGCGGATAAAGCCAGTGCTGCAGCTACTCGGCAAGCCCACCCGGGCCGGTGCTGTCGGGGCGGGCCACGCAGTCAAGGCGCTCAACAACCTGATGTCGGCTACCCATCTATGGGTGACGAGCGAGGCTGTCATCGCCGGACGCGAGTTCGGCCTGGACCCCGAGGTGATGCTGGCGATGTTCAACACATCCAGCGGACGCAGCGGGTCGACCGAGAACAAATGGCCCAACTTCATCCTGCCGGGCAGCTTCGACTCCGGATTCGGCCTGCAGCTGATGCTCAAGGACATGAGAATCGCGACGGCGCTGGCCAAGGCAGTCGGAATCGAATCACTGCTGGGCGACAAGGCCGTCGAACTGTGGAGCCGAGCTGCCGACGATCTCGAATCGACCGCAGACCACACCGAGATCGCTCGGTGGATCGCAGCGGCCTCACACGCCACCGATCACTGAGCCCGAATACAACCGCGAGGAACCGCAAGATGGCACTGACACCACACCAACAAGAAGTCAAGGACGAGTTCATCCGCGTTCGCGGCACGTGGAGCGATCTCTGGGAGAGCATCCTGCGACTCGACCCTGCCTTTCTGCAGGCCTACACCACCTTCTCGTCCGTGCCGTGGCGCAGCGGCCACAATCACCTCGACGACAAGACCAAGGAACTGATCTTCATCGCGGTCGACGCCGCCGCGACACACATGTACGCCCCAGGGGTACGACAGCACATCAAGGCCGCCTTCGTCGCCGGCGCGACTCCAGCCGAGATCATGGAGGTCATCGAATTGACCTCCACGCTGGGTATCCACGCCATGAACATCGGTGTGCCGATCCTGGCCCAGGTACTCCTCGAGAAAGGGCTGCGGACCGGACCCGGGCCGCTGGATGCCAACCAGGAACGGATCAAGACCGAGTTCACCGAAAACCGCGGCTACTGGCATTCCTTCTGGGACGAGATGCTCGAACTCGATCCCGACATGTTCGAGGCATACACCAACTTCTCGAGCGTGCCCTGGAAAACCGGGACACTGTCGCCCAAACTCAAGGAGTTCGTCTACATCGCATTCGACACCGCAGCCACCCACCTGTACGTCCCAGGTTTGAAATTGCATATCGAGAACGCGATCGGATACGGCGCGACAGCAGGCGAGATCCTGGAAGTGATGGAGATCGCGAGCGTCATCGGCATCCACGCCGCCACCACCGCGGTACCGATCCTCATCGAGGAAGCCGAGGCAGCGGGGATCGCACTCACCCCGCCCGGCTCCGGTCAGCCGGCGTCCGACCAGAACCGGCGCGCACGCTCGGCGATCTGACACGGATACTCGCCGTTGATCGCATGTGAGGCATCCGGCCACACCTCGATTTCGCCCTTCCGCAACAGCTTTCGTGCATTACTGGCGGCGCGCTCGGCCCGCACGACCACGCTGCGGCCACCCAGCAGCGCCAGCACCGGGATATCCAGGCCCCGCAACTGCGCATCGGTGAACCTCGTGGGCGCCGGAAGCCTCAGCACAAAGTCATTGGTGGCGGCGCTGATCAAGTCGGCCGCCGGCGCCGCCTCACCGATATCCGATCCGCCGGCGATCCAGCTCAGCAGGCGACGCCGGACCCAGTGCGGCACACCGGGAACCACCATCGGGATCGAGGCAGCCAGCATCGGCACGGGAATGCGGTCGAACGTCATCGCCGGGTCCAACAGGACAAGTGTCGCAGCGCGGCCAGGACACCGGACTGCATAGTTGACCGCCGCCCAGCCGCCGATAGAGATGCCGCACAGATGCAGGCGCTCGAGACCCAATCCGGCGAGCGCCTGATCGAGCCAACACGCCTGATCGGCGGCATCGACGATGGGTGCGGTCTGCACCGACAGGCCCGGCTCGCCGAGCAGGTCCAGGCAGTACACGTCGCGGTGTTGCAGCAAGGGCGGCAGATTGGTGCCGTACACCGGGGTGGGTCCGTTGCGTCCCGGTAGCAGCAGCATCGGGGTGCCCGCTCCCCCGGCGAACCGGTAGATGCGCACCGTTCCGAATCCCGTCGGCACATCGTGGATCTCGGCGATCTGCGGCATCGCCGCACAACACGCGCGGTAGTGGCGCAGGAAATGTGCGAAGGCCTGCGCGCTGCGGAAGTGGCCGATGTCATCGGCGCCGGCGATGCGTACGTCAGGAACGTTGAGGTCGATGGGGGCGAGTCTAGACTCTGGGCATGGTCTACGGCATGCCCCCATATCAGCCAGTGGCCCCTGCACCACGCAAGCCACCGATTTCCGGTGTGGATCTGGGCATCTCGATCACCGCGATGATCCTGACGGTCGTCTTCGCCGCATTCGCCGCTTTCATCGGGGTGTTCATGTTGGCGTTCCTGGACACCTGCCCGCCGGCAACGTGCAGCGTCGAGGGTGCCATCGGCTCGGTCGGCGGCACCCTGCTGATCACCGCCGTGACAGGCGTTGTCGGGATTACCTTCACCATCGTGCAGCTGATGCGCCGTAAGCAGGCCTGGCCCATCGCGGTGGGAACGTTCGTGGCATGCGTGGTGATCTGCGTCGTCGGGATCTACGTCTTCGGCGCAGCCGTGGGCGCCGAAGACGGCTGGCTGTTCAGCTGATCCGCCCCACGGCTACTCGACGGTGACGGACTTCGCCGATCCGCCCCACGGACTCCTGCGCTGGGGCTCATACTTCGCCCCGCTCCGTCGTCCTCGGGCTACTCGACGGTGACCCTACGCCGATCCGCCCCACGGACTCCTGCGCTGGGGCTCATACTTCGCCCCGCTCCGTCGTCCTCGGGCTACTCGACGGTGACGGACTTCGCCAGGTTGCGCGGCTTGTCCACGTCGTACCCACGCGCCTGAGCCACCGCCGCGGCGAACACCTGCAGCGGAATGGTGGACAGCAGCGGCTGGAAAAGTGTTGACACCGCCGGGATCTCGATGAGGTGGTCAGCGTATGGCCGTACCGTCTCGTCCCCCTCCTCGGCGATCACGATGGTCAGCGCGCCGCGCGCCTGGATCTCGCGGATGTTGCTCAGCAGTTTGGAGTGCAGCATCGCCGCGCCTTTGGGTGACGGCATCACCACGATCACCGGCAGGCCGTCCTCGATCAGGGCGATCGGGCCGTGCTTGAGTTCGCCGGCGGCGAAGCCCTCGGCGTGCATGTAGGCGAGTTCCTTGAGCTTCAACGCACCTTCGAGCGCCACCGGGTAGCCGACGTGGCGACCCAGGAACAACACCGTGGACGACGGCGCGAACCGGTGGGCGATCTCGTTGACCGGACCCATCCGCGTCAACACCTCGGACACCAGATCCGGCATGGCTTCGAGCTCTTTGTACTCGCGCAGCACCTCGTCGGGGTACTTGGTTCCCCGCGCCTGCGCCAGTGCGAGGCCGACGAGGTAGTTGGCCGCCACCTGCGCCAGGAAGGTCTTGGTGGACGCCACGCCGATCTCCGGCCCGGCGCGGGTGTAGAGCACCGCGTCGCATTCACGAGGGATCTGGCTGCCGTTGGTGTTGCAGACGGCCAGCACCTTGGCCTTCTGCTCCTTGGCGTGACGCACCGCTTCGAGGGTGTCGGCCGTCTCACCGGACTGACTGATGGCGATCACCAGGGTGCTGCGGTCCAACACCGGGTCGCGGTATCTGAATTCACTGGCCAACTCGACCTCGACGGGCAGCCGGGTCCAGTGCTCGATGGCGTACTTGGCCAGCAGCCCCGAGTGGTACGCCGTGCCGCAGGCGACGATGAAGACCTTGTCGATCTCGCGCAGTTCTTGATCGGAGAGGCGCTGCTCGTCGAGCACGATGCGGTTGTCGACGAAGTGGCCCAGCAGCGTGTCGGCGACCGCCGCGGGCTGCTCGGCGATCTCTTTGAGCATGAAGTACTCATAGCCGCCCTTTTCGGCGGCAGCCAGGTCCCAGTCGATGTGAAAGGGCCGGTAGTCGACGTTCGGATCGCCGGTGAAGTCGGTGATGGTGTAGCCGTCGGCGGTAATGACCACGGCCTGGTCCTGGCCCAGCTCGACAGCCTCACGGGTGTATTCGATGAAGGCAGCGACATCGGAGCCCACGAACATCTCACCCTCGCCGACACCCACCACCAGCGGTGTCGAGCGCCGGGCGGCGACGATGGTGCCGGGATCGTCGGCGTTGGCGAACACCAGGGTGAAGTGGCCCTCGAGCCTGGGCAACACGGCGTAGACCGACTGCACGAAGTCGCCGGCGGTGGGCCCGTCGTGATACGCCCTGGCGACCAGGTGCACCGCGACCTCGGTGTCGGTGTCGCTGGCGAACTCGACGCCCGCGTTCTCCAGCTCCTTCCGCAGCATCGCGTAGTTCTCGATGATGCCGTTGTGGACGACCGCGATCTTGCCTGCCGCGTCGCGATGCGGGTGAGCATTGCGGTCGGTGGGACGGCCATGGGTGGCCCAGCGAGTGTGACCGACGCCGGTGCTGCCTTGCAGCGCCGCGGTATCGGTTTCGGCGAGCGCCGCTTCCAGGTTGGCCAGGCGCCCCGCGCGCCGGCGGACTGTCATCCCGCCCTTACCGTCGAGCAGCGCCACACCGGCGGAGTCGTAGCCGCGGTACTCCATCCGGCCGAGCGCGTCGACGACGACGTCGCGGGCGTGACGCGTACCCACGTATCCGACGATTCCGCACATGAGGTACCAGGGTAGTGCAGTCGCCCTTGTCCCCTGTTCCGGAAACACGCGCTATAGGGTCTAGGCGTGGCCAGCACGAAGAAACTCTTCGCCAAACTACGTCGGCGCGGACCTCACCGCGTTCTCCGCGGTGACCTGGCCTTTGCCGGTCTACCAGGGGTGGTGTACACCCCGGAATCCGGTACCAATCTGCCGGGCGTCGCATTCGCCCACGATTGGCTCACACCGGCACACAGCTATGCGGGCACACTGGAACATCTGGCGTCCTGGGGAATCGTCGCCGCCGCCCCGGACACCGAAAAGGGGCTGGCCCCGTCGGTACTGAACCTGGCCTTCGACCTGGGCACCACCCTCGACATCATCTCCGGAGTCCGCCTCGGACCCGGCCAGATCAGCGTGCACCCGAACAAGTTGGGGGCCGCGGGCCACGGGTTCGGCGGATCGGCGGCGGTGTTCGCCGCGGCCGGCGCCCCGTCCCGGATCAAGGCCGTTGCTCCCCTGTTTCCGTCGGTGACCTCGCCGAAGGCCGAACAGCCTGCAGCCGGGTTGGCCGCGCCCGGACTGATACTCACCGCACCGGGCGATCCGATGACCCTGCGGTCCAACGCCGTGGAATTGTCCCGGGCATGGCCGGCGGGGACGTTGCGGCTGGTCAGCGGCGGCAAGGCCGGTGGGTTGGTGGAAGGCCGCCGGTTGGCCCGCGCCGTGGGCCTCCCGGGTGCGGACACGAGCACCCAGAAGATCGTCCGGGCGCTCCTGACTGGGTTCCTGCTGGCCGTACTGGCCGGCAACAGGGACTACGCCGACTTCGCCGACCCCGAGGCAGTGCTGCCGAAGACCGAGCACGACGATCCCACCGAGGATCCGGTGGACCTCGAGAACAAAGTGGTCGCCCTCCTCAAGCCCTGACGCGGCTTCTATCAACCAACTGGTTGGGTGTATAACTCGTTCATGCGCACAGGCATCTTCATGAGCTACTCGGGCGGCTTTCGCCAGGCCGCAGAACAGGTGGTCGAGTTCGAGAAGCTCGGCGTCGACATCGCCCTGGTGGCCGAGGCCTACTCCTACGACGCGATCAGCCAGCTCGGGTACCTGGCGGCCAAGACCTCGACAATCGAACTGGGCAGCGGCGTAGTGCCGATCTACACCCGCACGCCGACGCTGTTGGCGATGACGGCCGCCGGGCTGGACTACGTGTCCGACGGCCGGTTCCGACTCGGCATCGGCACCTCAGGCCCCCAGGTTATGGAGGGCTTCCACGGCGTGCCGTTCGACGCCCCGATGGGGCGCACCCGCGAGGTCGTGGAGATCTGCCGGCAGGTGTGGCGCCGCGAGAAGGTGAACTTCAACGGCAAGCACTACCAGGTGCCGCTGCCCGCCGGCCAGGGCACCGGCCTGGGCAAACCGCTGCGCCTCATCAATCACCCTGTGCGCGAAAGTATTCCGATCACCATCGCTGCTCTCGGACCAAAGAACGTGGAGCTGTCCGCAGAGATCGCCGACGGTTGGCAGCCGGTGTTCTTCTACCCCGAGAAGGCCGACTCGGTGTGGGGCGAGTCGCTGCGCGCCGGTGCTGCCAAGCGGGATCCCGCACTGGGCCCGCTGGATGTCGTGGTGTCGGCCAGCCTGGCGATCGGCGACCATGTCGAAGACCGATTGGCCTGGGCCAAACCACAATTGGCGCTCTACATCGGCGGCATGGGTGCTCGTGGGCAGAACTTCTATCACAAACTGGCCACCCGCTACGGCTACGGCGCCGAGGCCGATCACATCCAGGATCTGTTCCTGGCCGGCCGCAAGGAAGACGCCATCAATGCCGTGCCAGATGACCTGGTGCGCAACGTCTCCCTGGTGGGCCCTGTGTCATTTGTGAAGGAGCGGCTGGCCGCGTTCGCCGAAGCCGGGGTGACCACGATGCTGGTACACCCGCTGGCCGCCGAAGACCGAGAGGCCGTCGGCTTCGTCGAGCAGCTGGTGGCGCTGACATCCTGAACCCGGCTACCACGAAGGCGCCGGGGATCATCACGGTGCACCAGGCCCGACAGCGGCCGGTGACGTAGACCTCGCTTCACACGACGATGCCGATCTTGCCGAGATCGGCCTCGTAGAAACGCAATTGCGTGGGTTTGCCCCAGCCACAATCGCGGTACCGGCCACACCGATGGCCGCCACTCTGCCGCTGTCGCCGGCAGCGCGGACCCGAACAGCCCCTCCATGTCCGGATGGCCCGCCCACCCCACTCATTGAGTGATCCACATCTCCCCGTTGTTGTCACGTGATTGACACCACATCTGCGACTGTATACATTTCTTCTCAATCGTCGACATGGAGAAGAAATGGCATACCAAAGCGCAGCAAGCAGGATTGCCGGGCAGCTCCGCATCGAGATCCTGCACGGCGAGATCGCACCCGGGTCGCGACTGTCCCAGCTGAGCATCGCCGAGCGTTTCGGCGTGAGCCGTATTCCGGTCCGCGATGCCATCCAACTCCTGGCCAGCGAGGGCTTGCTCCATCCGACGGCCAAGGCCACCGCGATCGTCACCGGCATGTCGGTGCACGAACTCCAAGAGCTCTACGAACTGCGCGAAGCGGTCGAACCACTCGCCACCCAGATCGCCGTGCCGAACGTCGGCCGCGCCGACATCTTGATGATGCGCAGGCAGATGGAACTGATGGAGTCCACCACCGAGGCGCCGATCTGGTTGTCCGCCAACGCCGAATTCCATGCCGCCGTGTACAAGCGGGCCAGCAGACCACGGATGATCGAGATTGTCGAGCAGCTCCGTCGCCTCACCGACCGGTATCTGTACATGCATCTGGAGGTGATCGGACAAACCGATCACCTCCACGCCGAACACGTCGGCATCATGCGCGCTGTCGAGAGCGGCGACGCCGCCCTTGCCGCCAGGCTCACCCGCGAACACCTGGCCACCTCACACGATTTCATCCTCTCCTACCTACTCGAACACCCGACTGCCGGCGGCGATGAGGTCATCAGCTTCCACGACGGCGGTCACAAAGAACCCGCACCCGGCGCAAAGAAGCGGCGGGGCGCTCAAATGAAGGGAACAGAATCGTGAACGGTCTGGGACGCCGGCTGACGGCCGCCGTGATAGCCGCCTCGACAGCGGTCGCGATGTCCGGGTGTGTCTCCCGGCCCGATTCGGGCGGAGCCAGTGGTGACGGCGGAACCATCCGCTTCACCTTCGCTCCCGACCCGGTTTGGGACTACATCACCGACCAGGGAATTCTCGCCGAAATGGAGCAGGAGTCCGGGATCAAGATCGAAGCGTCGTCCACCTGGGATGAATTCGGTGTCTTCGCAGGAGGTCACGCCGACATCGTGTCGTCGGCCTCCTATGAGGTGCCGGTGATCGAAGAGGAAACCGGTCGCGACACGATCATCATCGGCAAGTACAACATGGACCGCAGCGTCATCATCGCCCGCGCCGACAATCCGGCGAACACCCTCGCCGACCTCAAGGGCCAGGACATCTCGGCCTTCACCGCGGTCTCGGCCACGCTGGTGTGGGGCGCCTACGCCAAGAAGCTGCATGACGTCGACTTCCGTTCCGGTGGAGGCGATTACAACATCGTCGTCTCGGATCCGCAGCAGCAGGCCGAGCTCGTCGAGAAGGGTGAGGTAGCGGCATGCGTCTGCCTGCCCGAGTTCGCCGCGCCCGGTTTGCGCAGCGGCGAGCTGAAGGTGCTCTACGACGGCAAGGCCTCCTCGGACATGTATTCCGAACTCGTCGTCGAAGGCCACCAGGGGCCCATGATCAACGTCTTCCTCGCCGGCTCGGAGTGGGCCGAGGAGAACCCGGAGCAGGTCGAGTTCTTCCTCGACGTCTGGCAGCGTGGGCTTTCCGAGTGGGAAGCCAACAAAGCCACCATCATCGAGACCTACCCGCAGCACTTCGCCGTCGAGGCGCCTGAGGACATCGCATTCGTCCAGAACTACGTCGACGACCACGACTGGTTCGTCCGCGACATCCGGTTCGACCAGGCCTGGGCCGACAACGAGTCAAAGGTGTTCCCGCTACTGCAGGAGACCGGGTTCATGGACCAGGATCAGGCGCTGCCGAAGTTCCGTCCGTCCGAGCAGGGCGGCGCTTCGTGACCGTCACCACCGACAGGTCCGCCGCGGCGGACACCGCCCCCGACAAGGGGGCGGTGCCCGCCCGCCGGGGCGGTGGCGTGGCGCGGCGGGTCGGTTTGGCCCTCGTCGGTTATGCCGCATTGCTGGCAGTGTGGTCGTTCTGCTCGCTGGTGATGTTCACCGAGTACGTATTGCCCGCACCGTGGACCGTCGGCGCCGAGATGTGGCATCTGGCCGCAGACGGCACCGCCTTTGTCCAATTCGGTTCCAGCATCGTGAAAATCGCACTCGGATTCGTCATCGGCACCGTCATCGGTGTGCCACTGGGCCTGCTGATGGGCCGGGTGCGCTACCAGAAGTACTTCTGGCAACAGCCCATGCTGGTGCTCGGAAATGTGCCGGGTCTGGCCTTCGCGGTGTTCGCACTGATCCTGTTCGGCATCGGCGCCGTCGGCCCCGTCGTGGTGGTCGCGTTCGTCGCACTGCCCTACGTCGCCCTCAATGTCGCCCAGGGTGTCGAGGAGGTGGACCGCCGTCTCGTCGACATGAGCGCCGTCTACGGCCTGGGCCGCGGCGAGATCGTCAAGTCGGTCTACCTGCCCTCGGTGATGCCATTTCTGTTCGCCGCCCTGCGCTACGGCTTCGCCATGGCCTGGAAGGTGGAGGCGCTGACCGAGGTCTTCGGCGGGCGCAGCGGCATCGGATTCATGATTCGCCAGTCTTATCAAGAGTTTTCGGTTGCCGGCGTCTTGGCCTGGACCGGGTTCTTCGTGATCTTCATCCTGTTGATCGAGCGAGTGTTCCTGGCCGGCCTGGAGCGACGGTTCTTCGCATGGAGAGGTGGCCGCTGACATGAGCGCACCCGTCACAGACCGCCCGGCGACGGTCACCCCCCGACGCTCGGCGGCGCCCAGCCGGCTCACCGGCCCCTTTGGCGCCAGTCTTACCGCCGCCGCGGTGTTCCTGGTGTTCTGGCAGCTGGTCGGCATGTTCAGCGACCGCATTCCCGGCCCGGCACCCGTCGTCCAAGCGGCCATGAGTGAGATCGAGCGCGGAGAGTTCTTCTACAACTTCGTCATCAGCATGCAGCGGTTCGCCATCGGCATGGTGATCTCCATCGTGCTCGGCATCGCCATCGGTATCGCCATCGGCTCTTTCCGCACCTTCGACCACTTGTTCGGCGACGTAAACTTGGTGGGCCTGGCGATCCCGGCAGTCATCTGGGCGTTGTTGTGCGCCATGTGGTTCGGTTTTGCCGACACCGCACCGATCGTCACGGTGATCCTGTCGGCCGTGCCGTTTGTTGTGGTGAACGTGGCGGCCGGAGCACGGTCCATTCCTCCTGCGCTGCTGGACATGTCGCAGTCCTATGACGTGCCTCCGGCACGCCGGTTGCGCCACGCCGTCCTACCGGCCCTGACCGGGTACATGGTGGCCGGCATCCGCTTCGGTGTCATGTCCGGTTGGAACGGCCTGCTGCTGTCGGAGTGGTTCGGCTCCGCCGACGGCGTGGGGCACCGCGCCCGTTACTGGTATGACGCCAACCAACTGCCAGGATTTGTCGCCTGGATCGCGTTCTTCATCGTCTTCATGGTGCTCACCGACCGGGTGCTACTCGAACGCCTCTCACGGCGGGCATTCCGTTGGCGCGACGGTGAGTCGACGCCGGGCGAGCCCACCGCGGCCGCCCCGTAACCCCATCATCCACAGGAGATTTCATGGCCAACGTCACCGTCACCAACCTGCTCAAAGTGTTCGGTACCCCGACCGGACCGCAAACCGTCATCGACCACCTCAACTTCGAGATCGCCGACCGCTCCTTCGTCTCCCTGGTGGGGCCGTCCGGCTGCGGAAAAACCACACTGCTGAACATCATCGCCGGAATCGAACCCGCCAGCTCGGGCACCGTCATGATCGGCTCTGCCGCTCAACAGGCCAAGCTGGCCTACGTCTTCCAGGAGCCCCGGCTGCTGCCATGGCGGTCGATCTTCGACAACCTGATGTACGTCCAGAAGGTGCGTGACAACGCCGCCAAGGAGCGCGTGCATGAGGCACTCAAGCGGGTGGGCCTCGGCCACGCCGAGAAGAAGTGGCCGGGTCAGCTCTCCGGCGGCCAGCAACAGCGCGTCGGCATCGCCCGCGCCCTGTCGATCGAACCCGATGTGCTACTGATGGACGAACCGTTCAGCCACCTCGACGCGATCACCGCCCGTGGCCTCCGTGAGCACCTGCAGGAGCTGTGGGCACAAACCCGCAAGACCGTCGTTTTTGTCACCCACGACGTCAAGGAAGCCGCCGAGCTGTCCGACCGCATCCTGATGCTGGCTCCCGGCGGCACCATCCACGAAGACATCACCGTCGACCTTCCCCGCCCCCGCAAGGCCTCCAATGAGGAAGTGGCCGTGCTGGAGTCGTCGATCCTGCGTCGGTTCGAAGACCTAGAAGCCAACTCGCGCCAGCGCGCCGCAACCCCTGCCAGTGCCTGACTCCCGGCCGAAACCAGAGAGAACGTCATACATGTCTGAACTCGCAATGACCCCGATCGCCACCCAGAACGGCGACCTGGTGCACGGTCTGCTGATCCACGGTGAGCACCGCGCCGGTCGCGGCGACATCCTCGAGTTGATCAATCCTGCGACAGCACAGGTGTTCGCGCGCTGTCACAGCGCCAGCATCGAGGACACCGACGACGCTGTGCGCTCGGCCCGTGCGGCATTCGACTCCGGGGTGTGGTCGCAGATGCCGATCCACCAACGCTCCCGCATCCTGAACCGATTCGGTGACCTGCTGGAACGGGACATGCACAAGCTGTACCGCCTCGAGACCGACAACAACGGCAGGCCCATCACCGAGACCAAGGCACAGATCACGCGGCTGCCGGAATGGTACCGCTACAACGCGGCGCTGCTGCTGGCCGGCCGGGACTCCGTGGTACCGATGTCGGGCCAGTACCACTCCTACACTTCGCGATTTCCGCTGGGAGTGGTGGCCACGCTGTCCTCGTTCAACCACCCGTTGATGATCGCCTCGAAGAGCGTGGCGCCGGCGCTAGCTACCGGAAACAGCGTGGTGCTCAAGCCTTCTGAGCAGACTCCGCTGACCGCCCTGCTGATCGGCGACCTCGCGCTTGAGGCCGGCATCCCACCCGGGGTGTTCAACGTCATCCCAGGCCTGGGACCGGTGACCGGTGCGGGACTCTCCGAGCACCCCTTGGTGGACAAGGTGGTGTTCACTGGCGGCACCGAGGTGGGCCGGATCATCTCGGTGGCCACCGCATCGCGATTCGCGAAGTCGACAGTGGAACTGGGCGGCAAAACACCGGTTCTGGTGTTCGATGACGTTCCCGTCGAGGTGTCCTCGCGCGGAGCCGCCTTCGGCGGGTTCGTCGGCGCCGGGCAGACCTGCATCGCCGGCACCCGAATCCTGGTGCAGGAGACGGTGTACGACGAGTTCGTGGCCGCCCTGGTAGCCCAGGCGGAACGCATCCGCATCGGTGACCCCAGTCAAGCCAGCACCCAGCTGGGCCCGGTGATCTCGGAGCGGGCCCGCCAGCGCATCCTCAACTATGTCGACATCGGAGTCTCCGAGGGCGCCACGCTGGCCACCGGAGGTGTGCCCGTCACCGTGCCCGGCCTGGACGGCT
Source organism: Mycobacterium sp. MS1601 (assembly GCF_001984215.1). Classification (NCBI taxonomy): domain Bacteria; kingdom Bacillati; phylum Actinomycetota; class Actinomycetes; order Mycobacteriales; family Mycobacteriaceae; genus Mycobacterium; species Mycobacterium sp. MS1601. The sequence goes on from NZ_CP019420.1 coordinate 764,963, forward strand.
ACTTCGTCGCCCCCACCGTGTTGTCGAACGTCACCAACCAGATGCGCGTGGCCCGCGAGGAGATCTTCGGTCCTGTGGTCGTGGTGATCCCGTTCAGTGACGAAGCCGACGCGGTGAGCATCGCCAACGACTCCCCCTACGGGCTCGGGTCTTCCATCTGGACCAGGGATGTGGCGCGGGCCCACCGGGTGGCCTCGAAGCTGGAGCACGGCATCGTCTGGGTGAACGACCACCACCGCCTGGACCCGTGCTCACCGTGGGGCGGGGTACGCGAGAGCGGACACGGCCGCGAGGGCGGCACCGAGTCGTTCAACGATTTCACCCACGTACGGGCGGTGACGGTTCGCACGGCACCCGACGACGTGGACTGGTACGGCGGCATCGCGCTGGAAAGGCTGAACTGAGATGACGATGACACACTCGACTGTCGCAGGGCTCGAATTCCACCGCGAGGATGCGGTTCTCACCGTCCGACTCGACAGCGCCGACGGCAACCTGATGACCATGGACATGTGCGACGCGCTGGCGGCGGTGCTGACCAGCCCTCCGGAGGGCGTCCACATCCTGGTGCTGTCCGGGGCAGGCGATCAGTTCTGCATGGGCCGCGAACGCACCGCGGCCACCCCGGATGACCTGCCCAACGAAGTCCGCAGGCTGGTCGCTGTCAACGAGGCACTGGCGTCCACCCCGCTGGTGACCATCGCGCGCGTACAGGGTGACGCGGCCGGTTTCGGCGTGGGGTTGGCAGCACTGTGTGACGTGGCCGTCGCGACCCGCGCGGCGAAGCTGACTTTCCCCGAGGTCCGGATCAACCTGGCTCCGGCGCTGGTGCTGGCGTGGTTACCGCACATGGTCGGCCGCCGGGCCGCCTTCTGGCTGACTGCCAGCGGCGCGCCGGTGTCCGGCGACGAGGCCGTGCGCATCGGGCTTCTCAACGAGGTGGTCGACGGCGTCGAGGCGCTCGACGCCGCCGTGGCCGCGAAGGTGGATGCACTACTGGCTGCGCAACCGCGAGTGCACACCGACATCAGGGCCATGCTGCGTTCGGTGCAGTCACTGTCCGAGGGGCAGTGCTACGAGCTCGCCGCCGACCGCCTGGTCCTCGGCTCGCTGCGCAGACTGCACGCAGCGCCGAGCTGACGCTTCTCGCCGCAGCAATTGACCAGCCCTAAAAGGGGTGGTGGTTCCTGCTATCTGGCGACGAGGGCGTTGTTGCGGGCGCGCTTTGGGGTGATGCGGTAGCCGCGCTGCAGGTGAGGCTGCCGCATTCACACCTGGTCGAGCGTGCGTAAACCGCACACATCCACCGGCGTGTCCGCCGGAGACACCCACCCTCGGCGAAGGTCACTCCCCTACCTGCGGGAGTTCGTCGGCGGCGATTTCGCATGGGGTGGCTGGCGCCTGCTCGGCGACAGGGCTCGGCTCGGCGAGCGGAACCGGTTCGGGCACTGGTGTCGCGGGAACCTCAGTCTCGGGCTCTTCCGTCGCGGGCGGCGGCTCCTCAGGAACTGCCGGATCTTCCTCTGCGGCCGAGTCATCCGGCGTGGTCGCGGCGGCCTCCTCATCGGGTCCCTCGTCCTCGTCCTCCTCCACCGCCCCCTCCTCGGGGTCGTCGGTTTCCTCGGCGGCTTCCGGCACGTCCGGCGCTTCGATCGGCTCGGGCTCCGGCATGCCGGCACTGCTACCAAGGTCCGGTCCCGCGCCGAGCAGCCCACCGAGCGCGTCGGCGAATCCACCAGGCAAGCCGCCGAGTCCAGCGGTCGGGTCCGGAAGCGACGTCGGGGACATCGGTGCGGGAGGCGGTGCAGTCATGGGTTCTGTCGGTTGGGACGGTGCCACACCAGGATTGGGCGGCGAAGGCGCCGTCTGTGGTATCGATCCAGGCACAGCAGCGGCGGGCACTGTGGGCGCAACCGCTGCAGCGGCCGGCACTGCCACCACCGGTGGGACCGACGCGGCAGCGGACACCACAGGCGCCGCCGGGCGAGAGACGAGATCACCTGGAATCTCGAAGAGTACGAACGGGTTCGCGGCCAACGAATCGAGTGCCACCCGGTACGCCGCACCGACGGCGGACACCGACTCGCGCATCGCGGTCAGCCACTCCCCGGCGATCACCGCCACCACATGCGGAGTCATCTCCGAATCAACCACGGCGGCAGCCTCTTCCGAGCCGCCACCGAGCATCGCCCGCGCCGCCGCCAACCAGGAAGGACGCTGCGCGGCAACGCGGTCATCAGCGGCGATGGTGGCTTGCACCTTACCGTCGACTATGCGCCACAGGTCGTCGCGCAACCGCTCGGCAGCACGCGCAGCGGCGTCCACAGAGTCTGCAACCCGGCCCCCATTCCCGACGTGGCGGGATACGAACTCGACCGCCGCGCCGCCACCGTGACCTGACCACGCGGTGCTCACGTCGGCGCTCTGAGAGAGTTGCAGTGCATCAGCCGCGGACCGAGCAGCTGCGTGTAACACCGCACAGTCAGCATCGAGCACGAGAAGATCCAACCCCTCCTCGGTGCGGTACCAGTCGCGCAACTGCGCACTGTGTACCGTCAAATCAGGATGGCTGAACCCACGAAGGGCACACGCCTGCACGTAGAGCTGTGTATTGTCCAGCGCAGCAAGGCCTTCGGCCAACCGTCCCGCGACGTCGAAGGTCATGATCCCAGACCTGTGGCGGCCGCGTCGTCGGCCTCGAGATAGCGGCGGGCCCCGACACGCAGTGCGACACCGATCTCGGCCGACGCACGCGCCCAGCCCTGCAGATCGACCAACAATCCCTCCAAGCGCCGCCGCACCTCGTCGCCCTGACCCGTGTGCGCAAGACCTGCGTAGGCACCGTCGAAAGTCAACCGGCTGCGCGCCGCCCGCTCGAGAGAAGCTGCGGCGTCGTCGAAGCGATCGGCGACGGTGATCAGTGCGGCTGTGTCGACTCTGGCAAAGTTGGAATGTCCCATACCCTAGTCAGTCGCAGGACAGGCCCGATCGGTTCCATCTCAGTTCGTCGCCGTCGGCTTACGCCCGGAACCCTTGGTACCAAAACCTCCGGTCAACCGGTACTGCGCATGTCTGACCAGGTTCATCCGCGGCACCCGCCAGCACTGCAGGGCGTGGTGCTCGTCGTGCATCAGGCAAATGTTGCAGGACACACACGCGGGGCTGGTCTGGCCACCGGACGCCAGTCGGTTCACCAGATCGGGCTCCCGGATAAAGGGCCGCGCCATCGAGATGAAGTCGGCCTGGCCCGCTTCGATGATGGATTCGATGGTGTCGATCCGTCGCAGGCCGCCCACCAGGATGACTGCGGTGTGCACACGAGAGCGCACCGCCCGGGCGAAGCCCAGGAAGTACGCCTCGGCCTCGGGCGACCGATGCACCCGGTGCAGCAGCATGTCACCCAATGCCTGGCGGCGATCGACGGCGATGTACGGGCGGATGGAGGCGCTTACGTAGTCACTCATCAGATTGGATGACACCTCGACACCGTCCAGTCCGGCAGCCACGAAAGCCGCCACCCCCTCCACGGCATCGTCCACCGTCAGCCCGCCGGGTTCATCGACCAGATCAGCGAGCCCAACTTTCATCGTGAACCCTTTGTCGGACGGCACTTCCGCACGGATCGCGCGAATCACCTCGACGGCGAACCTGTCGCGGCCCTGCTGGGTTCCGCCCCAGTCGCCGTCGCGGGTGTTGGTCAGCGGTGAGCGAAACTGGCTGATCAGATACCCGTTGGCACCATGCAGGTGAACGCCGTCGAATCCCGCTTCCATGGCTCGGCGGGCCGCCTGACCGAACGCCGCGACGACCTCCTCGATGTCGGCGGTCGAAGCCGCCTTCACCTTCCGTCCGGTCATCACGTTGTCGACGGCCGATGGTGCCACCGGATCGGTGGCAAACGACATGGATTGACTTCCGGCATGGGCGATCTGGGCAAAAATTCGACCACCGTGCCGGTGCACGGCTTCAGTCACCCGCAGGAAACCAGGGATGCTGTCGTCATCGTGGAGCCCAGCCTGGAGTTCGCCGTACCGTCCCCGCGGCTCGCAGTAGATGTGACCGGTGAACGCGAGGCCGACACCGCCGCGGGCCAGATCCTCGTGCAGCCGCACGTAACTGTCGCCGACTCGCCCGCGCGGATCGGCCATCGACTCCCCGGTTCCGGCACGAATCAACCGGTTGCGGACGGCAACCGGACCCAGCGACGTCGGTTGTAGAGCAGACCGACCGGAATTGAGGTTCACTGAACTCATGCGGCGGATATTAAGCCGCACTGATTCAATGCGCAGCGCGGAAGCGCGTCAGCTCTGTTCGCTCACCGATTCCGCCACCCGCACCGCCAACTGGCGTGCGGTGTCCTCGTCGGCGGCCTCGACCATCACCCGCACCAACTGCTCAGTTCCGGAGGGCCGCAACAGAATTCGACCGGTATCACCCAACTCGGCCTCCACCTCGGCCACCGCACTCTGTACGGCAGGCGCAGCCGCCACGGTGGTCTTGTCGGAGACCTCGACGTTGATCAGCACCTGCGGCAGCGTCTGCATGGGAGCGGCGAGCGTAGCGATGGGGGAACCGGTCTGCGCCATCCGCGACATCAACCGCAGGCCGGTGACAATACCGTCGCCGGTGGTGCCATAGGCGGGAAGCACGATGTGACCGGACTGCTCACCGCCGAGTGTGTACTCACCGGCCCGCAGTTCTTCGAGCACATACCGGTCACCCACACCGGTGGTGCGTACCGCGATCCCCGCATCCCGCATGGCCATGTGCAGGCCCTGGTTGCTCATCACGGTGGTGACCAGGGTGTTGGAGGCGAGTTCGTCGGCGTCCCGCATGGCCAGCGCCAGGATCACCATGATCGCGTCCCCGTCGATCAGCCCACCGGAGGCGTCGACCGCCAGGCACCGATCGGCGTCGCCGTCGTGGGCCAGTCCCAGATCGGCGCCGTGGGCCAGAACCGCAGCCCGCAGACCCTCCATATGGGTGGATCCGCAGCCGTCGTTGATGTTGAGGCCGTTCGGTTCGGCATTGAGCGCGATAACGGTGGCTCCCGCGGCGCGATACGCCGCAGGTGCCGCAGCGAACGCAGCTCCGTTGGCGCAGTCCACCACGACGGTGAGGCCGTCCAGCGGCGCCGACGCCGCCTTGCCGACATGTCGCAGGTAGCGCTGCAACGCATCCTCGGCGTCCACCACGCGGCCGATGCCCGCGCCCACGGGCCGCTCACCAGGACCGGACACCACCAGCTCGGCGATACGGTCCTCAGCGGCGTCGTCGAGCTTGTGCCCGCCGGGACCGAAGATCTTGATGCCGTTGTCGGGCATCGGGTTGTGCGAGGCCGAGATCATGACACCGAAATCAGCGTCGTAGGCGCTGGTCAGACACGCGACCGCGGGTGTGGGCAGCACACCGACCCGTAGCGCGTCCACGCCTTCGCTGGTGAGACCGGCGATGACGGCCGCTTCGAGCATCTCGCCGCTGGCCCGCGGGTCGCGGCCGACGACTGCGACCTGGCGGCGTGCCTGCCCAGGCATGACCAGCCTGCGGGCTGCGGCCGAGCCGAGCGAAATAGCAAGTTCAGCGGTCAGGTCACGGTTGGCGACCCCGCGCACCCCGTCGGTACCGAAAAGTCGCGCCATGGACTCCAACTTCTCACACTTGGGTGCCCCGGAGCCAACTGCCGCTCCGCTCCGGACTCAGTGGAAGCCGAGAAGAACGCCACCGAAGGCGTGAACTTGTCGGCGCCCATCAGCCGTCCCCTCCCGCTACCCGAAGTCGCGGGTCCGGCTGGCACCGGCGGACATCTGCGTCCGTGTGTGTGGGACTGACGAGCGCTCGCCATTACCTACAAGCAGTTGGCGCGTTCTCCACGCCTCACACCACCTCAGTTCTCCGAGGACATGTTGTCCGGCGACGTCGGCAGACTGCTCGAGATCGGATCCGGACCAGACGGAACCGCAGCCGCCTCACCCGATCCCCAGGAAGCCTTCGTGCCCGGCACCACGGGCGACAGCTCCATCGCGGCGGGCAGGTTCTGAGCCAGTACCACGGCCCCGCCGGGGTGGCCTGTGCATGCGGTCTGGCTGCCGCCCGTGTTGTCCACCTGGCTTGCGATCGCATCCAGCGCCGGCTCCGGCACCGCACACATCGAGGCCGCAGCCTGCGCCGCCTGGGCATCAGGCACGCTGTCGAGGACGGTGGCACCGCCGACGACGACATTGACCTCACCGTCGGGCCCGGCCGCCTGTGCCACGCCCAGCCCGGCGGTCAGCATCAGCGACGCTCCGACCACACCGGTCACCATCGCGGATTTGAAGTTCATTTCCAGTCACCTTTCTCCCTGCGCCCCTGAACCCCTGAACCCCTGAACCCCTGAACCCCTGAACCCGATGGTCCTGATGGCATCGCTCGTCGGCAACCTCCAGAGCGCTTTCGCAGGTGCTTCACAACAGAAACACCGCCCGCATCCAGACTGGATGCGGGCGGTGCTGTCGAATCACTTATCCGGCGTCTTCCTCGCCTTCGGCCGGAGCCTCGGCCGAACCAGCGCCCCCGAGGTCACCCTCGGTTCCGGTCTCCTCGGTGTCGGTAGGAGCCTCGGCAGTGCCCTCGGCAGCGCCCTCGACAGCGCTACCGGACTCGGTCTCCGGCACCACCGGCGACGTCGCCTCCGCACTGACGTTCTGCGCCAGCACCAGGTCCCCACCCGGCAGACCGGAGCACACGGTCTGGTTCACGCCCTGGGTGTCCACCTGCTCGGCGAGCGCGCTCACATCGGCGGCCGTGGAGCCACAAATGGCGGCACTTGCGTTGCTGGCCACCTCAGCCGGGACGTTCTCCAGGATGGCCGTGCCGCCGACCGTGACGTTCACCAGGCCATCGGGGACCGGAACAGGAACCGGAACCGGCTCCGCGCCGGCAATACCCATGCCTGCAGTGAACAGAAGTGAGCCGCCGAACAAGGTGCCCACCGTTGCGGCCTTGAAACGAGATGCGGCCGTGAAGTTCTTGCTGATGACCCTCATCAGTTACCCCTTCCGATTCGCGAAGTCGCGGTCCGGCAGCACAAGCGATCTGCTGGCAGCCGGGGCAGGTTCGAATCCTGCCCACGTCTGATCGACGCCCGCGCTTCCGTGTTCGAGGCTTGCGCACAGTGGGATCGAAACTCAACTGTCTGAGGCGGAAACACAGCGGATGGCCACCTGCATCGATTAGCTGAGCGGAGCCTTGCCCAGCGCACGACGGTGCTCGGATTCCCTGAAATCAGAGTGTGTGACAGGTCACACTCGGGCGTATCGGTCTCGAAACGCCGATCGCCGGGCACTGTCGAAAAGTGCCCGGCGACCGGTTGGAGAACTTGCGCAGCAGATCAGCGCTTCGAGTACTGCGGAGCCTTACGGGCCTTCTTGAGGCCGTACTTCTTGCGTTCGATGGCACGCGGATCGCGGGTCAGGAAGCCGGCCTTCTTCAGCGCCGGGCGGTCCTCGGGGGTGACCAGGATCAAGGCCCGGGCGATGGCCAGACGCAGCGCGCCTGCCTGTCCGGACGGGCCGCCACCATCGAGGTGGGCAAAGATGTCGAAGCTCTCCACCCGATCAACGGTGACCAGCGGGGCCTTGATCAGCTGCTGGTGCACCTTGTTCGGGAAGTAGGCCTCGAGGCTGCGGCCGTCCAGGTCGAACTTGCCGGTGCCGGGCACCAGGCGCACCCGGACCACGGCTTCCTTGCGACGGCCGACGGTCTGGATGGGACGGTCGATGTAGATGGGCTCGCGAGCGGCGGGCTCATCCTCGACAGCGGCCTCGTAGGACTCTTCGGCCACAGCGGCGTCTTCTTCGACGACGACGTCGGCGGTGAAGTCTTCGGTGGTATCAGTCGTATCGGTCACTGGCTCACCTGCTTGATCTCGAACGGAATCGGCTGCTGAGCGGCATGCGGATGATCCGGGCCGGCGTAGACCTTCAGCTTCTTCTGGATCTGACGGCTCAGCTTGTTGTGCGGGAGCATCCCGACGATGGCGCGCTCGACCACACGGTCGGCGTGCTTCTGCATCTCATCACCCAGCGCGCGAGCACGCAGACCGCCCGGGAAGCCCGAGTGGCGGTAGGCGAACTTGGTCTGGAGCTTGTCGCCGCTGACGGCGATCTTGTCGGCATTGATGACGATCACGAAATCGCCACCGTCGACATTGGGGGTGAACGTCGGCTTGTGCTTGCCGCGGAGCAGCTTGGCTGCTTCGACGGCGAGCCGGCCGAGCACCACATCCGTGGCGTCGATGACGTACCACGAACGGGTGGTGTCACCGGCCTTCGGCGTGTACGTAGGCACAGCGCTACCTTCTCTTCTCGGGCCCTGACGGGCTGCTGGATCCCGGACATTCCGGGTGTCGGCCCAGCGCGCGATGTCCGCTTCCGGCGACCGACACTGACCCGGAAACGGCGCGTGATGCTGATCGCACGCCGACGAGGGAGCTTACCTGGCAGCGTCCGCGCAGGTCAAAACCCGGATCCGCCGGCAGTTCATCGGCCTGTCCTTAGCCACCGGAATTGGGGGCCGAGATCGGCGGGTGAGGTATGGCGGCGCACAGAACCCGCGGGTCATGCGGCACGGAACTGCGGGTCGAGGCAAAATTCTGCGACCAGTGTGGCCTACCGAACACATCGTCGTATCGTCCGGCGAACTACAAACAGGTGACCGTCCTGTTCGCCGACGTGGTGCGGTCCATGGACATCGCCGCCGCGGTGGACCTCGAGCGGCTACGCGAGATCATGACCCAGCTGGTCGAGCGGTCCGCGGCGGTGGTCCGGCGGTACGGCGGCACCGTGAAACACACCGGCGATGGTGATGGCGCTGTTCGGCGCTCCGGTGGCCCTCGAAGAGTGGCGCTCGAATGCGCGCCGTTCCTGGTGCCGGTGGTCGAACTGTGGTCGGGTGACGGCGCCGGCCCGCCCCTCGTCGGGCCGGTGCTCACCACTTCCTGCATCGTCACCCACTGGTGTTGGAGCGCGTGCAGTAGCGCACCACTGCAATCGCGTCACAACCGATACATCTCGCGGCGCATGGCTGCCTGCTCGAGAAAAACCGCACGCCGTGGCGGGTAGTGCCTAGGCGCCTCAGTGCGGGGCGCAGAACCTTCCGCGGTTTCTTCGGCCGCCGTCGCCGGCACCTCGACGGCCTCCGGTGGACATGCGGATCTTGTTGACAAATCGGTCATTTCGCGCCTTCTCCCCGTCAGCGACATGACCGTGTGATCATCACCCGTGCCGGCACGGGCAGATTCAGTACCGCACTACCGCAATCGCGGCCGACGTCGGATCAGTCGACGCGCGAGCGGATCACCAGCGCACTGAGCTCATCCCGATCGGCGACTCCGGTTTTCGCCATCGCACGGTAGATGTGACTTTCCACCGTGCGCACCGACAGTGTCAGCCGGTCGGCGATAGCCCGGTTGGACAGACCTCGCGCGATGAGGGCAGTGATCTCCGATTCGCGGGCAGTGAGTGGCAACCGCTCGGCTGCGCGGCCGAGAGCGGGGGTCATCGCTGCACCACACTGCTGCGCCAACGTCGCGGCTCGCACCGAGCACGCCAGAGCAGACCCGCGCCGCTCGTCTTTGCGATACGCCACTGCAGCGTGCGCGGCGGCGTCGACAGCGGCGATGATGTCGCCGATCTCCTCGAAACCGGTTGATACCGATGTTAATTCAGCAGCATCACCGGAATGCAGGGCCACGGCGAATCGCGCCGCCAGGACCACACGCGGCCCTTCGACCACTTCCTGGAGTTCCTTGAGCCGAGGCCCACAGCTCCGATCTCCCAGCTGGGTGGCGATCTGCAGACACAGCACCTCAGCCGCAAACTGCCCTGCAGTTGCCGCTCTTTCGGCTGCGGCGAGCGAGATGGCCACGGCGGCACTGACGGCCCCCTCACAGGCGACCAGCCATGCCTGCGCAAGGCTGCGCTCGTAATCGAGCTGTCGAAATGTCCGCGGGTTGTCTTCCAGAGTCGCGTACAGATCGGCGGCTTCGCAGGTGTGGCCGCGCAACGCGAGCGCGGCGACAAGCGGAATCTGGTACCGATGGCCCCAGCCCACAGCATGCGTTATCGAGAGCCCTTCGACGGCCTGCTCCAGCAAGGTCACCGCGGTGTCCAACCTTGCCGCCCCAAGCGCGGCGCGGCCCGCCACCGCGGCACCCAGAAGCCCCGCTGCGCCAGGCATTTCCGCTGCTTCGGCACGGACCCGAGCAGCCACGTCGACCGCCTCCGCCGATCTACCGGCCAGCAGCAGAGCCCCGACATGAGCATCGGCGATGTTGAAACGCATGTGCGGTGCATCCAACGACCGCGCCGCGACGGCATAACCCATTTCCGCCAGCGCTGCGGCGTCGGTCACCCGGCCCGCATCCCCGGCGATCACCGACAGTGCCCATGCCACCTCCGCGCCTGCCACCGCCGGAAGCCCATCGGGGTCAAGGTGTTCCGCCGCTTGCAGTGCGTCAACCGGATGATCGGTGGCAAACCAATACACCGTCAGAAACGCGTCGAGATAGTTGTCCCCCGCCGAGGGCGCAGTGCCTGCCGCCGCGTCGGCGATCGCCTTGGCACTCGCGGGATCCGCCAGCGCCCACAACATGTTGCTGGCGCGCAGGAACGCCAGCCGCATGCGATCACCGGCGCTGAGTTCGTCGACGCCGATGCCGGTCAGCACCACCTCGGCCTCCTCACCTCGACCCAGCCATGACAACGCATGGGCCCTCACGAAACCGGCTTCGGCTCCGCCCCCGGCCCGGTCCGCCGCATGCGCGAGTCTCTCGGCGAGTGCCAGATCCGCCAACCACACCGCGCCGTTGGCCGCCCTGGTGAGCAGCGCACTGTCAGGTGGCAGGTCGGAGTCGAGGCTCAACGCAGCCCGTCGCACCACAGCGTGGATGTCGTCGCGGTCGTCACGGGTGGCCAGTTCGGAGGCGATGAGACCCCGCAGGCGCCGCATCCGGGTCAGCGGAGCCCGCCGACGGCGCACCTCGCCGTAGAGGGGGTGGGCAACACGAACCCGAATCGCTTCTCCGACCTGCTCGAACGTGATGAGTCCGCGGCTGTCGGCGTCCTCGATGGCCTCGGGCTCGGCGATCTGGCGCAGGGCGTTCAGGTCGATCGGCTCGCCGACAGCCAGGAGGTCGACCACGGTGATGACCGGAGCCGGGAGTAGCCCGACGCGGGACTCGACGATCTCGACCAGCGTCGGCGGCAGCACCGGCTCGCCGACCCACCACCATCGGCCGCGCTGCAGCCGGAGCCGGTCGTTGGCCACTTCCTGCTCCACAACGGTGCGCAGGTACAGCAGGTTGCCCCGGGTGAGATCCCAGAGCCGGGCTACCGAGCCTCGGTCGACGGGGGCTTGCAGGACGGCGGCGAGCAAGTCGGCGGTCTCACCGAGTGTCAGGGGTTCCAGCTCCCGGTGATGGAATGCCGTCTTCCAGAGTTCGTGAACCGCAGCCGGAATCGGTTCGCGGTCAAGCACTGTGAAGACGACCTTGGCGGCGCCCCTCTGCACAATCTGGTAAATCACGAAGGCGGAGAGGTCGTCGAGCAGGTGTGCGTCGTCGACGCCGAGAATCAGTCGGGCGCCCGCCGGGGTGGCGGTGAGCGCGTCGATGACACCGCGCGTCAACTGAGTGACATCGGCGGCACCGGGAGTCGCCCAGCCGCTGAGCGCGCCGAGCGGAATAGCCTGCGCCGACGAACTCCCGACCACCAGCTGACTGCGGTGCCCGGCGGATTCGGCAGCCGCGAGCACCTCACGGACCACGCGGCTCTTGCCCACACCCTGGGCTCCGCGGATCACGACTCCGGACACGCCCGGAACCGCGAGCGCGGCATTGATTGTGCGGATCTCCCCGGAACGACCGATCAGGGGCCACGACAAGGCCACCTCAGCAGCCTAGGAGCGACAGCCTCAGTACAACAGGGTTTTGACACCGATGGGGCGGGTGCTCCCGGGGAGGAGAGCACCCGCCCCATCAGGCGGGTCGACGACGCGGCGACGAAGGAGCCGGCGGCAAGGTCCTAGCCGGGAACCCGGCTCAGAAGAAGCCGACCGCGGTGTCGCTGTAGGACACCAGCAGGTTCTTCGTCTGCTGGTAGTGATCCAGCATCATCTTGTGGTTTTCGCGACCGATGCCGGACTGCTTGTAACCACCGAACGCGGCGTGCGCGGGGTACTGGTGGTAGCAGTTGGTCCACACGCGGCCGGCCTTGATGTCACGGCCCGCGCGGTATGCGGTGTTGCCGTTGCGCGACCACACCCCGGCGCCCAGGCCGTAGAGGGTGTCGTTGGCGATGGAGATCGCCTCGTCGTAATCCTTGAATGACGTCACCGCCACCACCGGACCGAAGATCTCCTCCTGGAAGATCCGCATCTTGTTGTGGCCGGTGAAGATCGTCGGCGCCACGTAGTAGCCACCGTTGAGATCACCGCCGAGTTCAGCGCGCTCACCACCGGTGACCACCTGCGCACCTTCGCTCTTGCCGATTTCGATGTAGCTCAGGATCTTCTCGAGCTGATCATTGGACGCCTGAGCACCGATCATGGTCTCGGTGTCCAGCGGATCACCCTGACGCACTGCCTTGGTGCGGATGGCCGCCAATGCCAGGAACTCGTCGTAGATGTCGGCCTGGATCAGCGAGCGCGACGGGCAGGTGCACACCTCGCCCTGGTTGAGGGCGAACATCGTGAAGCCCTCGAGCGCCTTGTCCTGGTAGTTGTCCGCGGCGGCCAGCACATCGCTGAAGAAGATGTTCGGGCTCTTGCCGCCCAGTTCCAGGGTGACCGGGATCAGGTTCTGCGAGGCGTACTGCATGATCAGCCGGCCGGTGGTGGTCTCGCCGGTGAAGGCGATCTTGGCGATCCGGTTGGACGAGGCCAGGGGCTTGCCCGCCTCGACACCGAAGCCGTTGACCACGTTGACCACACCCGCGGGCAGCAGGTCGCCGATGATCTTGATCAGGTACAGGATCGAGACAGGGGTCTGCTCGGCGGGCTTGAGCACAACGGCGTTACCGGCCGCCAGGGCCGGAGCCAGCTTCCACACCGCCATCAGGATCGGGAAGTTCCACGGAATGATCTGTCCGACCACACCGAGCGGCTCGTGGAAGTGGTAGGCGACCGTGTCCTCGTCGATCTGGCTCAGCGACCCTTCCTGCGCCCGCAGCACCCCGCGAAGTAGCGGAAGTGGTCGACGGCCAGCGGGATGTCGGCATTCAGGGTCTCGCGGATGGGCTTGCCGTTGTCCCAGGACTCGGCGAGCGCGATCGATTCGAGGTTTTCCTCGATGCGGTCGGCGATCTTGTTGAGGATCACCGCACGTTCGGCGGGCGAGGTCTTGCCCCAGGCCGGAGCGGCGGCGTGGGCAGCGTCGAGAGCCTTCTCGATGTCACTCTCGTCGGAGCGGGCGACCTCGGTGAACACCTCGCCGGTGACCGGCGTCGGGTTCTGGAAGTAGCGACCCGCGTTCGGCGGTACCCATTCACCGCCGATGTAGTTGTCGTACCGGGCGTCGAAAGACATCAGAGCGCCGTCGGCACCGGGCCGGGCGTAGGTGGTCATGGAATCTCCTGCCGTCAGCTTCACGAGTGTGTCGTGCGTCACCACGATAAGAGTTCAACCGTTGCACCACAGTTGCACGCTCACGGAGCCCGTCTGATCAGGCAGGTTCGGCCAATTCCTCGGGGTCGGTGACCGGGATCAGGCAAGCCGGGTCGCAGAGTTGCAGCACCCGGTTGACGGCAGCGCTCGGGCTCACCGACCATTTTGCGCCGAGTCGCATGACCTGCGCATTGATCGCGTGGAGAGCGGTGCACCCATCAACGGCGAAGAAATCGAGGCCGGACAGATCAACCGTGATGTCGAGAGCGTGTTCACTGATCTCGGCGATGGCCGCGCATACCTGATCAGCGAAGTCCTTGACGTTTCCGGCATCCACCTCGCCCACGGCCGAGACAACGGCTCCGTCTGTACTGACACGCAGCGGCATCTGTCGCGTGACGCGCCGGAACAGCCGAGGCCCGGCAGCGCGCGCGTGTTCACGCGGCTGCGGATGGAGCTGCAGACCTTCCAGGAAGATGATCGCCACCGTTTTCCACCACTCGGTTGGTGCTGCTCGACGCTAGTTTTACGCGCGGGTTCCCGCTCGACGCCACCATCAAACATGAATCGTTCGACAGCGGCACTTCAGCTGAGGTCGAAGTCGATTCCCGCCAGGTGCCCGCCCGCTTGGGCGCGGCGCAGCGGATCGCCGACCGCGCTGTCCCGCAGCACGCGCCAGCCATCCCGGTCGTCGCGGCCCTCCGGCAGCTCGAGCCAGCGTCGCAACAGGTCAGTCCTCCCCCGCGTCGCCTCGGCCAGCACCGCACCGCGCAACGATGCCGACAACTGGGTGCGCAGCCGCGCGATGGCCGGCGAAGCCGACTGCGGCAGCAACGGGCCGGGGTAGCGAGCCAACGCCGATTCCACATCGGAGTCATCGAGCGCGTCGAAGATCTCCCCGATGTCGGAGGTGATGGGCACCAGCAGTCGGTAGGGCCGAGAGGTCAGGTGTTCCGGGCCGATGACCTTGCGCAGTCGCGACATCTCCGCGCGCACGGTGACGACGTCGAGGTCCTTGTCGTCGAGCAACACCGCCAAGTGGTCGGCGGACAACCCTTCCGGGTGCCTGCTGAGCAGTACCAGGATGTCGGCGTGGCGCCCGGTCAGCCCGGTGGCGCGAAGATGACCGAGTTCGTCGGTGGTGACCCACCTGGGGCGGTCGGAGCCCATCACCACCAGATGGGGTTTGCGGGTCGCGGGGGCGGGTCTGTGGTTGCCGGTGAGGCGCAGCAGCGCGAGATGGCTCTCTACGGCTACCACCGTGGCCCGTACCAGGGCCAGTGTCTGAGATGACGCCACATCGTCACCGCCGGTGAGGTCGATGGCGCCCAGGAGTGCGCCGGTGGTGGGGTCGTGTACCGGCGCGGCGGTACAACTCCACGGCTGCACGATCCGGGAGAAGTGTTCGCCGCCGCGGATCTGCAGTTCGCGGTCCAGCGCCAGTGCGGTGCCCGGGGCGTTGGTGCCGGCGCCCCGCTCGCTCCAATCCGCGCCGGGCAGGAAGTTCATGGCTTCGGCCCTACGGCGCATCGCCGGGTCACCTTCGACCCAAAGCAGGGTGCCGTCGGCGGCGCTGACGGCTACCACCACTCCGGATTCCACGGCGTCGTCGACAAGTAGTCGACGGATCACCGGTAGCGCGGGAGCCAGGGGGTGGGTGTCTCTGAGCCTCGCGACGGTCAGTGCCACCGACGATTGTCGGGCTCCGCCGAGGTCGGGGTCGACCCCGCCGGCGAGGCTGCGTCGCCAGCTCTCGGCGATCACCGGACGTACCTGGTTCGCAAGATAGGTGGCGTCGACTTCGCCTGCGAGGAACCTTTCGTGCACAGCAAGCAGTGCGGGGGCGCTGCTCCCGTCGCGTGTGTTGGTCGTTGCTTCCACCGGCGATCACTGGTCCTTGGCAGGCTCCGCGGTTCGGCCCCGCCGTGTGGTCGCCACCATAGTCGCTTCTGACCGCGGCGTGCACCGGTTACTTGCTGTGCGGCCCGGCGGGTTTCTCCAGGCCCACCGGGCCGCACAGGTCTGGGGTGGTCATCGCCAGGCGTTGGCCGCTGCTCGATCGGTGTCGGCGACGGCTCCCGCGCCGTCTCCGACCGCGGCGCCCAGCCGCAGCAGGATCTCGTTGAGTGCGGCCGCCGACTGCTGCCAGGCGGTCTGCTGCACCCGGTAGGCCTCGGCGGCCTCGCGAGTCCATACCTGCTGTAGCGGCGCGATGCGCGACGCCAGGTCCTCGAGCGCGGCGTTGAGGCGCGCCGAGGTGCGCTGGATCTCCTGGCGGACGGCCACCTCTATCTCGCCGAAGTCATAACTGATCTGGTCCATGAGTCTCCTCGAGAAGTCAGCGCCGCAGGTCGGTTGCCGCGGCCGCAATCTGCTGGGTGTGTTGATGAGCGGCTTCCTGCAAGGTTTGTTCGTTGTGACGGATGGTGGCGGCGATGGTGTCCAGTGAGTGGCACAGCTTGGTGGTCTCCGCATTCCACCGGTCCACCACATCGCGAAAGCGCACGGCCGCCGCCCCGCCCCACACGGACGGCGGCACCGCATGCAATCTGCCGATGCAGCCTTGCAGCAGCGCCCGGATCTCGGCATTGCGGGCATCGGTGGCGTCGGCGGCGGCGCGCATGAGCGCGAAGTCCGTACTCAGTGCTGTCATCGGGGCTCCTTTGTGGGTTGTCTATCTGGTTCGTCTGTCGGCGAAGCGTTTCGGTTCCCCGACACACGAAATTCACTCGAGGCGTTGTGCGGTGCGAATTGCGTCATCGCAGGCAGAGGTGATGGCCTCGGCCCGTCCGATGCCGTTCTGGCAGCCGATGCTGATGCGCAGGTCACCGTCCACCAGCACCGTCCATACGATGTCGCGGCCGGGTCGGATCTCGCGGTAGGTGACCGCGGGGCGTCCGGCGCGGTGGCCCGCCGGGTCGAAGTCGACGAACGTTCCCGGAGGTTCTGCGTCGATGGCCACACGCAGCGCCGTTGCCGTGGAGGCGAGATCCGGTTGTGCGATGCGAGATTGGGTCAGGTGCACCACCGCGTCGGGATCCTCGGGTGAAACCACTTGCGCGCGTGCCGATCCCGGTCCGTCCGTCACCCTGTCCACCGTCCAGCCGGCAGGGATCTGCATGGTGACCCGGCCTTCGACCAATGCCCTCGGTGGCGTTCGCGGCTGCCCGTGCGGCCGCGCGATCAGAGTCCCTGCCGCCACCAGCGCCGCCATGACCGCGGCGGCGGCCACCCACCGGGTGGGTATCACCTTCGCAGATCTTGCGGACTCGACGGGCTCGGCGGCGACGATGCATCGATCGGCATGCACCCGCATGCCTCGGCGTGTCAGCGCCGCGGTGAGCGCACCGGCCAGCACCACCGCTCCCGGCACGTCCGCCGGGCCGTCGATCACCACAGGGCCAGCCCGGATCAGGGCTGCCACCCTGCTGACCACCGACTCTCCCGTCCGGTGCACCAGACCGAGCGGACCGTTCGGCCCGACAACCAGCACCGCGTGCGGAGCGATCTCGATGACTGTGTCCGAGTCACCGAGTATCGCTGCCCGGGGTACCAACTCGACTTCGCAGACGACCTCGGCGGCGACGCTGCGCACCAGCTCCAGCTGCGGTGCTGTCCACCACCCGGGATGGATCAACACAGCCTCGTCGGAACCACGCAGCAGCGGCGCCAAGACGTCGCGCCACACGGTGCCCACCGCCGTGGGTTGGCCGTCGACGAGGACAAATCCGCCGGGTCCGGCACTCAAGGCCGCGGATGCCACGTCGGGCTGGGCCGCGGTTGCAGGTGGCGTCTGCCGCGTGATCGAGACCGGGCCGAGGACACAGGTGACGGTCATCGTGGTGGTGTCCATGCCAGTTGCACCAGTTGCTGATCGGGCCCCGCCGTCAGCACCGCCCGCCCTTGCGGCAACACCACGCCGCGACCGGCGTCATCTCCGGCCTGACTCATCTGCAGGACCGCAGCAGCTGTGTCCCGCATCGCGGAGACCAGGGGGTCATAGAGGGTCCGGGCACCCCCTCGACGTGCCGTCACCAACCGCAGGCCGATGTCGCGGGCATGCGGGATGAGTTCGACCAGCGGCTCACACGCCCGGCTGATCAGGTCGTGGTCGTCGATCACCAGGTAGACGACGGGTCCGGTCCACGTCGAGCCCATCCGCGGTTGCAGCAGGACAACCAGATCCGCCACCAGGTCGGCGCAGCGTTGTGCGGTGTCCGCGTATCCGGTGCAGTTCTCCTTGCCCGATGTGCGCCTGGGGTCGAGGACGTGCAGTTCTGCAGACCCGGGCGGCGACGTCCGGTGGATCTCCCGGACGAGGAGCCGAAGCACCGATGTCTTACCGCATGCCGGGTCACCGAACACCAGAAGATGGGGTCGAGCGTCGAAATCCGGTCCCAGCAGCGTCATTCTGTTGTCACCGATCCCGAGCACCGGCTGCGCAGGCAAAGCCAGACCGGCATGGTCCACCCGGGTCGGCAACGTGTGCACGGCCGGCGCCCGCTGCCCGCCATGGCGGGCAGCCGACCGCGCCACCACGGCGGCCAGATCGTCCACAACAGCCACCGTCATCGGAAATCCGTCAGGTGCCAGACCAGCGCCGGGACGATCTTTCGGAACCTGGCGGGCGCGGGCACGGTCGACCTCGGAGTCGATCGGATCCGCCAGCCGCAACTCGATACGCGAACCCAGCTGATCCTTGAGCGCAGCACGGATGTCGGCCCACCGGGTGGCCGTGAGAATCACGTGCACACCGTGCGCCAGGCCTTCGGTGGCCAGAGCCAGCACCGTGTTCTCGAGGTCGTCGAACTCCTGCCGCAGCGTCGCCCACCCGTCGACGATCAGGAAGACCTCACCATCTCGGGTGGCCGAGGCTTCCCGCCGGCGGAGCTCGGCGGCCACCTGTGCCACCGTGCGCCGGACCAGCTCGGGTTGATGGCGCCCCGCGACCACACCCAGATGTGGCAGTCCGCTCAGCAGGCCGAGGGCCCCGCCGCCGAAATCCAGGCAGTAGAACTGCCTCTCGGCAGGACTGTGGTTCAGGCACAGTGCCGTCACGAGGGTGGTCAGCACCGTCGACTTTCCCGACCGCGGAGCTCCGACCACCGCGGCGTTCCCGGCGGAGCCGGACAGGTCCACAAGCACGGGCACCCGCCGTTGCTCGAACACCCGGTCCGACAGCCCGATCGGCACTGTCAACGCTGTCGGTGAGGGCAGCTCGTCCAGTCTCGGTGACACCGTCAACGGCGGCAGCCACACCTGATGTGCGACGGGACCCGGTACGTCCACGGCATCGAGGGTGACGTCGAGAACCGTTCGGCGTTGCCGTGGTTCGATCCCGCTGCGCGCGCGGCCCACCGCCGCGGAGGTGAACACCACCGGATGTCTTGGCGTGTCCACGCGAGGGCGACGAGATCCCACGGAGGGCGCGGAAACACAGGCGGCCCGCAACCGCACGGGATCGTCGGCGCCCACCTTGAGGAAGGCGGCACCCGGGGTGGCGGGCAGGTGATGGGCATCCGGGACTCCCAGCACAGCACGGGACTCGTTGGCGGACAGCGTTTTCAGGCAGATCCGGTACGACAGATGCGACTCGAGACCCCGTAGCCTGCCGTCGTCGAGACGCTGGCTGGCCAACAGCAGGTGTACGCCGAGCGACCTGCCGACGCGACCGATAGCGGTGAAGACATCGATGAAATCCGGATGTCTGCTGAGCAGTTCGGAGAACTCGTCGACGATGACCAACAGGGTGGGCAGCGGCGGAAGGTCCGGACGAGAGTTCCTGAGCTGGGAGTAGTCGGCTGCCTTGGACAGGTTGCCCGCTGAGCGCAGGAGTTGTTGACGACGGTGCATCTCCCCTTGGAGGGCCTCCTGCATGCGGTCCACCAGGTGTGCCTCGTCGGCGAGGTTGGTGATGACAGCCGCGACGTGCGGTGCCCGCCGCAGGTCCAGAAAGGTGGCGCCACCTTTGAAGTCGACCAGGATCAGGTTGAGCTCGTCCACCGGGTGCTGCGCGATCATGCCGACCGCCACAGTTCGCAGCAGCTCGGACTTCCCAGAACCTGTTGCCCCGATGCACAGTCCGTGTGGTCCGTTGCCGCCGAGCGCCGGCTCCCTGATATCGAGGTACACCGGTTCCCCGCTCTCGGCGGTGCCCAGCGGCACCCGCAACGGCTCGACCGGTTCGGCGGGGTGGACGGCCAGCGGAACTCCGCCCGCCAGCTGCCGGGCGCACGCCACTGCCTCCGACACCGTCATCACGTCGGGCCGCACCTCTTTGTTGCCGACGTCCCACACCACCTCACCGGCGCCGGCGACTCCGCCGAGGCACAGCAGGGTGACATCGGCGCGGACGGTGAACTCGGCCGCGACACCGTCCACCAGGATCACCCGATGGCGACCAGCAGCATCGTCGGCCAGCGCGTCCGCCACCGTGTGGTAGGTCAGCCGGGCCGGACCGGCATCGTCGACACCATGCGGATGGCCGTGGTGGGGAAGCCATTTCAGCCATTCCCAGTCCCGCCTGCGGTCACCGGCGCACACGACGGCGATGGCCACGTCCGCCGGGGTGTGAAACGTGGCCAGCTGACAGAGCATTGCGCGCGCCCACGCCGCGGTGTCGGAGATCTCACCCAACAGGCGCAGCAGCGGAGCGGCTCGCAGGTCGACGGTCACCGGCGCATCCGGCACCGTGGCGTAGGTGCTGACCAGCCTCTGCACTGTCGCAGCTGTGACCGGATCGACCTCGGCCAGTTCAGCCGCGGCAGGTGGTATTGGTTGTGCTGCGGCGACCACCGCACCGACACCACACCGAATGCGACAGAATCCGTCGTGCCCTCGGTGACGCTCGAAACGGCGATCGGTCCTCGCCAGCTGCCACAGCGACGTCGGGTCGGGATACTGTTGGATCAGCCACTGATGTTGTGCTGCAGCATGTTCTGACAGTTCCTCACCTACACCGTGCAGATAGCGAAGGTAACGTCGGCGTGTGGCATCGAGGTCGGTGTGGCCGCGCCTACCACCAGCCAGGCTGGCGAGCGCGGACACTGCCATCATCACCGGGAACATCAGGAACATGGGGTTGCTCGACATCGGCGAGCCCACCGCGAACACCACCGCCACCATGGCGGCGGTCACCGCCAGTGTGGACAGCGGGATGAGTCGCGCCGCTGCTCCCACCGGGGGCGCCTCCGGTACCGGCGGCGGCGCGGCCACCGGTACGGTGGCGTGCCGCGGCGGACCCGTCATCGGTTGACTCACACCCCACCTCCCTGTTGATGTGAGAGCGGACGCTAGGCAACGCTGGACGAGTCCGCAATTCAGCTGTGGATGACGGTCGGCGAGCGGGCACGGGTCGGCCTACGGTCCCGGTTGTGAACATGACTCGCGTGACGATCTACGCCGACGGGACCGAGGCGGATGTGGCGGTGCCGGCGGGCATTCCGGTGGCGGCGCTACTGCCGCACCTGCACGATCTCTTGACAGAGGCCGGCGCAGATGTTCGCGGGGCGTGCATGACGGCCGCGAGCGGTCAACGCCTGGATCTATCGAAGAGCTTGCAGGACAACGGCATCAGCGACGGTGGCGTACTGGTCATGGCGTCCACGCCGGTGCGGCACAGAACGCCGCCCGCGCTGGAGCCCGCCGCAGCTCCCGTCCGGTCGGCGGCGTGGCTGGCGCGACCCGAGTCGATGGCATGCACCGGCGTCACCGTCGCCACCTCCATGGCAGTGCTGATCGGCCTGTTCGTGGTGCCGGATATCGGTCTGCCCGACGTGCTGTTGGGTTCGGCGGCCGGTGCGGTGGCGGCGTTGTTGAGCGGGCGGATGTGTGGTGACTGCACGTGGTGGTGGGGTGCGCTGGCATGCCTGACCACGGTGTGGGCGCTGTCGGCGCTGCTGGCCACCGTGGCCGCTGCGGGTGCTGCGACGGCTGCGGTGACGGCCCTGCTGCTGTCACTTGTGCTGCTGACAACGGTGTTTCGGATCGCAGTGAGTGCCTACCGCTTGTCTGAGCCCGATGGGTTAGCGCCACGACTCGCCGCCGCTCAGCGACTGATCACCGCTGTGGCGACAGGGAGTGGCACCGCAGGTGCGATCGCGGTGGTGACGGTGACCCTGGTGTCACCGGGCTGGGCATCCGTCACCCTGGCCGCAGTGGCCGCTGCGGTGTTTGCGCTGCGGATCAGGGCACACCCCCAGGCGGTGCCCGCACTGGCACTGCTGGGTGCGTCACTGGTGTCGGCGATGTCGTCTTTGGTTGCCGTACAGGACTTCTCGCCCAGCACCACAGGGTGGTTGTGCGCCGCCGCCACCACCGTCGGTGCGTTGGGACTACGCCCGCCGAGAATCGCGATGAGCCCATGGCGAATTCGGGCCATACGGATGGTGGAGCTGTCAGTGTCGGCCGCGGTGGTTCCGGTGTGCGGATGGGTGCTGCTGTGATGGTCCGCCAGGTCGCGAGGGCGACGCTGGTCTGCCTGTTGGTGGTGATGGCAACTCCCCTGCCACCGGCGAATGCCCTGACTCCTCCCACCGTCGACACCGCCTTGCTGCCCGCCGCAGGCACCCCGGCCCCACCGGCCCCCAGCGTTCAGACCAACCCCTGCGCGGCGCCCGCCGTGGCCACTCGGCCCCCCGAAGCTCCTGTGTGGGCCGACGTGCACCAGCTCACCCGCGGCGAAGGCCAACGTGTCGCGGTGATCGACACCGGTGTGGCACGCCATCACCGGCTGACCCACCTCGAATCCGGCGGTGACTACGTCTCCACCGGAGATGGCACCCAGGATTGTGACGGGCACGGCACCATGGTCGCGGGCATCATCGCAGCCGCACCGGATACCGACGGCTTCATCGGGATCGCACCCGCAGCAACAATTCTGGCGATCCGGCAGTCCAGCACGATGTTCGCTCCGGCCGCCGACCCGTCGGCCGGAGGGCTCGGCGATGTCGGCACCCTGGCGAAGGCGGTCAGGACCGCGGCGGACATGGGTGCGGGAGTCATCAACATCTCATCGATCGCCTGCGCACCGGGGCCACTCGATGACGGGCCGTTGGGCGCAGCGCTCGCGTACGCGGTGGACGTCAAGGACGCCGTGGTGGTGGCCGCTGCGGGAAACGTCGGCGGGGCCGGACGCTGCCCCCACCAAGCCGAGTCCAGTGACTTGACCTGGGACACCGCAACAGTCGCTGCCAGTCCTGGCTGGTACGACGGTTACGTCCTGACGGTCGGATCCGTCGGCCCCGACGGTGCACCCTCGGATTTCACTCTGCCGGGGCCCTGGGTGGACGTCGCCGCTCCCGGCGAGCAGGTGGTGTCGCTGCATCCGTCGGGCACCGGGCTCGTCGATACGCAGCAGACCTTCGGCCGCGTCATACCGGTTGCCGGCACCAGCTACGCGGCGCCCGTGGTCAGCGGCGTGGTGGCATTGGTGCGCTCACGATTCCCGGAACTGACTGCACGCCAAGTGATGCGGCGTGTCGAGGAGACAGCCCGCCCGGTCGGCGACGACTGGAACCCGGTCACCGGACACGGAGTCGTGGATCCCGTCGCGGCGCTGAGCGCGGAGTCCGCGCCCGCTGCCCCGCAGACCGCCCCGCCACCGCCGACGGCCGACACCGCACCGCAGAGCCCCGACCGTGCCGCACGGACGGCGACGACGGGGGCGATCGGTTGCCTGGCGGTGCTGATGGCGCTGGGTCTCGTCGCGCGGTTACGGCGACGTGATGGTGTCGTGGGCGAGCAGAGCCGCTGACCGACTGAGCACGGGCCCACGCGCAAGCGCGTCCAGCACCGCAGCTGGGGCGAGCACCGGTTCCGGCAGGCCGAGAACACGTGCGGTGTCGGCATCGTCCACCCGGAACCGCACCCCGAGTTCGGTGACCAACCATCCGGCGGTGTCCCCGGAATGTGTACGGACATAGGCGTACCGACCCGCCGGAAGATTCATCTGGTCGAGGTGCGGCCCGTCGCCGTCGGCACCGGCGAGCCGGACGGGGAACCCTTCGAGCGGTACCGGGCCGCAGCGGACGTCAGCGGCACCGCGGTACCACGTTGCGCAGACGCCGGTGTCTGCGCCTCGAACTCTCAGCACCTGCCGGGGGAAATGACCGATCCGGAGCACACCGACATCGGGAAGTCCGACGAGAGCGGCAGGCGCCACCATCGTGACTGCCGCACTCGGGCTCGTGTGCCGGATGATGTCGGCCGCGACAGGGCTCAGCGGTTGCACTCCTGCGGCCAGCACCACGAAGAACTCATCCTGTGTTGCGTTCCGGACGCCGATCACGTCACCGATCCTGAACCCCGGCAGTGCCGAGGGCCCGTGGGCGCCGATATCGGGTATGCGCGGCGTGGCGACCGGTGCCACCTCGGGAAGCAGGCTCAGTAGCGTCGCCGACACCCGCGCGGGTTGAACACTGTCGAGATGCAGCGCCTGCACCACAGCGCGGTCAGTGAGGTCGACGCGAGCCCGTTGTCCGTCATAGAGCAGATACACCTGACCGGACGGAGCCATCGCCAACACCGCATCCACGGGGCCGGTCAGCGGAGCTCCGCCGATCACGGTGGTCGACCCGTCATCACACACCGTCCAGGCGGGCTCGGTGTCCAGTGGTGCGCCGATGACCGGCGGTGCACCCGGAATCCCGAGTAGAGCACCTCGTTTGACCTCACTGAGTGCATCCGCAGACACCACCACCGGGTTGTCAACGGTTCCGGTGATCAGCCGGGCGGAGGTCAGATTCAGCACCGGATGCACGACGTCCTCGACGCGCACGTACAGCGCCCCCGTGCCATCGGCCAGCAGGATCCGTGCCTCACCCAGATCCTCAGCGGGTCGCCATGCTGTGAAGGCCGCGCAGAGACCGACCGCGGCTGCGGTGACGACTGCTCCGATGAGCAGCGAAAGAGTCTGCGCACGTGGAGATTCGTCGTCGGTGTGGATATCGCCGCCGCCCAGCGCGCACTCCATCCGCAGTGCCAGGAATTTCCGACCGCTGAGCATCAGGCGTTTCGAGGTGAGAGCCATCGCTTCACGCTACGAAGCCTGCGATGTCAGGGGCGACGGCTGTCCACAGGTCAGCGCCAGCGGGCCCAGACGTAGGGTACGAGCGAGCGCAGGAAGTCGAGGTCCGGTCCTGGTTGCGCGTCGGCGAAGGCGATCTCGAAGAGATCCTCTGCGACAAGCAGGATGCCCTCGGCATATTCACGGGTGAACGTGATGCTGCCGTAGGTGTCCATCAATTCACGAATGGTGGTGACGATCTCCGGCCCACGTTCGGTGCGGCGCAGGCGCAGGTACTGCCCCACCAGGTCGCGGTCGGCTCCTGTGGCGTTGGCCATCAGATGCACCAGTGACAGGGTGCGTTTGCCCTCATAGAGATCACCCAGGATCTCCTTGCCGTACGTGTGCTCATCGCCGATCAGGTTCAGCAGATCGTCGCGGATCTGGAATGCCGCTCCGAAGTGAAACCCGAAGCGCACCAACGGTCCCAGGTCGACGGTACCGCCGGAACCGACCATGGCCCCGACCCGCAGCGGGTGAATTGTCGTGTACCAGCAGGTCTTGTGCATGATGAGTTCGAGGTAGTCCTCGGGGGTGAGGCTGTCGACGTGATCGCGCTGCCAGCCGATCTCGGTGGCCTGCCCCTCCAGGGTGCGCAGCGCCATCGTGTCGAACTCGGACATCACCAGGTCGGCGAGGTCGCGGTCGAGGCGTCGCACCGCCCGGCGCAACACCTGGCTGGCGACGATGGCCACACCGTCACCGGCGTTCAGCGCTGCGGCCAACCCGTGCTCGGCAGCCAGTGTTGGTCTGCCACGGCGCATTTCGCTGCCATCGGCAATGTCGTCATGCACCAGGAATGCGTTGTGCAGCAGTTCGATGGCCACCGCCATTCCCAGGATATCCTCGGCTTTCGCGCCGAACGCCAGACCCGCCGACAGGCACAGGGCGGGCCGCAACGCCTTTCCGGGCCGGGCCGGGTACTCCCGCATGGGCCGGTACAGCCACTGGTGGGGTTCGCCGTCGGGGATGGCATCGAGCATCGACCGGCGAACAACCTTGCCCACTTGGCGAAGACGGTCTTCGACCTCGACGATGAGGGCACTCCGGTCAGCGGTACCGGTCATGTCGCCGACGAACCGATGACCAACTCGATCGGCAGCCACACGTCGGGGTGGCCGTCGGCCAGAAGTGTGCCGTGATACCTCCCTGCCGACACCGCGTCGGGCAGGTCGACCTCGACGATGATCCCGCGGCTGCACCGCCCCGGCATGGGCACCGCGTCGGGTTCGAATCGCACTGCGGCAGCCTCGATCACCGCGCCGTCATGGGACAGCAGATCACCACAGCGCATCCGAACTTTGCCGAGGTCGGTCGACCCGGTGTTGTGCAACCACACCTCGGCCGTGGCGGTCGCCGAGTCTGCGGAGGATTCCAGCACCACCCGACCGGTGGCCGCCGCACCTACGAGGTCGAATCCGGCAACTCTCTCCGGCTGCGACACCGCGTCCCTGAGGCTCTGCGCAAGTTGACCGATCATCTGCTGCCCCAGCTCCATCACCCGGTCCACCTCGGGCGTGACAGAGGGACGCTCGCCGGCCTGCCCCGATTGCTGCGGATCCTCGGCACCGCTCGGTGGACGTTTCGCTGAGCGAATCAGACGGTCCACCACGTCAGTGGCGGCACGGAATCCGCGTGCCTGGATCTCGCCGATGGCACGCATGTTGTTGTCCGGATCGAACACCGATGCCCACGGCACGTCGGCAATGCTGCCGTCGTCGTAGACCCCCCCATTGACCACCGTTTTCCTCCGAGAAATTGACCCTGCGCTATTGGCGGCTATGGGTATGCTAAAGCTGCCAACTGCGGGAGGCGGGGGAAAATGTCAAAACTTCACTCTGCGATGGTCGTTTACGGCAAGGTTGACGACGCCGTTGCCAAGACACGCGACAAGGCAGTCATCGAGCGCCTACCCGACGAATTCAAGCAATCGAGGGCTTTCGCCGACCGCGGCTGGTACACACAGGTCGAGCAGGTGGCACAGGCCAACAACGGCGCGAGCTTCAAACAACTCGACGATGCGCTCGCCGACCTCACCTCAGTGGGGCTGGCGAATGCGACCACACCCGACGACGACAACCTCACCGCCTACGACCTCCGCCGGTTGTATTACTTCACAGGCATTTTGGAGACGCTGAAGTCCGCGAACCTGATCCAGTTCGACAGTGTCAAGCTGGAGGCGGTGAAGGCGGCGATCAGAGCGACGGGTTCACCGGACTTCGACAAGCCTCCGAGCATTTCCAAGACTTCGGTGCGCGAGGTGAACGGGGAGTACGCGACCGTTCTGCTGACCAGTTCCTACAGTGCTTCGATCAGCGTCGAACAGCTCAAACGTGTGCTGTATCCGGTCAATTGGCCCAAGGTGTCGTCGTTCTTCATCGAGATGACGTCGATACCGACACTGACTCACGACAGCCACGGGTGGCTGCAGCTGGTGGAGGTCATCGGAACGGGTGCCAACGCCGGATTCCAGTTGCGCACACCCTTGAAGTTCTGGATGGGTGAGCACAACGGCACCGCGTTCGTGAACTACGACATGGTGGAGACGCCGGCCGCGTTCATCGACAGCGACCGGCTGGTGGTCGTCGACAACGGCTACATCGTGGCGGTGCCGGACAACCCTTCCGACCCCAGCGCCCCCGGGGTGCGCCTGCACACCAGCAAGGAACTACTGATCCGAGGGATGAGCCCCACGGCTGCCGCCAATCTCGCCGACCGGCTCGGGTGGGCGGATGCGGGCGAGAACATGTTCTTCGAAGCCGCGGGCCGCGCCGACCTCGCCGCGTGGAAACCGTCGTCAATGGCCGACCGGCAGGCCCCGCCTGCTGTCGACACCACAGAACCGCTGTGGACCCTGCCGCCGGGCAACCGCAAGCAGATCATCGACACCGCCCAGAAGACCGCAGGTGAGCTTCTGGACAACGCGGCGAAGGCGTTCGGCACGTTCGCCGACCGGTGGCAGGACGGCATCACGCCGGAGGACATCATCGCGATCAGCACCGACCTGGGGAACGGACTGACGGAGACCTACGAGTCGATGTTCAACACGGCCGTCGACGCGGTGCGCCCCGCTGCAGTGCGGACCAAGGGAGGGCAGTGAGATGACCGATCCGAGAACAGCCGCAGAGAACCTGGCGGCCAGCGCCAAGCGCACCATCGCCGACGCCGTGAAGCTCTTGGAGGACGCGTCGGACAAGGTCGACAAAGCCGGCAGGAAAGACGAGTGCGGCCACGTCGGGTCGTCCTATGACAAGCGGGAACTGTTGGCGACGCTGACCGAGCTCACCGCCAAGTCCATGCTCGGCGGTATGGAGCTCGCCGAGCAGGTGTTGCGCGATCGACAGCGCAGACCCAGTGAGGGTCTGCTGGTGCTGGCCGATCACCTGACCTCCATCGCGCAACGCACGCTGCATCATGCCCGCGGTGTCGCCGAAGAGGCCGTCAAGGAAGTGGGCGGTGACCCGCTCAAGGCGCAGCCGTGGGTGAACGCGGCCACCAAACTCACCGATATCGCTGTGGTCAACGGCATCGAGGCGGCCCAGACGGTGGTCATCGGTCCGGCCCGCTACGCCCCTCGGACATTCGTGTCCGACCCGTTCAAGGTCGACGGTCTGCTCCCCGGAAAACTGGAAGCCCGACCGGATTTCGCACGCCCCGGTGACGACAGGGTCATCCCCGAGGGCGCCATCACGTTCTCGCCGGCCGAGCTCGGCGCCGACCACAAGGAGTACCGGGTGGTGGTCAACGAGACCGGTCTGCCCAGCGGCGTGTACATCGGAACTGTCGCAAGCAAAGGTGGGGGCGAGCAGAAGATCACCCTTCGACTGTGAGCCGCAGACGCCAGCCCGATATCGACGAACTTCTCGACAGGGCGTTCGAAGCGATCAGCGAGGGTGACCGAGAGACTGCCACTCGACTTGCCGGCCAGGTACTGGCCGTGGACCAGAACAACGCCGATGCCGAGGATCTGTTGGCCGCACCTGTCGACCAGGGCGAGATCCGCAGGCTGACAATCATGTTCGCCGACGTTGTGGATTCAACCGTGCTGTCCACCCGGGTGGAGCCCGAGGTGTACCGCACCGTGGTCGGGCGGTACCAGAGCCTGGTGTCGACAGCGGTCAAACGCTACGAAGGGCACATCGCCTCCACCAAGGGCGACGGGCTGCTCGCGGTGTTCGGCCATCCGATCGCCCATGAGAACGACGTCCAGCGCGCCGTCCAGGCAGGGCTGGACATCACCCGCGATGTCGCCCGGCTCAACGAACAGGCCCGCCGCAAGTTCGGGGTAGGCGTCCAGGTCAGGGTCGGTATCCACCGCGGCGTCGTGTATCTCGACATCATGCAGGACGATGTGTACGGCTTCGCCGCCAACTTCACCGCCCGGATATCAGGGCTGGCTGACCCGAACACCGTCGCGGTCTCCGAGGCCGTCGCCCGACTGATCGGCCAACTCTTCGAACTCGAGGAACGCCCACCCAGGACGGTGAAGGGTGTGGACGGTCCCGTGCCTTACTACCTCGTGCTGGCCGAACGCAGTGTCACCACCTATCCCCTTGGTCCGTTGATCGGCAGGCAGGAGGAATTGGCGCATCTGGAGACAACCTGGCCGCTGGCGGCAGCCGGTGCTCTCTCCACACCGGGTGTGGTTCTGCGAGGCGAAGCCGGCATCGGCAAGAGCCGGTTGGCCGGTGCCACCGCCGCCTTGGCTCGCGATACCGGGGCAATCATCCTGGAACTGAGCGGTTCACCCCTGCACACCGATGTCGGATTGCATCCGGTTCGCCGGCTGCTGGAACGCCGCTGCGGGATCGAGCGCACCTCGCACGCCTCTGAACGCCTGCGCTATCTCGGCGCGGAGCTGGAGCGGGTGGGACTGGACCCCGCAGAGTTGATCCCGCTGTTGGCCCCGGTGTTGGGGATCGCCCCGGAAAGCGGTTATGTCCCGGTGGACGCCGACGGCCGGATCCTGTTCGAGAACATCATCAGCGCGGTCGAGAAGTACCTGCGTGCCTGTATGAGCTCGGGTCCGGCGCTGGTGCTCGCCGAGGACATGCACTGGTTCGACGAGGACACCATCGAAGTGGTGCAGGCCCTGCTCAACACGCACACCGGCAGTGAGCTGATCCTGATGACCGGGCGTGACGAGGCACCGCTGCCCGGCGGTGAACTGGTCACCGAGTTCCGGCTGTCGCCACTGACCGCAGAAGAAACCGACGAGTTGATCGTCGCGCTGCATCCCGGGATCACTGCCAGCGGCCGCAAAGCCGTGCGGCATCGCTGCGACGGCGTGCCGCTTTTCATCGAGGAGATTGTGGCCAAGGTCAAGGCCGAACGATCTGCCGCCGAACCGGAACGGGTGCCCGACACCCTCTACGAGGCGCTGTTCGCCCGGTTGCAATCCACCAAAGAGGCATCGCAGGTGATCGAGGCGGCGGCCACCATCGGCAGTCACGCCGACTCCGGACTGCTGCGCTCGGTGGTGAAGCTGAGCGAGCCACGCCTGGACGCCGTGATCGGCCAGCTGATCGACGGCCGGATCCTGGAAGCGGAGGGCAACGGCTGGCGGTTCCGGCATGAGTTGCTGCGCGAGGTCGCAGCGGAATTGTCTCCCCCCAGCGCCCGTCGCAAGCTGCACAGCCGCATCGCCGATGCCATTGCCGCTCTGGCGGCGGACAGCAATCCCGACTGGGTTGCTGCCGCCCAGCACTACACCAACGCCGAGCGGTATCTGGAGGCAGCGCACGCCTACCAACACGCCTCCGACGGTGCTCGGCGGCGCGGCGCGCTCAACGAGGCGCGCAGCCATCTCAGCGCGGCCATCTCCCAGGTCGAGCATCATCAGCCAGGGGCCGAGCGCAACCATGCCGAGGTGGCGATGCGGTTGCGCCACGGCCTGATGATCTATGCGGCGGAGGGAGTCGCCAGCACCGCCGCGGCAGCCGAATTCGAGCGGTGCCTCGAGCTCACCGGCGTGGACTTCACCGACGACATGTTCGCCACATTGGTGGCGTTGTACGCGTACTACGCCATGCGAGCCGACTTGATCCGGGTCGAACAACTGCTGGAGTCGCTGCGCGCCACCCTGGACGGTGGCCGGGAGTGGTTCCGCGCGTACAACACTGGCGGGTTCGGCATGCTGGCGTGGTACCGCGGCGAGTTCAGGCCCGCGATCACCACTCTCGAGGAGGCGGCGGCGGTCCGTGATGACGAGGGCGCCCCCGAGGTGGACGCGGTGTGGTTCATGCCGAACGAGGGCACCGCGTCGATCTACACCCATCTTGCCCTGGCCCGCTATATCCGTGGTGATCTAGCCGGGGCCGAGAAGGAGCTGGACCGGGCGGTGCGGCGATGCGACGAAGTGGACTTCCCACAGGGTGCCTTCAGCCTCGGCTACGCCAAGCAGATGGAGTTCCTGATCCGTATCGAGGCGGGCCAGCTCACCGAGGCAGCGGCGGCGGCAGGTACTCTCACCGCGCTCGGCGAGCAGCACGGCTTCGACTCGCTGACCTTCGCCGGCATGGTGCAGCAGGCCACCGTGGCTGCGCTGCTGGCACTGGCCGAGGGCGCCGAACCTGCCGATCTGGCCGGACACATCGAGACCCTGTCCGGATTCCTGTCCGCGTGGCGCGATCTCGGAGCCGTGGCACTGATCACCTACTACGACGCCGTCCTGGTGCGGCTGCTGCTCGCGGCGGGCCGGGACACCGAGGCGCGCACCCACATCGACGTCGGCTTGGCGTTGTCCGAGGAGTCGGGAATGCGCTTCCACAATGCGGAGCTACTGCGGCTGAGGGCCCGCCTCCACGACAGCTGCGACGGTCGTCGCAGCGACCTGTCGGTCGCTCTGGAACTGGCTCGAGAGCAGGGTGCGACGATCTACGAACTGCGTTGCGCCCTTGATATCTTCGAGCTCGACGGCAATGGCGGTCGAGATGTGTTGGCCCAGGCTGTCAACGGGTTTCCGGCGCAGAGCGGCTGGCCACTGCTGGCACACGCCAGAGAATTGATCGAGTGAGCCACCGCGGGGGCAGGGTTGCGATCCTGGGCGGCGGCATGGCGGGGTTGAGCGCGGCGTGGCGGCTGAGCGAACCCGGCTGGCGTGATCACTACGACTCGATCACCGTGTATCAACGAGGGTGGCGACTGGGCGGCAAAGGAGCGTCGAGCCGGGGAGCACACAATCGCATCGAAGAACACGGCCTGCACATCTGGCTCGGCTCCTACGAGAACGCGTTCACCCTGCTGCGCCAGTGTTATGCCGAAATCAACCGGAACACAAGCGATCCCGCCTGCCCCATCAAAGAGTGGACACAGGCGCTGGTTCCCGCCGACGATCTGGGACTGATGGACTGGTTCGGCGGCGAGTGGCTGCCGTGGCTGGGCACGTTCGGCCGCAACACCATGTCACCGGGCGATCCCCAGGGCTCCGGCCGGGAGATGACGGCCGTGGCCTTTCTGTACCGTGCGGCTGCGCTGGTACTGGATTTCACGGACTCCATCCGCGAGGCCGGACCCGGCGGTCTGGTGATGTCGGCAGGGCCGTCACGGCCTCAGGAACC
The DNA here is from genome assembly GCF_001984215.1 of Mycobacterium sp. MS1601. Classification (NCBI taxonomy): domain Bacteria; kingdom Bacillati; phylum Actinomycetota; class Actinomycetes; order Mycobacteriales; family Mycobacteriaceae; genus Mycobacterium; species Mycobacterium sp. MS1601. The sequence goes on from NZ_CP019420.1 coordinate 797,228, forward strand.
GTCGTCGCGACCAGTGTCCGCGGTGACCAGGGCCATGTTGGCTGCGGTGCTGGCGATCAACCATGAGGGCGGCGACATCGCTTCTCCTGGTGAGCAACTCGATGCAGCGGTGGCCGCCGTACGTGAGGCCGTCGACTACGAGACCCGGCCCGATCACAGACGCTCCTGGTTGCTGGTCTCGATGGTGACGGCCGTGGTGCGTGGCATCCTGGCCGACTCCCTGGTCACCGACTCGCGCGGGTTCCGCGCCATCGATGACCAGGACTTCGGCGACTGGATTCTGCGGCACGGCGGCCATCCAGATGTGTTGGACTACCCGCTGATCCGCGGTGTCTACGATTTGGTGTTCGGGTATCGGGACGGTGATGTAGACCGACCGGCGTTCGGCGCGGGGCTGATGATCTTCCTGATCGGCATGGTGCTCTTCGAGTACAAAGGCGCCATCTTCTGGAAGATGACCGCGGGCATGGGCGACGTGGTGATCGCTCCGCTCTATCAGGCACTCAAACAGCGCGGCGTGCGATTCGAGTTCTTCCATCGACTCGATGCATTGCACCTCGACCCCGATCACCGTGTGGTCGACACCATCACGATGGCGCGCCAAGCTGCACTGGCCGACGGCCTCGACGAGTACCAGCCCCTGGTCACCGTCGGTGGACTTCCGGTGTTTCCGGCAGCTCCGCGGGCCGAGCAACTTCGTCCCGGTCAGCAGTTGGGCGATCTCGAATCGCACTTCGAGCAGCACGAAGATGTCGAAACACGCACTCTCCGAAGAGGATTCGACTTCGATCACGTCGTGTTGGCCGTCTCCGTCGGCATGGTGCCGATCGTGGCGCGAGAGCTCCTGGCTGACCGGCACGAGTGGCGATCCATGGTGGCCGAGGTGCGAACGGTCGCCACGCAGGCCTTCCAGCTCTGGTTGCGTCCCGACGAACCGTCGCTGGGCTGGCCGCATCCGGGATCGACAGTCAGCGCGTATCTGCGCCCGTTCGAGACCTGGGCGTCCATGCCGCAGACGCTGTGGGCCGAAACCTGGCCCGCCGACGACACCCCCGCTACGGTCGCATACTTCTGCGGCAGCCTCAACGCCGACTGGCCTACCGAGGAACCGTCACAGCGGTATGTCGAGCGTCTGCGCCATCAGGTGCTGACCGAGGTCGAGGCCTATCTCGACAACCTGCGCCTGTACTTTCCGAACGCATTCACCGACGCCGGCTTCGACTTCAGCCTGCTGGCCGGCGCAGGCGGCAAGACCGGAATCGAAGCGGTCGCCACACAACACGTTTCCGTCAACATCGACCCATCCGACCGCTACGTGCAGTCCGTCCCCGGCTCCGACAGGTATCGGTTGCGCCCGGATGAGAGCGGGTACGACAATCTGGTCCTTGCCGGCGACTGGACGGACTGCGGCATGAATGCCGGGTGCATCGAGGCAGCGGTGATGTCAGGCCTGGAAGCGGCCAACGCCGTGGCGGGCCGCGGCAGGTTCCACCGGATCCGCGGTTACTGGCTGCCCTAGCTCGGCCGCCGAGGCGGCGTGGTGGTGCCCCAGCCCGGTGGGGAAACGAACGGGCCGAGCTACAAGTGCCTGCATCAATCCTGGGTGGCGCGGCGCTCTCGGTAGGCGGCGACGTGCTGCCGGTTGCCGCAGTTGCCGGTGTCACAGAACATCCGGGACCGGTTGCGCGACAGATCGATCAGCGCGGCGTCGCAGTCCGGCGCGGCACAGATCTTGAGGCGGCGCAATTCTCCGGCACGGATCAGATCTGCCAGCGACATGGCCATCTCGGCGCCCATGCGCTGGGCCAGTGGATCGTGGATCGACGCCAGATGCAGGTGCCACTCCGGCATCTCGGGGTGGCGGGTCAACCATGGGGCCGCTTTGGTGTCGGACAGCAATGCGTTCACCTGCCCCACCACACGCTCTTCGTCGTCGGCGACACTCCAGATCTTGCCCAGGCGGACGCGCAGGCGGTGCACGTCGTCGAGTTCGGCGGCGTCATGGTCGCGACGCCCGGTCCATCCCCAGCCGACCAGGTACTCGTCGAGTGCGGCTTGGTCCCCCAACTGCTCACCGTCGACTCGATCGGAGTTCACCAACACACACGCTGCACGCAGTGTGAGTTCGGTGTCATGACTGAAAATCATTTGACTCCTGACTCACGTCGGCCGTAGTGTCACTACCAAAGTTCAGTTTACTCATTACACACCTGAGGGGGTGCCTCCATGCTGTTGACGAAACCAGCTGACGCCACGTTCCGGCTCGGTCTGATGTTCGCGTTGAGTTCGGCGTTCATCTTCGGCTTGTCAGGCCCCCTCGCAAAGTCGCTGATGGCAGCCGGCTGGAGCCCCACTGCCGCGGTGACGGCCCGGCTCGCTGGGGGCGCCATCCTGATGGCGGTGTTCGCCACTGCGGTCAAGCCTGGCTGGTTCCGGCTCGCGCTGCAGCACATCCGGCCAGTTCTCCTCTACGGGCTGATCCCGATCGCCGGCGCCCAACTGTGCTACTACAACGCCGTCTCCCACCTCTCGGTGGGCGTGGCACTGCTGCTCGAGTACACCGCCCCGTTGCTGGTGGTCGGTTGGGTCTGGGTCACCACCTCGCGGCGCCCCAGCAACCGCACATTGGCCGGCGTGGGCACCGCGGTCGCGGGAATCATGGTGGTGTTGGGCGTTTTCAACGGCCTTGCCTCGGCGCAGGTCAACACCATGGGAATCTTGTGGGGCCTGGGCGCTGCCGTGTGCGCGGCCTGCTACTTCCTGATGGCCGACTCGGTGAGCACCGACGGCACCGGGCTCGACCCCATCACCCTGTCTGCCGGTGGGTTGATCGTGGGCGCGGCCACCGTCGCCACCCTCGGATTGTCCGGTGTCATGCCACTGACCTACACCACCGGTGACGTGCAGATCGCCGGTTTCACCACGTCATGGCTGGTCCCGGTGGCGCTGTTGGCTCTGCTGCCCACGGCAATTGCCTACACCCTCGGCATCGGCGGTATCGCACGCCTGAAGCCCAGCTTCGCCTCACTGGTGGGCTTGTCGGAGGTGTTGTTCGCGGTGCTGTGGGCCTGGCTGTTGGTCGATGAGGCCATCAGCCCCATCCAGGCCGTCGGCGGACTGGTGGTGCTGGTGGGCCTGGCACTCGCCCGCTCGGGTGACCGTTCGGCCGAGGTGACAGCTGCGACGTGGCCCGACGCCGGGCCGCTGGAGCCGGCTGACCAGAGACGCTGACACCGGCTTCAGCAAATACGGCTGACCGAAGACTGTGGTGACCGGCTAACATGTTTGCTGTGACAAGCGACAAACGCCCCGTGAGCATCTCCCGCATCTTCGGTCCCCTCCTGGGGGCGGCAGTCATGGTGATGGCAGCGCTGGTGGCCGCGCCTTCGGCGAGCATCCCCACCGCCCAGGCCGAACCTGCCTGCCCCGATATCGAGGTGGTGTTTGCGCGCGGCACCGACGAACCACCCGGCCTCGGGCGCGTCGGTTCGGCGTTTGTCGATTCGCTGCGCGGGCAGGTTGGCGGACGATCAGTGGGCACCTACGCGGTGAACTATCCGGCCACGTACGACTTCCTGGCCGCCGCGGGCGGCGCCAACGACGCCAGCGGACACATCCAGTGGATGGTGAACAACTGCCCCCAGACCCGCTTGGTCCTGGGCGGCTACTCACAGGGCGCCGCCATTGTCGACGTCCTGGCCGCCGTGCCGTTCCCGGCGGTCGGCTTCAACGCCCCGCTGCCACCCAACGTCCCCGAGCACATCGCCGCGCTGGCCGTCTTCGGCAACCCCACCACCAAGGTGGGACTGCCGCTGACGATCAGCCCGGTGTACGGCACCCGCTCGATCGACCTCTGCAACGGCGGTGATCCGGTCTGCTCCGGCGGCGACGACATTGCCGCGCACAGCAATTACGGCCCGGCCGGACTGACCAACCAAGCCGCCACCTTCGTCGCGGGACTGGTATGAGCGATTCGATCATGCATCCTCGTTGTGTGACTATGGGCGCCATGAGTATTCCGTCACGTCGGCGCCGGCTGCGCCGGGCCGCAGCGCCGGTTCTGGCGGCGGCAATGTTGTTCGCGGCGCCCATGGGCCTGCCCGCGGCGTCGGCAGAGCCCCCCTGCCCCGACGTCGAGGTGGTCTTTGCCCGCGGCACCAGCGAGGCTCCCGGAATCGGTCGGGTCGGTGTCGCGCTCACCGACGCCATCCGTGCCCAGAGCGGGCTCAACGTCGGCACCTATGGGGTCGTCTATCCGGCCACCTACGACTTTCTGGGCGCTGCCGACGGCGCCCGCGACGCCACCAATCGCATCGCGCTGATGGCGCAGCAGTGCCCAAGCACCCGGATCGTGCTGGGTGGTTACTCACAGGGCGCGGCGATCGTCGACATGCTGGCCGGAATCCCCCCGCTGGGCAACAGGATCGGCGACTTGGGCTCCGCGCCGCCGCTGCCGGGCAATCTCGCCGGGAATGTCGCTGCGGCAGCCGTTTTCGGCAATCCCTCGGCCAAGTTCAGTGTCCCCCTGAACGGCTCGGGCCAGTTCGCCGGAAAAGCGGTCGACATGTGCAGCGACGGTGATCCGATCTGTTCCGACGGCCGGAATCCGTTTGCCCACACCAGCTACGAGAGCGGTCCGCTGGTGCCGCAAGCCGCCGGTTTTGTGGTCGCACGGCTCTGAGAACGCCACGCGGCAGAGTCTCGTCAACGGCTGTGAGCAGCACCGCGCGTTAATATTGACCACATGGGTCACTTCTGTCACAGACAGATTCGACGGTTCCTCGCCTCGGCGGGTGCCGCGATGGCCGTCGCCACGCTGGTGACGGTGGCGCCCGAGACCCAGCTGCCCACGGCGGCGGCCGTTTCATGCCCCGAGGTCGAGGTGATCTTCGCGCGTGGCCGGGAGGAACCCACCGGCACGGGCATCGTGGGTACCGCGTTTGTCAACGCGCTGCGCGCCAAGAGCACCAAGAAGATCGGTTACTACCCCGTCGACTACGACGCCAACATCAGCGTCGACCAGGGCGCCAAAGACATGAGTGCCCACATCCAGTACATGGTGGCCACCTGCCCGGACACCCGACTGGTGCTGGGCGGCTACTCACTGGGAGCCACCGTCACCGACATGGTGCTGGCCACCCCCGGCCCGTTCTTCGGCTACTCCAACCCCTTGCCCCTCGGCAGTGACGAGCATGTCGCCGCCGTGGTGTTCTTCGGCAACGGAGCCCGCAAGGTGCTCGGCTACCCCGTCTCGGAGTTCCTGCCCACCTGGACCAACAAGGTGATCGACCTGTGCAACGCGCAGGATCCGGTCTGCAGCTCCAGCCTGGATGTGAAGACGTTTCCGGCCAACTGGGGCGATCACCTCCAGAAGGGATACCTGGACTCGGGCCTGGTGAATCAGGCCGCGACCTTCGCCGCAGCCAAGCTGTAGCAGGCCGGCCAGTACGATGTGCGTCATGCGAGTCGGGCGCTTCATCGGGTCAATGTGTGCGGTCCTCGGAACTGTTGCTGTCATGGTCGCGGCGCCCACCGTCGCACCACGGTCGGTCAGCACTGTGCCCACTGCGGCGGCGGCGTGCCCACAGGTGGAGGTGATCTTCGCGCGCGGTCGCATCGAGCCTCCCGGCGTGGGACAGATCGGCAACGCATTCGTCAGTGCGCTGCGCCAGAAGACCGACAAGAACATCAATGTCTACGCGGTCAACTACCCCGCTGACAACCAGATCGACGTGGGCGCCAACGACATGAGCGCCCGGATCCAGGACATGGCAGCCCGTTGCCCCGACACCCGACTGGTGCTGGGCGGTTACTCACTGGGCGCCGCGGTGACCGACGTGGTGCTGGCTGTGCCGTTCGGATTCATGGGATTCAAGAATCCACTGCCGGCAGGTATGGACCAGAAGATCGCGGCCGTCGCACTGTTCGGCAACGGCGCGGCCTGGGTGGGCCCCATCACCAACTTCAACCCGCTCTACAGTGAACGCACCATCGAGCTGTGCCACGGCGCGGACCCCATCTGCAACCCGGCCGACCCCAACACCTGGGAGAACAACTGGTCGGATCACCTGCAGCCGGCCTACATCAACAGTGGGATGGTCAACCAGGCCGCCGACTTCGTGGCCGCCCGGATCTGATCTAGCGCGTCCGCACGTCCCTGGTGACGACGTTGCGCGCCCGCAGCTGATCATCCGGGGGATAGTCCACGCCCACCAGGGTCAGTCCGCGTGCAGGCGCGGCGGCAAAATCACTGGAACGCTTGACCTCTGCGAGCAAGCCGCCGAGCCAGTCGACCGGGCGGCGATGCTCGCCGACGGCCAGCAGCGCACCCACCACGGAGCGCACCATGTTCCAACAGAACGCATCCGCGGTGACAGCGGCCGTGATCAGGTCACCATCGCGCTCCCAGGACAACTGCTGCAGATCACGGATGGTGGTGGCACCGTCGCGGTGCCTGCAGAACGCAGCGAAGTCGTTGAGCCCCAACAGGTTCGCCGAAGCGGCGGCCATGGCATCCACATCGAGGCGCCGGGGCCACGGGGTGATGAAGCGGGCCTGGTGCGGTTCCACGCCATAGGGCGCCGTGGACAACCGGTAGCGGTAGTGCCTGCGTAACGCCGAGAACCTGGCATCAAAACCCGCCGGCGCACGGACGATGTCGCGCACTCGGACGTCAGTGGGCAGGAAGCGGCCCAATCGCCGCACCAGGGGCAGGAATTCGGGTTCGTCAGGACGGACAGTGCGCGGGTAGGCATGCCCCAGGGCCGCCAACGGGACATCGACGTGCGCCACCTGTCCGGTGGCGTGCACGCCGGCGTCGGTACGGCCGGCGACGCCGGTCTGCACCGGCGTCCGGAACACCGTCGACAGCGCCTCCTCCAGCACACCGGCCACCGTCCGCTGACCCGTCTGCGCGGCCCAGCCGGCGAATTCGGTTCCGTCGTAAGCGATCTCGAGACGCAAACGAACGTGCCCGCCACCGGAGTCGATGGCGGGCACGTTCATATCGTCGTTGTCAGAGACGTCTGTCGCTAGGACTTCTTGTCATCCTCGGCGGCGTCCTCGACCGTGGCATCCTCGACCGGAGCCTCGTCGGCAGGAGCGTCCTCGACTGCGGCCTCTTCGACTGCGGACTCTTCGACCTTGGCCTCCTCCACCGGAGCCTCCTGCGCGGCAGGCGCCGAGGCAGCCACGCGACGGGCGCGGTCGGCCTCAGAGGTCACGGTCTTCTCCCGGACCAGCTCGATGACCGCCATGGGAGCGTTGTCGCCCTTGCGGTTCTCGACCTTGATGATCCGGGTGTAGCCGCCATTGCGATCCGCGTAGAACGGGCCGATCTCGGCGAAGAGGGTGTGCACGACGTCCTTGTCGCGGATCTTCTTGAGCACCTCACGCCGGTTGTGCAGCGAGCCCTTCTTGGCGTGGGTGATCAGCTTCTCCGCGTAGGGCCGCAGCGCCCGCGCCTTGGGCTCGGTGGTCTTGATGCGACCATGCTCGAACAGCGACGTGGCCAGGTTGGCCAGTAGTGCCTTCTGGTGCGAAGACGACCCGCCGAGGCGAGCACCCTTTGTGGGCTTGGGCATAACGACTACTCCTAAATGGGGCCGGCCCCCGTATCAGGTAGGGCCGGGACGGTTGCTTGTTAGAGCTGTTCGGTTTCGGCGAAGTCCTGGTTGTCGTCCAGGTCGTAGCCGGCATCGCTGTTCCAGGTACCGGTGGCGACGTCATAACCGGCAACCTCGGACGGATCGAAGGTGGCCGGGCTGTCCTTGAGCGACAGACCGAGCTGGTGCAGCTTGATCTTCACCTCGTCGATGGACTTCTGGCCGAAGTTACGGATGTCCAGCAGATCGGACTCCGTGCGGGCGACGAGCTCGCCGACGGTGTGCACACCCTCGCGCTTGAGGCAGTTGTACGACCGCACCGTGAGGTCCAGGTCGTCGATGGGAAGCGCGAACGACGCGATGTGGTCGGCCTCGGCGGGCGACGGCCCGATCTCGATGCCTTCCGCCTCGACGTTGAGTTCCCGTGCCAGACCGAACAATTCGACCAGGGTCTTGCCAGCTGAGGCCAGGGCGTCACGCGGGCTGATCGAGTTCTTGGTCTCGACGTCGAGGATCAGCTTGTCGAAGTCGGTGCGCTGCTCGACGCGGGTGGCCTCCACCTTGTAGGTGACCTTGAGGACCGGCGAGTAGATGGAATCGACCGGGATACGGCCGATCTCGGCGCCGGAGGCCTTGTTCTGCACGGCGGGGACGTAGCCGCGGCCGCGCTCGACGACGAGCTCGACCTCCAGCTTGCCCTTGTCGTTCAGGGTGGCGATGTGCATGTCCGGGTTGTGCACCGTGACGCCGGCAGGCGGCACGATGTCACCGGCGGTGACGGCACCGGGGCCCTGCTTGCGCAGGTACATGGTGACCGGCTCGTCCTCTTCGGAGGACACGACCAGACCCTTGAGGTTCAAGATGATGTCGGTGACGTCTTCCTTGACCCCGGGCACGGTGGTGAACTCGTGCAGAACGCCGTCGATGCGGATGCTGGTGACCGCTGCGCCCGGGATGGACGACAGCAGTGTGCGCCGCAGCGAGTTACCCAGGGTGTAGCCGAAGCCGGGTTCCAGCGGTTCGATGACGAACTGCGAACGGTTCTCGGCGATGACCTCTTCGCCCAGGGTGGGACGCTGAGAAATCAGCATTTCTTGTTTCTCCTTCTCGGCAACCGCTATTTGATGCCGTTAGGTGGCCTGTGGCCCGGGGATCCGGGCACAGGATTACTTCGAGTAGAGCTCGACGATCAGCTGTTCGGTCAGCGGCACGTCGATCTGCGCGCGCTCGGGCAGCTGGTGCACGAGGATGCGCTGACGCTCGCCGACCACCTGCAGCCAGCCCGGGATGGGCCGATCACCGGCGTTGGCTCGAGACAGCTCGAACGGCAGCGTGTTGATCGACTTGTCCTTGATGTCGATGATGTCGTACTGCGACACGCGGTAGCTGGGGATGTCGACCTTCACACCGTTGACGGTGAAGTGGCCGTGGCTGACCAGCTGACGCGCCATCCGGCGGGTACGGGCCAGGCCGGCGCGGTACACCACGTTGTCCAGCCGGCTCTCCAGGATGCGCAGCAGGTTGTCACCGGTCTTGCCCGGAAGACGCACTGCCTCTTCGTAGTAGCGACGGAACTGCTTTTCCATCACGCCGTAGGTGAAGCGGGCCTTCTGCTTCTCCTGCAGCTGGTTGCGGTATTCGCTCTCCTTGATCCGCGCGCGACCGTGCTGGCCGGGCGGGTAGGGGCGCTTCTCGAACGACTGATCTCCACCGACCAGGTCGACGCCGAGGCGACGCGACTTGCGGGTGGCGGGTCCGGTATAACGAGCCATTTCTTAGTTCCCTCTCCCCTAGACCCGGCGCCGCTTGGGCGGACGGCAACCGTTGTGCGGCTGCGGGGTGACGTCGGAAATCGCGCCGACCTCGAGACCGGCAGCCTGCAATGAGCGGATCGCCGTCTCGCGACCCGAACCCGGTCCCTTGACGAACACGTCGACCTTCTTCACACCGTGCTCCTGCGCCTTGCGGGCAGCGTTCTCGGCAGCCAACTGAGCGGCGAACGGGGTCGACTTACGCGAACCCTTGAAGCCGACGTGACCCGAGGAGGCCCAGGCGATGACGTTGCCCTGGGGGTCGGTGATGGAGACGATGGTGTTGTTGAACGTGCTCTTGATGTGAGCAGCGCCGTGCGGAACGTTCTTCTTTTCCTTGCGGCGGGTGGTCTTGCCGCGCCGGGCAGCAGCGCCGCCCGCGGCCTTTTTAGCTGGAGGCATGCTGGTTTACCTGGCCTTCTTCTTGCCGGCGATGGTGCGCTTGGGGCCCTTGCGGGTGCGCGCATTGGTCTTGGTCCGCTGGCCGCGCACCGGCAGACCACGGCGGTGCCGCAGGCCCTGGTAGCAGCCGATCTCGATCTTGCGGCGGATGTCCGCCTGCACCTCGCGACGCAGGTCGCCTTCGACCTTGAGGTTGCCCTCGATGTAGTCGCGGAGCTGGCTCACCTGATCATCGGTGAGGTCCTTGGAACGCTGGTCCCGGCTGATGCCGGTGGCGTCCAGGATCTCCTGGGAGCGGGTACGGCCGATGCCGTAGATGTAGGTCAGCGCGATCTCCATGCGCTTGTCGCGCGGGAGATCAACGCCCATGAGACGTGCCATCAGGCAGTGTTCCTTTTCGTTGCGGAGGTCTGTTCCCAGTCCGTTCCCCTCACGGGGTCCGGCCTCCGTGCCGGACGTGGTGAGTGGCCTATCCACTCAGTGGTACTGGGAGGTCTGCATTCAGTTGTGGGTGCTGCTCTTAAGAGCTGGGGGTTAGCCCTGCCGCTGCTTGTGGCGCGGATCAGAGCAGATCACCATGACCCGCCCGTGCCGGCGGATCACCCTGCACTTGTCGCAGATCGGCTTGACGCTCGGGTTCACCTTCACGGCAGTAACGATCCTTTGTTTCTGGAAGTGGGATTGAAGTCGGACTGTTTACTTGTAGCGGTACACAATGCGGCCACGGGACAGGTCGTAGGGAGACAGCTCCACCACGACGCGGTCCTCCGGCAGGATGCGGATGTAGTGCTGACGCATCTTGCCGCTGATGTGGGCGAGCACCTTGTGTCCGTTCTCCAGCTCAATGCGGAACATCGCATTGGGCAGAGGCTCGACCACGCGGCCCTCGACCTCGATGGCACCGTCTTTCTTGGCCATACGCTTCGGCAATCCTTGCTTTTTGGTTTCGTATCTACTGCGTCCGACTGAGCGCAGCGTTCGTTCCGACTACAAAACGTGGACCGGAAGTGAGACATTCCTGAGGTTCGTGCAGACTGGTCTGCAGAACGGGCACGCAAAGAGTCGGCGCGGCAGCCGCACCATTGGTCTACGATACCCGCTCGTCGCCGATGCTCCAAAACAGCTGAACCGGGGCCGTGACCAGCAAAGGCCCGCGGATGCAAAGATCGTCACAGCAGGCCGATCGCACGTGGAGGGGGTCCAGTGACAGCCGCGTACGTCGCCGCGTTCGCCGTCGGCGCAATCGCACTGCTGACCGCCTTGCTGCTCGCGGACGTCGGCGGCGCGGGCCACGGTATCGAGCACGGGGGTGGACAGGACGGCTTGCCCTTCCTCAGCCTCACCAGCGTGTCGGCCGGGATCCTGGGCGCCGGCACCGGCGGGCTCCTGAGCACGTGGGCCGGCGCCGACGCCGTGGTGGCCGGCATCGTCGCCGTGGTGAGCGCGTGCACGCTGATGCTGGCCCTCAACGGCGTCCTGATGCCCTACCTGCGCAGGCAACAGTCCAACTCCCAGCGCGGTCGCGCCTCCTACATCGGACTGCTCGGCACGGTCACCTTGGACATCCCGCCGGGCGGCTGGGGTGAGGTGTCCTTCGCCGACGCCGACGGAAACCGCGTGCGCGCCAGGGCCGTCACCGCCGAACCCGTTGCCCTGCGTAAATCCACCCGCGTCTACATCGCCGATGTCGACGCCGACCACGTACACGTGGTGTCCGTCCCCGATCTGGAGGGCCAGCCCTGATGTCCACACTGATGATCATCATCGTCGCGGCAATCGCAGCAGTGCTGCTGCTGGTTGTCGTCCCGCTGATCTACGTCAAGAACTACATCAAGGTGCCACCCAACGAAGTGGCCGTCTTCACTGGCCGCGGCGCACCCAAGGTGGTGCGCGGCGGCGCTCGCTTCCGGGTCCCGGGTATCGAGCGCGTCGACATCATGAGCCTGGAACCGTTCAACGTCAGCATCAACCTGCAGAACGCGCTGTCCAACGACGGTGTCCCCGTCAACGTCGAGGCCGTGGGCCTGGTCCGCATCGGCTCGGCCGACGAAGCGGTACAGACCGCGGTACAGCGCTTTTTGACCTCGGACCTCGACGCTCTGCAGAACCAGATCAACGACATCCTGGCCGGCAGCCTGCGCGGTATCACCGCGACCATGACGGTGGAGGACCTCAACTCCAACCGCGACACCCTGGCCCGCAGCGTGGTCGAAGAGGCCGGCGCCGACCTCGCACGCATCGGCATGGAAGTCGACGTCATCAAGATCGCCGGCATCTCCGACAAGAACGGCTATCTGGAGTCCCTCGGCCAGCGGCGCATCGCCGAGGTGAAGCGCGACGCCGCCGTCGGCACCGCCGAAGCCGAACGCGACGCCCAGATCCGCTCGGCCAAGGCCCGCCAGGAAGGTGCCGTCGCACAGGCCGAGGCCGACACCGCGATCGCCACCGCCAACCAGAAACGCGATGTGGAGCTGGCCAGGCTGCGCGCCCAGACCGAGGCCGAGAACGCCGAGGCCGACCAGGCCGGCCCGCTGGCCAACGCCCGCGCGCAGAAGGACGTCGGTATCGCCACCGAGCAGGCCGAAGCCGCCAGGGTGCAGGCCCGCATCGAGGTGGAGCAGCGCCGCGCCGAGCAGGCGCAGGCCGCGCTGCAGGCCGACGTCATCGCCCCCGCCGAAGCGCAGCGTCAGGCCGACATCGCCCGCGCCGAAGGCCAGCGTCAGGCCGCCATCCTGGCCGCCCAGGCCGAAGCCGAGTCCGCCCGCCAGGCCGGCAATGCCGAGGCCGACGCCCGCAAGGCCGCCGCCGACGCTCTGCGGGTGGAACGGCAGGCCGAGGCTGACGGCATCAAGGCCAAGCTGGTGGCCGAGGCGGCCGGCAAGAAGGAGATCGCCGCGGCGCTGAACACCTACTCCCCCGAGGCCGCCCGCCTGCAGACCCTGCCCGACGTGCTGGCGTCGGTGGTCAAGGCCACCGAGGCGGCGGCGATGCCGTTGGCGGAGATCGAGCGGCTCTCGATCATCGGCGGCCCGTCCGACGCCCAGGACGCGATGGGCGGACTGCTCGGCGTGAGCCCGCTGGCGGTGGCCAAGATCGTCGAATCCCTGCGCGCGTCGGGAATCGATCTGGCGCAGCTTCTCGGCCGCACCGACAAACCCTCTCCCGCCACCGACGGTCAACCGGTTTCGCCCACCGAATAACCCTCGAGGTCGGCAGCAGGTTGTCACCGGTCAGGGGCATACTTACTGGCGATGCCCGGATCAGAGTCCCAGACCCGTAAACCCGTCATTCTGAGCGTCGACGACGACCCTGCTGTCTCACGCGCCGTCGCTCGGGATCTGCGTCGCCACTACGGCGAACACTTCAGGATCGTGCGCGCCGAATCCGGTCCGGACGCCCTGGAAACCCTCAACGAACTCAAGCTGCGCGGCGAAACGGTCGCGGTTTTTGTCGCCGACTACCGCATGCCGCAGATGAGCGGTATCGAATTCCTCGAAGCCGCCATGGACATCTTCCCCATGGCCCGGCGCGTGCTGCTCACGGCATACGCCGACACCCACGCCGCCATCGACGCCATCAACGTCGTGGATCTGGACCACTACCTGCTCAAGCCGTGGGATCCGCCGGAAGAGAAGCTGTACCCGGTGATCGACGCGCTGATCGACGCGTGGCGCTCCACCGGCGAGCACGCCATTCCGCACACCAAGATCATCGGACACCCGTGGAACGCCCGCTCCACCGAGGTACGTGAGTTCCTGGCCCGAAACCGGCTGTACTACAGCTGGTTTCGAGCTGACGAGCCCAAGGGCAAGCAGCTGCTGGAGGCCGCGAACCTCGATGAGCTGACGCTGCCGGTGGTGATCACCGAACAGGGCGAGACCCTGGTGGATCCCACCGACGCCGAGCTGGGCGCTGTCCTGGGCCTGACCACCACTCCCGCCGACGACTTCTACGACCTGGTGGTCATCGGCGGCGGTCCCGCCGGACTGGCGGCCGCGGTGTACGGCGCGTCCGAAGGCCTGAAGACCGTGCTGATCGAACGCACCGCCACCGGCGGGCAGGCCGGCCAGAGCTCTCGGATCGAGAACTACCTCGGCTTCCCCGACGGGTTGTCGGGCTCCCAGCTGGCCGAACGGGCCCGCAGGCAGGCCGAGAAGTTCGAGGCCGAGCTGATCACCGCCGCCGAGGTGGTGGGCTTGGACATCGACGGCTCGGCACGCACGGTGAGGCTGTCCGACGGCCGCTCCATCGGCGCCCGGTCGGTGATCCTGGCGATGGGTGTGGAGTATCGCCAGCTGCCAGCCGAGGGGTGCGCGGGGCTGACCGGAGCCGGCGTCTACTACGGCGCCACCGCGTCGGTGGCCGCGGACTGCGACAACGACGAGGTCTACGTCATCGGCGGCGCCAACTCCGCGGGGCAGGCCGCGATGCATTTGTCGCGCACCGCCAAATCGGTCAACATCGTCATCCGGCGCACCCTCGAAGACTCCATGTCCCACTACCTGATCCAGCAGATCCGGGCGCAGGACAACATCAAGGAGCTGCCCAATACCGTGGTCCATGCGGTCAAGGGCGACGGGCATCTCGAAGGCATCTGCCTGGAGAACACCAAGACCGGCGAACGTGACGAGTTCCAGTGCGGGCGCATGTTCATCTTCATCGGCGCCGAGCCACGCACCGACTGGCTCGACGGCGTGGTGGTGCGCGACGACCACGGGTTCATCCTGGCCGGACCGGACCTGCGAGACATCTCCGGGTGGACGCTGGATCGCCCGCCGCACCATCTGGAGACCAGCGTGCCCGGCGTCTTCGTCGCCGGCGACGTGCGCTCCGAGTCCGCCAAACGCGTGGCCGCCGCCGTCGGAGAAGGGTCCATGGCGGTCATGCTGGTGCACCGGTACCTGGCCGAAGCCTGACGGGTGCCGGGCGTGTCAGACCAGTGCGATGTCGATGAACTCCATGCTCTGTTCGTCGTCGAAGGTCTGACCGACCGGCAGTTGCACCGGCTGTGCGCCGACGCCGAGGTGGTGACGCTTCCCCCGGGGGTGCTGTGCGGCGAGGGTGATCCGGCGACCGTCTTCTACGTCCTGCCGGACGGGAAAACCGCGCTGTCCGGTGAGTGCACCGGTCGTGGCCTGGACACCGTGACGCGGATCGTGAATCGCCATCGCGGAAATCTGTGGGTGGAATCAAAACCGGGTGACACTTGTTTCACGGTGTTGCTGCCGTTGACCATCGCGCCGGATGCCGCACTGCCGGACTTCGCACCGCGACCGATCCCAGCACTGAACACCGCCGTGCCCGACACCGACGCGACATAGGAAGGAAGCCCAATGGGCGAGCAATGCCTGGCTGAGGAGTTGCGCACGCTGTTCCTGTTCGAGCATTTGACCGACGAACAGCTCGACATGTTGTGCGCGCACGGCCAGATCGAGACCTTTCCGGCCGGCAAGCTGTGCGCAGAAGGTGAGCCGGCGACGTGTTTCTACGTGCTGATCGACGGTGAGTTGGTGATGTCGAAGCGCTCCGGAGGCGTCGACATCGAGACCAACCGGACCTCACAGCGCGGTGTCTACTGCGGCGCCTGGTCGGCGTACATCCCTGGCGAGGAGCAGATGTACCAGGCCTCGGTGCGGCTCACCCGGGAGTCCCGGATGTTCGTGCTGGACGCCGACGCGTTCGCCCAGTTCATGCAGTCCCAGTTCCCCATGGCCGTGCATCTGCTCGAAGGCCACATGGTCGGCGGATTGCGGCAACGCCAGATCCTCGACCAGCGCGAGAAGTTGTTGGCGCTGGGCACCATCACCGCGGGGCTGACCCATCAGCTCAACAACCCGGCGGCGGCCACCGCTCGCGCGGTCGCCGACCTGCGCGACGGCGTCTGTCACATGCGGCACAAGCTGGCCATGGTGGCCGAAGCCAAGTTCACGCCCGAGGCGCTGCGGGTGCTGATCAACATCCAGGACCAGGTGGCCGAACAGGTCGCCAAGAACCGCGATCTGGAGCTGTCGGCACTGGAAGCCTCCGACCGCGAAGACCAGATCGGCGACTGGTTGGAAGACCACGACATCGGCCACGCGTGGGACTACGCACCCACCTTCGTCGAAGCCGGCTTGGACACCGACTGGCTGGAACGAGTGTCGGCGCTGGTGGACGAGGTGGATGCCTCGGCATCGCTGCAGTCCGCGATCGGCTGGCTGAAGTACACCATCGACAACGAGCTGCGGATGAGTGAGATCGCCGAGGCCAGCAAGCGCATCTCGGCCCTGCTCGCCGGGGCCAAGCAGTATTCGCAGATGGACCGCGGCGCCTACCAGAGCGCCGATGTCCACGACCTACTGCGCAGCACCATGATGATGTTCGGCGACAAGATCGGGATGGCGGGCAAGGACAAACCCGTCACCATCGTCAAGGAATGGGACTCCAGCCTCCCCGAAATCCTCTGCTACCCAGGCGATCTCAACCAGGTCTGGACCAACATCATCGACAACGCCATCCAGGCCATGGACGGCCACGGCACCCTGACGGTGCGGACCATGCGTGAAGGTGACGGCATGGTGCGCATCGAGATCTGCGACGACGGGCCCGGCATACCCGCCGACATCATCGAGCGCATCTTCACCCCGTTCTTCACCACCAAGCCGGTGGGCAAGGGCACCGGACTCGGGCTCGACCTGGCCTGGCGTGTCGTCGTCGAGAAGCACCACGGCAACCTGTCGGTGGAGTCCAAGCCCGGTGACACACGCTTCATCGTGTGCCTGCCGCTGCAGGCGCCCGCCCCGGAGGCCGCCACCCCCATCGAGATCATGGCGAGCGAAACGGAATAGACCCCGCCGCAGGTCAGGTTGTGGCAGGAGTGAGGAAACCCGATCTCGGAATCTACGGCGTTTTCGGCAGTCACTCGATGTGGGCGCAGCTGGACCCACAGCAACTGCGGGACATCGAGGCGCTGGGCTACGGCGCCATCTGGGCCGGCGGGTCGCCTGCCGCCGAACTGTCCTGGGTGGACAGTGTCCTGGAAGTCACCGACAAACTGCAGGTGGCCACCGGAATCGTCAATGTCTGGACCGCCGAGCCGGGGCCTACCGCGGAGTCCTTCCACCGCATCGAGCAGGCCTATCCGGGGCGATTTCTCCTCGGCATCGGTGTCGGGCATCCCGAGGCACACACCGAGTACAAGAAACCGTACGACGCTCTGACCGAGTATCTGGATGCCCTCGATCGGCACGGCGTGCCCAAGGACCGCCGGGTGGTCGCCGCGCTGGGACCGCAGGTTCTCAAACTGTCGGCACGACGCAGCGCCGGTGCGCATCCGTACCTGACAACACCGGCGCACACCGCGCAAGCCCGTGAGCTGATCGGGCCGGAGGCCTTTCTGGCACCCGAACACAAGGTGGTACTGACCACCGACGCGGACGAAGCGCGAAACGTCGGCCGAAGGATGCTGCAGGTGTATCTGGGCCTGGCCAACTACGTCAACAACTGGAAACGTCTCGGCTTCAGTGATGAAGACGTGGCGAAACCGGGTAGTGATTCCTTGATCGACGCCGTGATCGCCTACGGCGAGGTCGACGCCATCGCGGGGAAGCTGAAAGCTCACCTCGACGCCGGCGCCGACCATGTGCCCGTTCAGGTGCTGACCGCACCTGACAAGCTGGTACCCGCACTGGCCGAGCTCGCAGGCCCGTTGGGTCTTCGATAGAGATGGGATTCCCCTGATGACTGACGCCGTTTCGCTCAAGCCCGATCTGGGCCGGTTCGGGGTATGGACCGGCGGGCCGGTCACCCCGGAGCAGGCCAAAGAGATCGAGCAACTGGGCTACGGCGCAGTCTGGGTGGGCGCGTCTCCGCCCGCGGATCTGAGCTTCGTCGAACCCATGCTGGAGCAGACCTCGACTCTGCAGATCGCCACCGGCATCGTCAACATCTGGTCGGCGGACGCCGACACTGTGGCCGACTCCTACCACCGCATCGAGAAGGCCTATCCGGGACGGTTTCTCCTCGGCATCGGCGCCGGACATCCCGAACACACCCAGGAGTACGTCAAACCGTACGACGCGCTGGTGTCCTACCTGGATGCTCTGGACGCCAAGACCGTGCCGACCAGTCGTCGGGTGCTCGCGGCGCTGGGCCCGAAAGTGCTGAAGCTGGCCCGCGACCGCAGCGCGGGTGCCCATCCCTACCTGACCACACCGGAGCACACCGCGCAGGCGCGGGAGCTGGTCGGCAACACCGTGTACCTGGCCCCCGAGCACAAAGTGGTCTTGACCACGGATGTCGAGAAGGCGCGCGAGCTGGGCCGCAAGACCGTCGAGTTCTACCTCGGCCTGAGCAACTACGTGAACAACTGGCGCCGCCTCGGATTCACCTCCGACGACGTCGAGCAGCCCGGCAGCGACAAGCTGATCGATTCCGTGGTGGCCTACGGCACCCCGGAGGCCATCGCCGCCCGGCTCACCGAACACCTCGACGCCGGCGCCGACCACGTCTGTGTCCAGGTGCTGGGCAGCAAGGACGAGTTGGTGCCGACGCTGGCCGAGCTCGCCGGGCCCCTGGGGCTGTCCAGCTGAGCCATTGAGCCTGCCGCTTCCTCCCCTGGGCTCGCCCCTCGCCCACCTCGTCGATCAGGCTAGGGTCTAGCCATGCGGCTGCTCGTCACCGGTGGCGCCGGCTTCATCGGCGCCAACTTCGTCCACGCGGCGGTGCGTGACTATCCGGGTGACCGGGTGACGGTGCTCGACGCGCTTACGTATGCCGGCAGCAGAGATGCACTGGACGGGCTCGGCGTGCGTCTGGTGCAAGGCGATGTCGCCGACGCCGAACTGGTCGATGATCTGGTGGCCGAGTCCGACGCCGTGGTGCACTTCGCCGCCGAGACACACGTGGACAACTCACTGACCGACCCACAGACCTTCCTGCACTCCAATGTGGTCGGCACGTTCACCGTCTTGGAGGCGGTACGCCGGCACGGGTCGCGGCTGCACCACATCTCTACCGACGAGGTGTACGGCGACCTCGAGTTGGACTCCGATCGGCGGTTCACCGAAGCAACGCCGTACAACCCGTCGAGTCCGTACTCGTCGACCAAAGCAGCTTCCGACATGCTGGTTCGGGCCTGGGTGCGCTCCTATGGCGTGCGCGCCACGATCTCCAACTGTTCCAACAACTTCGGGCCGTACCAGCATGTGGAGAAGTTCATCCCCCGCCAGATCACCAACATCCTGACGGGCCGACGCCCCAAGCTCTACGGGATGGGCGCCAACGTGCGCGACTGGATTCACGTCAGTGACCACAACGACGCCGTCCGGCGCATCCTCGAGGACGGCGAACCCGGTCGGACGTACCTGATCGGGGCCGACTGCGAACGCACCAATCTCGCGGTGCTGCAGGAGATCCTGACGTTGATGGGTCGCGATGTCGACGATTTCGACCACGTGGCCGACCGGGCCGGCCATGATCTGCGCTACGCGATCGATCCTTCGTCGGTGCGTGAGCTCGGATGGAAGGCCAGGCATTCGGACTTCCGCGCCGCGCTGAGCGAGACCATCGACTGGTACCGCGACAACCGCCAGTGGTGGGAGCCACTCAAGGACGCTGTCGAAGTCGGCTACTCCGAACGTGGTCAGTGACATGGTGTTTCGTGAGCTCAGGGTGCCGGGCGCGTGGGAGATCATCCCGACGCTGCGTCACGACGATCGCGGCACGTTCTTCGAGTGGTTCACCGACCACGAGTTCAGCGCCACGTTGGGACACCGGTTCGACCTACGCCAGGCCAACTGTTCGGTGTCCTCGGCAGGTGTGGTGCGCGGTCTGCACTACAGCGACGTGCCACCCGGGCAGGCCAAGTATGTGACGTGCGTGCATGGTGCGGTGTTCGACGTGGTGGTCGACGTCCGGGTGGGCTCCCCCACGTTCGGGCTGTGGGATGCGGTGATGCTGGATGACCACGAACATCGCTCGGTGTACCTTGCCGACGGATTGGCACACGGATTCCTTGCCCTGCATGATGATTCGAAGGTGATGTACCTCTGTTCCTCCGAGTACGCCCCCGACCGCGAGCACACCGTGTCACCTCTTGATCCCAGCCTGGGTATCGAGTGGCCGACGACGGTGTTCGGCGCGGAATGGGTGCTCTCGGACCGCGATCGCGACGCGCCGAGCCTGGAGCAGGCCCGCCAGGCGGGCATCCTGCCCACCTGGGCGGCGACACGGGAATTCACCGAGGCGCTGCGCAACCGGTTACGGGACTGAGGAACTCAGAGCATCACATCTCCGGAGTTCGGCCCCAGGGTCTGGCCCACGTACAGATTGCCGCCCGGGTCGCTGGCCAGCAGGACCGCCGACGGAGCCACTTCGTCCGGGATTCCCGACCGGCCCAGTGGCAGGCCGGCCGCTTTCCCGGCCAGGGTCTGCGGGTCCAGGTCGCGGACGAAAGAGGTGTCGACGGGTCCCGGCGCGATGGCATTGACCAGGATGTTTTCCCGGGCGAGTTCACGTCCCAGCGACTTGGTGAGTCCGATGACCCCGGCCTTCGCCGCGGCATACGGAGCAAAACGCTCACCACCCATCTGGCCCACCTGGCTGGCGATGTTGATGATGCGACCGCCGCCGCGGCGGCGCATCACCGGCACCACGGCCTGGCAGGCGTTGAAGACCCCGGTGAGGTTGATCGCGAGGTTGAGCTCCCACAGCGTCGCGCTGATCTCGTCGAGCGGGGCCTCGTGGATGAAGCCGGCGCTGTTGACCAGGATGTCCACTGCGCCCGTTCGTGATTCCACACCCGCCAGCACCGCACGCACCGAGTGGCGGTCGGTGACGTCGATGGGCGCCCGCCATGCTCCCGGGACCTCCGGTGATTCACCGTCGGCGCCGTAGGCTCGGTCGGCCATCGTCACCGCGGCCCCCTCCGCGATGAAGGCGTGCGCTATGGCCCGCCCGATTCCACCTGCCCCTCCGATCACCACCGCGGAGCGGCCTGCGAGCAGCGGTTCACGATCCGACTTCACAAGGTCTCCAGTATCTGCCGGATTCCCTCGTCCAGCGATGTCATGGTCGGTTGCCCGGTGTCGCGCAACAGAGGCGTGACATCGAAGGCGCAGGGATACGGCGGCGGGGCGGCCGCCGATTCGTCGAGAACGATCGTCGATCTCGAGAGTGCTTCTCGTACAACCGTTTCTGCAATCACCCGATGATTCTCCACCCGCTCCACCAGCTCATAACAGGCGGCGGGTTCGGCCACCTCCACCAAACCGGCCAGCAGCGTGCCGCAGTCGTCGATGTGGACCAGGGGTTCGACGGCGCGAGGATCGACCACCACCGGGTCGCCGCCGCGCGCTCGAGCGATCATCTCCATGATGGGGTTCGAGGTGACCCGGCCTGATCCGTACACCGATCCGACCCGCACCGACGTCCAGCGCCGGCGGCCCTGACGGCGGTAGTAGTCGAGCAGGTCCTCACCGAATCGCTTGGTGACGGCATAGATCGAGTCCGGTCCGGCGTTCTCCGACGTGCCGTCCGCATAGGCGGCCACGGACGCGGCGTAGACCACGGTCGGCACCTCGGCACGGTGACTCGCCGCCAGCACGTTCGCGGTGCCGACACAGTTGATGTCGACCACGGCGGCTGGATCGTCGGCCAACAGCATGGGCCCGGACACGCCACCGAGGTGCACCACCGCGTCGGGAGCACCTGCGCCGATCGCGGCGCTCACCGAGCGGGTGTCACGCAGATCCAGTCCGTCGGCGATGTCGGTGCCGATGACATGGTGCCCTCGTTGGCGGAGCGTGCGGGTCACGCGTGAGCCGACGAATCCTGCTACACCGGTGACGAATACGGTGGCCATCAATGCTCCGCGCGTTCGCGCCATGGGAAGGCCCGACGTTCGATCAACGTCAGCACGTAGTTGCTCAGGAGCCCCAGCACACCGATCACCGCGGCAGCGGCGATCATATCGCCGACCCGGAACCAGATCCTCGAGAAGTTGATCAGGTAGCCCAGGCCGCTGTCGGCGGCGATGAACTCCGCACCCACCACCAGGAACCACGCGGTGGCCAGCGCCAGCCGGATCCCCACCAGGACCTGCGGGGCGATACCTCGCACCGTGACGAACCGATAGCTCTGCAGACGCGACATACCGAGGGTCTGCGCGGCGCGCAGCAGCAGTGGGTCGATCCCGCGGATCGCCTCCACGGTGGTGACGTACACGAAGAAGAACGTACTGAACGCGATCAGCATGATCTTCGACCCTTCGCCGATACCGAACCACAGGATGAAGATGGGCAGCAGTGCGAGTGTGGGGACCGGACGCAACACCTCGATCACCGGGTCGATCAGCACGTCGAAGATCCTGGCCGACGTGGTCAACAGTGCCATCGCCACGGCCAGCGGCACCGCGATGGCCAGCCCGGCGAACACCCGGCCCGAGGACGCGGCGATCCCCGCCCACAACTGACCGTCGGCCGACAGTCGCATCAGCGCCTGCCCCACGGCTGCCGGCGAGGGCACCAACATGCCGTTGTAGAAACCGATCCGGTCGTTGATCACCGCGACGGCCTGCCAGAGCGCCACCAGCGCCACCAGTGTGAGCCCCTTGGCCGGAACGCGGATGCCGGATCGACGAGCCGAGATCCCGGGGGCCTGCACCGCGGGTGCTTCACGCAACATGGCGGCCTTCCTGCGGCGCGGCCGCCGCCTGCAACGCGCTGCGCACTGTCCGTTCCAGTTCGACGAACTCGTCGGACAGGTTGTCGCGCGGCCGGTCAAGGGGGTTGGTGATCAGCCTGGGCGCACAATCCGGATGTGCGCCCAGAACCAGGATGCGATCCGAGAGTGCCACCGCTTCCTCGACGCTGTGGGTGACGAAGAGCACCGTGCAGCGCTGTTGCTGCCAGACGGTCAACAGATCGTTCTGCATGCGTTCGCGTGTCTGCGCGTCGAGGGCCCCGAAGGGTTCGTCCATCAGGATCACCTCGGGATCGTTGATCAGGGTGCGGGCGATCGCGACGCGTTGCCGCATGCCGCCGGAGAGTTCTCTGGGAAACATGGACCGCTGCTCATACAGCCCCACCCGGCGCAGCACATCGTCGACCCGGACGCGCCGCTGCTCGGCGGGCAAGCGCCGCACCCGGGGGCCCAGTTCCACGTTCTGCTCGACGGTGAACCACGGGAACAGCGCGTACTGCTGGAACACCACACCGCGGTCGGGACCGGGACCCTTGATCGGCCGGTCTCCCACCCGGATCGTTCCGCCGGTGGGCCGGGCAAAGCCCGCAACCAAATTCAACAGCGTGGACTTTCCGCAGCCGCTGGGCCCGAGGACACAGAGGAACTCATTCGGCGCCACTGTGAGCGAGAGATCGTCGAGCACCGTTGTGGTGACGTTGCTGCGGGAGGTGAACTGCTGCCGCACCCGGTCGAAGGTCAAGGCGGCGTGTGACATCGGATGCTCCTGAAGTGTCTGTGTCAGATCTGGACGGCGTCGGGATCGAGTGTTTCGAACAGCGTGAAGTCGGTCAGGTCCAGGGGATTCCAGCTCTGGCGCAGGAACTGCTGCTGCGGAGCGGCAGCCCAGGTCAGGTAGTCGGTCCAGCCCGCGACGAACCGTTGATCGATCACCGAGTCGTAGCTGTTGGCCTGCAGGATCGGCAGCAACTGGTCCTCGGGAATGTCGAGTGGCCCTGCGATCACCGTGGCAGCCGCCGGGGTGTCGGCGTTGATGGCCTCGGTGGCGGCCAGGCACGCGCGCATCACGGCGGTGATGACCTCGGGCGACTGCTCCATGAACGGCGCCGATGCCGTCAGTCCCGTGGTGAGGTACAGCCAGTCCACCGGGGTCTCCACCCCGGTGATGAAGGACCGGTTACCGGTGAAGTACTTCGTCCCGCCACTATCGACAGCATTCCCGATGAAGGGCTCCCAGCATGCCATCGCGTCGATGTCACCTCGCAGCAGTGCCGACATCTGTTCCGGCGGTTCGAGATTGACAAACTCGATCGCGTTGAAGTCCACTCCGTTGGCCGCGGCCATGTTCAGCACTGCCAGTTCCACAGCGGCGCCCTTGTACATCCCCATGCGTTTGCCCGCCAGCTCGGCGGGGCTGCTGATGCCGGAGTCGGCCGCCAGCACCACACCCTGGGTATTGGAGATCTCGGAGAGCTTCATCAGCCAGCTGAAGTCGACATTCTGTTCCCGCAGCGACGCCACCATGTCCACGGTGGCCGACATCAGACCGATCTCCCCGCTGGCGGCCAGACTCGGAAGATCTGGGCCGTTGACGATGTAGCTGACCTCGACGTCGAGACCCTCCTGCTCGAACAGACCGGTCTCGGCGGCGTAGACCAGCTGTGCGGAGTGTTGGGGGTCCTTGACGCTCCATATCGTCACCTGCCCCGAACCACCCGAACCGCTGCTCGAACCGCCGGCGCAGGCGGACAACCCGATGGGCGCCGCGGCCGCGGCGCCCAGAAGTGCGGCCCCGCGGAAGAAGGAACGTCGGGAAAACGGATCACCGATCATGTCAGACACCGGCTTTCGCGAGTGCCGTATCGCTACCGGTTTCGAAGGACTCGTGATTGTCCAGCCACCATCGCGCGATGTCGGCGCGCGGGGCAACCCAGACGTCACCGAGGGAGAGCACGTACTCGAGAAACATCCGCAGGGCGGATGCACGGTTGGCCTGCCCCATCCAGTGGGCGTGGACGCCGATGGTCATCATCTTCGGATGCGTCTGGCCCTCCATCCGGAGGTAGTCGATTCCGTGCTTGCAGTTCTCGAAGAAGTCGCGAGGTTCGGAGTATCCCTGCGCGATCACGAAGCGGTGGTCGTTGTACACGCTGCTGTAGGGCAGGACAAGATGTCGCTTGTCCCCCACGGTGGTGAAGTAAGGGACGTCATCGGCCACCGAATCCGAGTCGTACCAGAACCCACCCTCCTCGACGACGAGTTCCCGGGTGTTGGTGGATCCACTGTGGCGCGACTGCCAGCCGACCGGACGCCGGCCCACAGCCGATTCGATCATCTCCACCGCGGCCGCGATACGTTCGCGCTCCTCCTCGCGGGACAACAGCCAGGCTTCCTCCCACCGCCAGCCGTGTGAACTGGCCTCGTGATCCGACTCCCCCACGTAGGCGGCCAGTTCCCGGTTGCGGTCGAAAGCGACGGCACAGCCGGAGAAGGTGGCACGGACACCGAGGTCGTCGACAAGTCTTTGCAAACGCCAAATTCCAGCCCTGCCACCGAATTCCGCGACAGACTCCGCAGCCAGGTCCCGGTAGCGGTGGTCGACCTCATAGGGAAACTCGAAGATTCGGTCGTTGCGTCGATCCCCGGAAGGCCAGGATCGTTCCGCGCCGGTCTCGAAGTTGATCACCAGCGCCAGGGCCACCTTGGCGTTGTGCGGCCAGCGCGCGCGGACACCGTGCCGGCCGTAGCCGAGGAGGTCGCGGGTGGGACCGGGGGTGGGTTGGTCAGCCCACGGCAGGCTGCGGGGGTTGTGCATGAAGACGTTCCTCTCGATCGGGTTGAGTGTCAGATGGGGGTGACCAGCGCGGCTACGGCATGCCCGGTGACGGAGCGCGCCGAGATCACCGGGAGCCGGCTCGCCGCAGCCGCATGCGCCTCGGCCGCGCCGAAGCCAAAGCAGTCGAGAACTATTGCTCGTGAATTGCTTTCGCGGGCGCTTCGGGAAATCTCGGCCAGGTGTACCGCAGTGTCGTCACGGTTGGGAGCCACAGCGCTCACCCGTGGGCTGAAGCCCGCGTGACTCCA
Organism: Mycobacterium sp. MS1601; assembly: GCF_001984215.1. Classification (NCBI taxonomy): domain Bacteria; kingdom Bacillati; phylum Actinomycetota; class Actinomycetes; order Mycobacteriales; family Mycobacteriaceae; genus Mycobacterium; species Mycobacterium sp. MS1601. The sequence goes on from NZ_CP019420.1 coordinate 822,810, forward strand.
GTGTTTGGCCGCGTGTTCCCGCTGGCCCGGGTGTGGCACCACCACATCGATGGATCCCTCGGTGATCACCGACGCGGTGAACGCCGGTACCAGCGTGGGCGGTTCGACAAGGGGTACCGGCGCTGTGAACCGACCGAGGTCGGCGGCGCACAGCACCGCGATCAGATCAGCGCCGGCTGTGGCGAGGGTGTCGATGGCACGCTGGGCGTGCGGCCGGATGTCGTTGCGCGGCACGTCTATCGACAGTGCCCCGGTCACCGGGATGTGGACGGGGTAGTCGCCGTCGGGCCGGTGCAGCAGGGCCGCCTCGTCGTCGGACAGCTCGTCGAGCGCACCGGCCACCACCACTGGGATGTCGCGGTCGAGCAGACCGGTGACCACGGACTGGAGGGCGGTTCTGCTTCGCCGGCCCAGGACGGCGAGGCCGACTGTCACGGGGGCGGTCATGCGGTGACCGCCGCGGTGCTGTTGATGCGTCGGTTCATCACCGCCCAGTACCCGACCGCGGCAATGGCGGCACCGATGAACCAGGAGTAGGGCGCGATGTGGGTGAATGCCGGCACCAGTGCGATGATCGCCGAGATCGCCGCGGTGGGAACGAAAATCGCGAGAGCGACGGTGTTGATGCCCTTGTAGTACCGGTACGCGCTTCCGGGCCGGGCGTCGTAGAGATCTCCGATGAGAACGGCGCGCTTCTTGATCAGGTAGTAGTCCACCATCATGATGGCGAACAGCGGACCGAGGAAGGCGCCCAGGGCGCCGAGGAAGTAGTTGATCACCACCGGTGAGGAGTAGAGCTTCCACGGCATGACGACGATCGCCAGGACCGAGGTGATGGCACCGCCCATCCTGAAGGAGATCTTCTGCGGCCAGGCGTTCGACAGGTCGTAGGCGGGCGAGACGAAGTTGGAGACGATGTTCACCCCGATGGTGGCGAAGGCGAACATGAAGACGCCCAGGACCAGCAGAGCGGTGTTCGGAACCTCTGCCAACAGCAGGGCGGGCTCGGAAATCGCCTTGCCGTAAACGGCGACACTGCCCGCCGACACCAGCACGCTGGTGAATGCGAAGGCGGTCCAATTGAGCGGGATACCAAGGATATTGCCGAGCCGTACGGACTTCTCGCTGCGCGCGAACCGCCCGAAGTCGCAGTAGTTCAGCATCAGGGTGGACAGCTGAGCGACCACCAGCGCCGCTCCCGAACACATCAGCAGGATCTGTTGTGAGGTGCTGATGTCCACCACAGACTCGGTGAACGACACCTTGCCGCCGGCACTGATCAGCAGCCAGACCGCCAAGGCGATCATCACGATCCAGAGAATCGGGCCGGCCCATTCCTGGAATCGGCGCACCATGTCCATTCCGAAGCTGATGATCAGCCATTGGCACACCCACAGCGCCAGGAACGAGCACCATCCGAGGTGGTGCAGGCCGAGGAATTCGCGTTGGGTCCATGGTTCGAGGCCGGGGTTGATGCGCAACAGCAGGACGGTGATGGCGACAGACGCCAAGTACGTCTGGATCCCGTACCAGAAGATTGCGATGACACCGCGGATCAGCGCCGGGATGTTGGCCCCGAAGACACCCCAGCTCAACCGCGACACCACGGGGAACGGCACCCCGGTGCGCTGTCCGATGAGCCCCGACATGGTGCAGCCGACGTAGAGCACGAGCGTGCCCACCAGCACGCTGACCAGGACCTGCCAAGCGGACAGGCCAAGGACGAAGAGCCCGGCGGCGAAGGTGTAGCTACCGACGTTGTGCGCCACCGACATCCAGAGCGCGAACAGGCTGTAGGAGCCCCACGTCTTCTCGCTCGGCGGTGTGGGAGCCAGATCGTCGTTGGACAGTCGCGGATCGTGGTGCACAGTCGTTGATGTGCCCGGTTGCGGGGCGATGTTGACCATGGTGGGGGCCCTTCCGTACTGCGCTGGTTGTCCGGGCGAACCTGCCGCCGCGAACCGTTGGCCCAAATGCTGTCGCCAGTCGCCGCAGTCCGTCAAACGTGACGGACTTGGTGGTTCACCTTGAACAGCCTGCGTTTTCGATGAGTTGTGCACGTCAGAGGCAGTGGCCGACGAAGCGCGTTACGTCCCCGTGCCGCATGTTTTACCTCGGATTAACAGCCAAGTCCGTCATCATTGACACACTTGAACTCACCGGTGTGGCCGGGGTTTCCCACACGACAGCGCGAAAGGAGTGCGATGCGCGAGGTGATCTCGGCCCAGGAGTCGGCGTTGCTGCTGAGCCTGCGGGAGAGCGACGCTCCGATGGGTGCCCGCCAGTTGCTCGCCGCGGTGCGACTGCGGGGTGTCGAGGCCTCCGAGTCGACCATTGCGCGCCGGCTGCGAGACCTCGACGAGCAGGGATTGACGGTGCAACACGCCACCCGCGGCAGAACCCTGTCCGCGGCCGGGCATGAGCGCGCCGAGCTGGTGGCCCGGGTGGACAACAGCGCCACCGAACTCCAGGAGGCCACCCGGATTCGCAGTGCACATGATGTACTCCATTTACTGCGCGCCCGCCGCGCCATCGAGCCGGAAGCGATCGCCGATGCCGCTCGCGTGGCCACCCCACACGACATCCAGCGATTGCGGGGCCTCATCGGTGACCATGTGACCCAACTGCACAGCCGGGGGCCCATCCCTCGTGACAAGGCACTCGAATTCCACCGCAACATCACTCGACTGACCACCAATCCCCTGGTGCAGTCCATGCTCGCCGTGGTCCTCGACCCGTCGCTCGATCACATCGAGGGCACCCTCGACATCATCTTGGCGGCCCACGGATCCGACCGGGAGAGCGTCGACGAGCACGAGATGATGGTCGACGCCGTCGCCCGCGGCCAGGGCGAGCGCGCCGCCGAGATCATGCGGCGGCATCTGAGTCGACTCTGCAACGAGGTCGAATCCTTCATGGACCGAAACGATCCCGAGCTGCTGCATCGCCTGCTGCAGTTGCGTGCGCCCCGACTGCCGTCTAACTGAGCTCCAGATCCCCGGGCTTCCAGGACCCGTCGAAGGCGGGCCCGTCAGGGCCGTAGATCCGGAAGTAGGCGAACCAACCGGCACCGGGGACGGTCTTGACCCAGCGGGTCTCGCCACCCTCGGGCGGTTCGGGGCCGAAGTGCAGCGTCACGGAATCGCCCTCTACATCGGACAATTCGAACAGCGACCGCAGCGCTGCCCGACCCTGGTCGGTCTGCACCTGGCTGCGGGTGGTGGCGTCGTACAGTGTCACCGACCAGAACAGTTTGGCGGGCACCGGCAGCGGCACCGTCAGCGTGTAGGAATTGGCACCGTCGAGATAGGCACCGGTGCGATCTGAGAGCGCCAGCCAGTACAGCGATCCGGCTCCGGCGTCTCGACGGAACATCGCCGGCGAGGTTGCAATGGCCTGGAAGAACCACTTGTCCAGGGCGTAGGTATCACGGTAGTTCTCAGCGTCGAATGTGCCGTTCTCCGAACGTAATGCGACCCATTCCCACTGCCGGTCATCCCACACCAGACGCGCCGGTGTGCGGTCGGCAAAAGACTCCACCCGCATCTGCAGGTTCGCCGTCTTGGCCGCCAGCTCCAGGATCCGCGTCATCCGCTCATCGGGTTCGAACGGCTGGCCTTTGGCGATGCCGAGAGCAGCCAGTTCGCCGTACTGCGCACGACTGTCTTCCAGGACAGGCTCGGCATCGATGATGCGGTGCAGGGACTTCCAGAATTCGATGCTGGTCTCGATCGCCAGCGGGGTGGTGTCCTGCCCGCCGTCGGTCATGTCGATCCAGGTCGGTTCGGTCCAGTCTTCCAGCCGCTCCAGGGGGTGGACGTTGACCTTTGTGACGCGCTGCAGCGCGGCCTCGGCGTCTCCGTCGACCGGGATGGAGCGAACCGCCGCCAGGACCCGGTAGGCCTGGGCCCGGCCCACATGAAATCCCTCGGGTATGTCACCGTCGTAGCCGGGCGGCAGGATCAGGTGCTTGCCACCGGCGCCGGCGTCGGGTCCGGGCAGACCGAAGTCCAGGATCCACCGTTGATGGATGTCCAACACTGCGCCCACGAACGACCCCTCGGGCACCTCGAGCACCATCGGGCCGTCGTGCAGGTCCAGCAGGATGGCGCCGTACGGGGTGTCCGAGTTGAGCGTGAAGCCGACGTGACGGGGCTGGGTGTCGAGGTATCCGAATGCGCGGTTGGGCTGCACCCCGGCCGCCGCGGTGCCCTCGAAGATCGCGGCACCGGAGACGGACCGATAGAAGAAGCGGTACGCCTGAACAGCGCGATTGACGTCGACGGCCTCGTAAGCCAGTTGGACGGTGTCGGGCTGCGGGTAGCCACCGCGCAGCGGCTCAGCCGACTCTGGGTGTGCGGTCATGGCCGAAACTCCCTCCGATCTGAGCTGACATTAGCCCCGCGGTGACCGTTGAACGGCGATTGTGACCGGGTGTCGGACGCACCCTTGCGCACCGACACCCGGCATTACTAGGATATGCAAGTATCTTGTTGATCCGTATCGCGGGCGGATACCCGCGCCACTTCCGATCCTGGGATGACTCATGACCACACAGATTCCGCATTTCATCGACGGCAAGCGTTCGACGTTGGGTTCCACCCGCACCGCGGATGTGCTCAACCCCAGCACCGGCCAGGTGCAAGCACAGGTCCTGCTGGCGTCGGCGGCCGATGTCGACACCGCCGTGGCCTCGGCGGTCGAGGCGCAGAAGGACTGGGCCGCCTGGAACCCGCAGCGCCGCGCCCGCGTGATGATGAAGTTCATCGCCCTGGTCAACGACAACGTCGACGAGCTGGCCGAGCTGCTGTCCATCGAGCACGGCAAGACCGTGGCCGATTCCAAGGGCGACATCCAGCGCGGCATCGAGGTCATCGAATTCGCCATCGGCATCCCGCATCTGCTCAAGGGTGAGTTCACCGAGGGCGCGGGCGGCGGCATCGACGTCTACTCCATCCGCCAACCCCTGGGCGTGGTCGCCGGCATCACCCCGTTCAACTTCCCCGCGATGATCCCGCTCTGGAAAGCCGGCCCCGCGCTGGCGTGCGGCAACGCCTTCATCCTCAAGCCGTCCGAGCGCGACCCCTCGGTGCCGCTGCGCCTGGCCGAACTGTTCCTCGAAGCCGGTCTGCCCGCGGGAGTGTTCCAGGTGGTCCAGGGTGACAAGGAAGCGGTGGACGCCATCCTCACCCACCCCGACGTCCAGGCCGTCGGCTTCGTCGGCTCCTCGGACATCGCGCAGTACATCTACTCGACCGCCGCCGCACACGGCAAACGCTCACAATGCTTCGGCGGCGCCAAGAACCACATGATCATCATGCCCGACGCCGACCTCGACCAAGCCGTCGATGCGTTGATCGGCGCCGGCTACGGCAGCGCCGGCGAACGCTGCATGGCCATCAGCGTCGCCGTGCCCGTCGGCGAGGAAACGGCCAACCGGCTGCGAAACCGCTTGGTGGAGCGCGTCAACCAACTCCGGGTGGGCCACAGCCTCGACCCCAAGGCCGACTACGGACCGCTGGTCACCGGCGCCGCACTCGAACGGGTACGCAACTACATCAGCCAAGGCGTCGAAGCCGGAGCCGACCTGGTGATCGACGGCCGCGAACGCACCACCGACGAACTGTCCTTCGACGACCACGACCTCTCCAACGGCTTCTTCATCGGCCCCACCCTGTTCGATCACGTCACCACCGACATGTCCATCTACACCGACGAAATCTTCGGCCCCGTCCTGTGCATCGTGCGCGCCCACGACTACGACGAGGCCCTGCGACTGCCGTCAGAGCACGAATACGGCAACGGCGTGGCCATTTTCACCCGCGACGGTGACGCCGCCCGCGACTTCGTCTCCCGGGTACAGGTCGGCATGGTCGGAGTCAACGTACCGATCCCGGTACCCGTGGCCTACCACACCTTCGGCGGCTGGAAACGCTCCGGCTTCGGCGACCTCAACCAACACGGACCAGCGTCCATCCAGTTCTACACCAAGACCAAAACCGTGACCGAGCGCTGGCCCTCCGGCATCAAGGATGGCGCCGAATTCGTCATCCCGACAATGAAGTAGGGCGCACACATGCAATTGTTCGGACTCGACGACGACGAGCGGGTCATCACCGAGACCGCGGCCGCGTTCGCGACCAAACGGCTGGCCCCGCACGCACTGGATTGGGATGCGGCCAAACACTTCCCGGTCGAGGAGCTGCGCGCGGCCGCCGAGCTGGGGATGGCGGCGGTGTACTGCAGCGAGGATGTCGGCGGCAGTGGCCTGCGGCGCATCGATGCGGTACGCATCTTCGAGCAGTTGGCCGCCGCCGACCCCACCGTGGCGGCGTTCCTGTCGATCCACAACATGTGTGCGTGGATGATCGACACCTACGGCACCCGCGAACAACGCAAGACCTGGGTGCCGAAGCTGGCCTCGATGGAGTCCATCGCCTCGTACTGTCTGACCGAACCGGGTGCGGGTTCGGATGCCTCGGCGTTGCGGACCAGAGCGATCCGGGACGGCGAGCATTACGTCCTGGACGGGGTCAAGCAGTTCATCTCCGGTGCCGGCAGCTCCGATGTCTACGTGGTGATGGCCCGCACGGGAAGTGAAGGCCCGCGCGGCATCTCGACGTTCGTCGTCGAGAAAGACGTACCGGGGCTGTCGTTCGGCCCCGACGAGGTCAAGATGGGCTGGAACGCTCAGCCGACGGCCCAGGTGATCTTCGAGGGCGTCCGGGTGCCGGCCGAGAACCTGCTGGGCGGCGAGGAGGGCACCGGTTTCGGTATCGCCATGAACGGGCTCAACGGCGGTCGGATCAACATCGCCGCCTGCTCCCTGGGTGGCGCGCAGACGGCCTACGAGAAGGCCGCGGCTTATGTCCGGGACCGGGAGGCCTTCGGGGCATCGTTGCTCGACGAGCCGACCATCCGGTTCACCCTGGCGGACATGGCCACCGCGCTGCAGGCCTCACGAACGCTGTTGTGGCAGGCGGCTTCCGCGCTGGATGCCAATGACCCCGCCAAGGTGGAGTTGTGCGCAATGGCCAAGCGGTATGTCACCGACGCCTGTTACGAGGTGGCGGACAAAGCCCTGCAATTGCACGGCGGTTACGGCTATCTCAAGGAATACGGCCTGGAGAAGATCGTCCGCGACCTGCGGGTGCATCGAATCCTCGAGGGCACCAACGAAATCATGCGCGTCGTGATCGGCAGGGCAGAAGCCGCACGCGCGCGAGCGGCGAGTTGAGAGGTAGTCAATGACGACGATCGCGTTCCTGGGCCTGGGCAACATGGGCGGCCCCATGGCGGTGAACCTGGTGGGGGCCGGCCACACGGTGCGGGCCTTCGATCTGGTGCCGGCTCTGCGTGATGCGGTGGAAGCCAAGGGCGCCACGGTGTTCGACAGCGGTGCCGAAGCGGCGTCCGGGGCCGACGTGGTGATCACCTCGCTGCCCAACGGCGCCATCGTGAAGTCCTGTTACGCCGAGGCGCTGCCTGCCGCCAAACCGGGCACCTTGTTCATCGACACGTCCACCATCTCTGTCGACGATGCCCGCGAGATCAATGCCCAGGCCACCGAAGGCGGCTTCCTGCAGATCGACGCCCCGGTCTCCGGTGGGGTCAAGGGCGCCACTGCCGGCACACTGGCCTTCATGGTGGGCGGCAGCGACGAGGCCGTCGAACGCGCCCGCCCGGTGCTGGAGCCCATGGCGGGCAAGATCATTCACTGCGGCGCCTCCGGCACCGGCCAGGCGGCCAAACTGTGCAACAACATGGTGCTGGCGGTGCAGCAGATCGCCATCGGTGAGGCGTTTGTGCTGGCCGAGAAGCTGGGTCTGTCGGATCAGTCGCTGTTCGACGTCATCACCGGCGCCACCGGCAATTGCTGGTCGGTGCACACCAACTGCCCGGTGCCAGGACCGGTGCCGACGTCACCGGCCAACAACGATTTCAAGCCGGGATTCGCCACCGCCCTGATGAACAAAGACCTGGGCCTGGCGATGGCTGCGGTGTCCTCCACCGGATCCAACGCTCCGCTGGGCACCCACGCCGCCGAGATCTACGCGAAGTTCAACGAGGAGCATGCCGGCGAGGACTTCAGCGCCGTCATCAACTCGCTGCGCTGAGCCGTGGTTTCAGAAATCTCCCGCGCTGTGTCGCAGCGTCTCGATCGAGGCAACGAGGCGCTGCGACTCCTCGGCTGACATCCCGATATCGGCGAACACCTTCTCGTTGAGGGTGGCCGTCGCGTCCTCCACTGTGGAGCGACCCAGGTCGGTGATCTCCACCAGCGTGGTGCGCCCGTCGGTGGGGTGCGGCAGCCGTCGCACCAGTCCACCGGCCTCCAGCCGGCGAATGGCGTGCGTGACGCTGGTGACATGTACCTGAAGTCGGTCGGACGCCTTGGTGATGGGTAGCGCGCCGGCTCGGCTGAACGCCAGCAGGCGCAGCAACTCGAACCGCGAGAAGCTCAAATCGTAGGGACGCAAGGCACTTTCGACTCGAGCAAGCAGGATCTGATGCGCCCGCATCACCGACGTCACCGCCACCATGCCCCCGGCGACGTCACCCCATCCGGCTTTCTCCCAGTTCGCGCGGGCGGCAGCTATCGGATCTCTGGGGTCGCCGTGGCTGGAGTCGGGCATCAGCCCATTCAAGCGCATCGCTGCGCGCACATACGCTCAACGCGCGGTGGCGTCGAGGGCACGCTCCAACAGCACCTCACCGGATTCGTCATCCACCACCTGCACTGCGGCGATGTCGTCGACGGCCAGCGAGGTACTGGCATGCGGTGACGCGGTGGTTCCTGCTGTCGCATTCCACGTTGCCAAGCGTGTCCTGGTGCCGTCGTCCCCGACCGCCACCATGACAAGACGGTCGATGTCGGCCGGTTCGTCGGGCCGGTCGGCGTACGTGCAGGACATCATGATCTCGGTGCCCCAGTCATGCTCAGCCAGCCTCACCGTCGCCGAGTACGACGACGGGGTGACCGCTGTGAGTTCCAGCGCCGGCTGTCCGGCCGGCACCGACCGCCACCACACCATCGCCAAGCCCGTCGCCAATCCGATCACCAGCACCGCGGCGGCGGCAGAGGCGAACATCAACCACGACCGGTGGCGCCGGGTCGCCGCCGCCGCCGCCGCCATCAGCGCACCGAAATCCGGCGGCAGGTCCTGGACGGGAGCGTCATCGCCCACGGTCTCGCAGTCCAGCAGCGACAGCAGGGCCGGCATGCCGCTGATCTCGGAAACTGCGGAGCGGCACTGCCGGCACGTCACCAGGTGTGCCTCGTACTCGCGTCGCTCGGCGCTGGACAGCGAACCCAGCACGTAGGCGGCGTCCCACATGGCATAAGGGTCGGCGTTCGTCATCGCGTCACCCCCATCTCCTGCAGGACCAGTCGCAGTGCCCGCACGGCGTAGTGCAGCCGCGATTTCACGGTGCCTTCGGCGATCTGCAGATCGTCGGCGATCTGGGTGGTGGACCAGCCCAAGTAGTACGACCGGCGGATCACCGCCCGGTGGTCGGCGGACAGTTGCGCCATGGCATCGCCCAGCAGCAGCCGGTCCAGCGCCGCATTGACTTCGTCCGGGCCTGGCAGCTCGATGCCGGTGTCCGGTGACTCACGGCGGAAGCGCGCACTGCGGCGTTCGTCGATGATCATGTTGCGGGCCACGGTGAACAGCCAGGCCCTGGCGGGCCGTCGGGTGTCGTCGATCGCCTCGGGATGTTCCCAGGCTCGCAGCAGCGTCTCCTGCACCACGTCTTCGGCGCGGGCCCGATCACCGGTCAAGCGCAGGGCGTATCGCCACAGCGCGGCAGCATGCGCGTCGTACAGCGAGCGCAGCGCAACTCCATCCGCGTCGTCCACGAGGAACCTCCCGAGTTGGACACGACGTAGGTGCCCAATCGGTTCAAGTGTGCTCCTTCAGCCAAGGCAGCCACCTCGGCGGACATGCAGCGGTTCTAGAGCTCGAGGGTCAGGATGCGGGGTCCGTCGTCGGTGGCGGCGACGGTGTGCTCCCAATGCGCGGCGCGTGTTCCGTCGGTGGTGACCACGGTCCAGTCGTCGTCGAGGATCCGGGTCTGCGTGGTGCCCAGCGTCAGCATCGGCTCGATGGCCAGCACCGAGCCGGCCACCAGCATCGGCCCCCGGCCGGGCGGGCCTTCGTTGGCCAGGAACGGGTCCATGTGCATCTGGCGACCGATGCCGTGCCCGCCGTAGCCGGCGACGATTCCGAACTTGCGGTCGTATCTGATCTCGGCTGCTCGGGTGCCGCTCTCGATGGCGTGCGAGACGTCGCCCAGCTTGTTGCCGGGCACCATCGCAGCGATTCCGGCTTCCATGGATTCCCTGGTGGCCGCCGACAGGTTCTCGTCGGCCGCGATCAGCGGGCCGACACCGAAGGTGACGGCGGAGTCACCGTGCCAGCCGTCGACGATCGCACCGCAGTCGATGGACACCAGGTCGCCGGAGCCCAGCACTTCGGCCGCGGACGGGATGCCGTGCACCACGCGGTCGTTGACCGACGAACAGATGCTGCCCGGGTATCCGTGATAGCCCAGAAACGACGGGATGCCACCGCCGTCGCGGATGACGGATTCGGCGATGCGGTCCAGATCCAGCGTCGAGACCCCGGGGACCGCGGCCTCGCGGACCGCGCGCAGTGCCTTGGCGACCAGCGAGCCGGCCACCGCCATGGCGTCGAGTTCACCTGGGCTGCGTTGCGGCACGACCTTTCGCCCGCGCAGCCCGGGGATCGAGACCATTACTTGCCGAGTGCCTGCAGTGCTCGGCCGAACACCTCGTCGAGGGATCCGACGGCGTCAACGGTCTTGAGGTCGGCGCTGTAGTGGTCCAGCAGCGGCGCCGTCTCGTCCCGGTACACCTTGAAGCGGTTGCGGATGACGTCCTCGGTGTCGTCGGCCCGGCCACGCCCTTTGAGGCGCTCCACCAGTTCCTCCTCGGGAACCCGGAACTCCACCACGGCGTCCAGCTTCAGGCCGCGCTTGCGCAGCATCTCCTCGAGCGCCACGGCCTGCTCCACCGAACGCGGGAAGCCGTCGAGGATGAAGCCGGCCGCCGCGTCCTCGTCGTCGAGCCGGTCGTCGACCAGGGCGTTGGTGAGCGAAGCCGGAACCAGATCACCGGCGTCGAGGTACTTCTTGGCCTCGATACCGAGCTCGGTGCCCGTGCTGATGTTGTGCCGGAAGAGGTCGCCGGTCGAGATCTGCGGGACGCCGAGCTTCTCGGCGAGCTTGATGGCCTGGGTGCCCTTGCCGGCGCCGGGCGGTCCGAGCAAAACAATTCTCAACTTACCGAACCCTTCTGTCACTTGAGGAAGCCTTCGTAATTGCGCTGCATGAGCTGACTCTCGATCTGCTTCACGGTGTCCAGGCCGACGCCGATCATGATCAGCACCGCGGTACCACCGAACGGCAGATTCTGTACGCCGCCACCGCTGTTGCCGATGTCCAGGAAGACGTTGGGCAGCACGGCGATGATGCCGAGGTAGATCGAGCCGGGCAGCGTGATCCGGCTCAGCACGTAGCGCAGGTAGTCGGCGGTGGGCTTGCCCGGGCGGATGCCGGGGATGAAGCCACCGAACTTCTTCATCTCGTCGGCGCGCTCGTCGGGGTTGAAGGTGATCGACACATAGAAGTAGGTGAAGAACACGATCAGGCCGAAGTACAGCGCGATGTAAATGGGATCAGACGGGTTGGACAGGTAGTCCGCGACGAACTTCTCCCACCAGCCTTGGCCGGGGTTGCTGCTGCCGCTCTGGATCAACTGCGTGATCAGCTGCGGGATGTAGATCAGCGACGACGCGAAGATGACGGGGATGACGCCGGCCTGGTTGACCTTCAGCGGCAGGTAGGTCGACGTTCCGCCGTACATCTTGCGGCCGACCATGCGCTTGGCGTACTGCACCGGGATGCGGCGCTGGCCCTGCTCCACGAACACCACGCCGATGACGATGATCAGCGCCGCGATGCACACCAGGGTGAACACCATGCCACCGCGGCTGTCGAGGATGTTCTTGCCCTCGCCGGGGATGGCGGCGGCGATACCGGCGAAGATCAGCAGCGACATGCCGTTACCGACGCCGCGCTCGGTGACCAGCTCGCCCATCCACATCACCAGGGCGGCGCCTGCGGTCATGACGATGACGATGACGACCAGGACGAAGATGCTCTGGTCCTGGATGATGTCCAGCGCGCAGCCCTGCAGCAGGCCGCCGTTGGCGGCCAGCGCCACGATCGAGGTGGCCTGCAGAACGGCCAGCGCGATGGCGAGATAACGCGTGTACTGCGTCATCTTGGCCTGGCCCGACTGGCCTTCCTTGCGGAGTTGTTCGAAGCGCGGGATCACCACGGTGAGCAGCTGCACGATGATGCTCGCGGTGATGTAGGGCATTACGCCCACCGCGAACACGGACAGCTGCAACAGGGCGCCGCCGGAGAACAGGTTGATCAGGGAGTAGATCTGGCCGGACTCGCCGCCACTGACCTGCTCGATGCACTGCTGCACGTTGCCGTAGTTCACCCCGGGTGAGGGCAGCGAGGCGCCGACCCGGTACAGGATGACCATCGCCAGTGTGAACAGGATCTTTCGCCTGAGGTCGGCTGTCCGTAGCGCTGAGATGAAAGCCGAGAGCACTCTTCCTCCTGGGCAGCCGGCTCTATGGCGACGTGCCGATGGGGCTGGCCGGGCCAGCGACGGGTAAATCCTGAGTCCTACGCCGAGTACCGGCAGGCCAGAGTGGGTAACCACAGCCAGCGGCCTCGCGCGTCAAATCAGTGTACGAGAGTAACAGCCGGGTCCCCCATCGCCCGCATCGTCATGTCCCCGTCGTTCTCAGGCGCCTGTCAGTTTCACTCGCGTAGTGTCGAGACCATCTTATTAAATCGGCTAATTAACTTCGGGAAGGGACACGACCATGCCGCGCACCGACAACGACACCTGGGACCTCGCCTCCAGCGTGGGCGCCACCGCCACCATGGTGGCCGCGGCGCGGGCCATGGCCACCCAGGCCCCCAACCCGGTGATCGACGATCCGTTCGCCGAGCCTCTGGTACGCGCCGTCGGCGTCGACTTCTTCACCAAGCTGGCCTCCGGTGAGCTCAAGCCCGAGGACCTCGACCCCGGGACCGAGGCGTCGGCCCCGATGGGTGTCATGCGGTTCGTCGACGGCATGGCCGCCCGCACCCGCTTCTTCGACGAGTTCTTCCAGTCCGCCACCCGGGCCGGCGTCCGGCAGGCCGTCATTCTTGCGTCCGGCCTCGACGCGCGCGCCTACCGGCTGACATGGCCGACTGGAACGGTCGTCTACGAGATCGACCAACCCGAGGTCATCGAATTCAAGCGCCGGGCCATCGCCGATCTGGGCGCCCACCCCACCACCGAGCTTCGCCCGGTGGCCATCGATCTGCGCGACGACTGGGTGACGGCGCTTCGCGAGGCCGGACTCGACACCACCGAGCCCATCGCCTGGATCGCCGAGGGACTGCTGGGTTACCTGCCCGGCCAGGCGCAGGACACACTGCTGGACCAGATCACCGAGCTGAGCCCCGCCGGCAGCCGCTTCGCCCTCGAGGTGATGCCGGTCATCAGGGCCGACGAGCAGGAGGCGGCCCGCGAACGGATGCATTCGGTGACCACGAAGTGGCAGGAGCACGGGTTCGATCTGGACTTCTCCGAGCTGACCTTCCTCGGCGAGCGGGCCGACGCCTCGGCCTTTCTGGCCGAGCGTGGCTGGCAGGTGGAGGCGGTGCGGGCAAACGATCTGATCGTCGCGGCCGGCCTCATACCCGTCGAGGACGACCAGGTCGGCTTCGGCGACGTTCACTACATCACTGCGCTGCGGTGACCACACCCGCCGGGCGCTTCGATTCCGACACCTGGGACCTGGCCTCCAGCGTGGGGGCGACGGCCACCATGGTCGCCGCCGCCCGCGCGCTGGCCAGCGCCGAGCCCGACGCCCTGATCAACGACCCGTTCGCCGCTCCCCTGGTGCGTGCCGTCGGGGTGGAGTTCTTCACCAAGATGGTCGACGGTTCATTGCAGGTTCCGGAGGAAGCCGCCGAGGCGGCGACTGCCATGACAACCGTGATGGCGGTCCGCACCCGATTCTTCGACGACTTCTTCATCCACTCGGGCTTGCCGCAGGCGGTCATCTTGGCCTCGGGCCTCGATTCGCGTGCCTACCGCCTGCCATGGGCGCCGGGGGCCGTCGTCTATGAGATCGATCAGCCCGAGGTGATCGACTTCAAGACCAGGACGCTGGCCGAGTTGGGGGCCGAACCCACCACGGATCGCCGCACGGTCTCGGTCGATCTGCGTGACGACTGGCCCGCCGCGTTGCGCGGCGCCGGTTTCGACGACTCTGTGCCCACCGCGTGGAGCGCTGAGGGGCTGTTGATCTATCTGCCACCCGAGGCGCAGGACCGGCTGTTCGACCACATCACCACGCTGTCGGCGCCCGGGTCGACGTTGGCCACCGAGTACCACCGCGACGCCGGAGCCGCCATCGGGCAGCGAGCCGCCGAGATCCGACGCCAGTGGGGTGATCAGGGCTTTGATCTGGACTTCGCCGATCTGTCGTATCCGGGCGAGCGCCATCCGGTCACCGACTACCTGAGCGCCCGCGGATGGGACGTCACCGCCCGCTCGAGACCTGACGTGTTCGCCGACTACGGGCAGTGCTTCCCGACATCGGAGGCCCTCGCTCCGCTGCGCAACTCACTATCCGTGATCGCCACCAGGAGCGCCTAGATGTCGACCGGCCTCTCCGTACCGTCGGTGTGGCCGCAGGCGGCGCTCGCCGCGGACGGTCTCGCGTTCGCCGCCAAGGGTTTTGAGCTTCCCGCCGATCAGCCGGTGGAGTTCGTCGGCGACCACTCCGGCTCTCTGACCGCCGTCCTAGAGTGGAGCCATGGCACGCACTGAAGGCGACTCCTGGGATCCGGCGTCGAGCGTCGGCACCACGGCCACCATGGTGGCGGCGGCCCGCGCCGCGGCCACACAAGCCGGCCGGTTCATCGAGGACCCGTGGGCCGCCCCCCTGGTCCGCGCGGTCGGCATCGACTTCTTCACCAGGATGGTCGACGGCGAGCTCGACATCGCCCAATTCCCTGACTTCACCCCCGAGCGCGCACAGCAGATGATCGACGCAATGGCGTTGCGCACCAAATTCTTCGACGACTACTTCTTGTCCGCGAGCGACGCCGGAATCCAGCAGGCGGTGATCCTGGCCTCGGGCCTGGATTCCCGCGCCTACCGGCTGCCCTGGCCGGGCGGCACCACGGTCTACGAGATCGATCAACCACAGGTCATCGATTTCAAGACATCGACGCTGACGAAGCTGGGCGCACAGCCGTCCGCGCTGCGGCGTGCCATCGGGGTGGATCTGCGCGACGACTGGCCGGCCGCGCTGCTGGATGCGGGCTGGAGTGCCGAGCAACCCACCGCGTGGTGCGCCGAGGGGCTGTTGATCTATCTTCCTGCCGAGGCGCAGGACCGACTGTTCGACACCATCAACGGGCTCAGCGCACCGGGCAGCATGATCGCCACCGAGTTCGCACCCGGCATCCTCGATCTGGACGCCGAGCGCGCCGCCGCGGCCTCTGCCGCGTTCGCCGGGCAGGGTCTGGATCTGGACATGGCGTCGCTGGTCTACAGCGGCCAGCGCCACAGCGCCGCGGACTACCTCGACCAGCGGGGCTGGGATGTCACCGCGGTACCGACGTCGGAGCTGTTCTCCCGCAATGGCCTTCACCCGCCACAGCCCGATGACCGGGATGCTCTCGGTGAGATCGTCTACATCAGCGCGACGTATCCCGGCGCCTGAGGCGCCGGGTTCGCTTACTCGTAGACCCACAAACAACGCTTGACTCTCCCCTTGGGAGAGCCTTGAGGCTGTTGCCGTGGCAAGAAACCGGCGAAGGCGGCTCTTGACAGCAGCGCCATACCGATATGCAATATATTGCGTATCGCGAGAGGTGCATGCCCCATGACAGAACTAATCGGTCGCAGCGTCGAACTCGGCCGGATCACACGCTTTCTCGAACAGACCCAGCACAGCGGCGACGTTCGACTGGTCCGCGGCGAACCTGGTGTCGGCAAGTCCGCGCTGCTCGCCGCCGCAGCAGCCCTGGCGCAGTCCATCGACACCCGAGTCCTACGGGCGTCCGGTTCGGAGTTCGAGGCAGACGTCAGTTACTCCGGGCTCAATCAGTTGCTCCTGCCTCTGCGCACTGAGTTGGACCGCCTGCCGCCGGGAGCTCGCGACGCATTGTCGGTTGCGCTGGGATTCGGCCCCGGTCCCCCGCCGGCTGCACTCCTTGTCTGCAACGCCGCCCTCTCCCTGGTTATCGCGGTCGCTGAGCAGCAACCGATCCTGCTGCTGGTTGACGACATCCAATGGATCGATCGAGCCAGCGCCTTTGTGCTCGGATTCATTGCCAGGCGACTCGAGGGGATTCCCGTCGGACTGGTGATGTCCTGCCGGACGGACAGCGACAGCGTCCTCGACCGGCGCGGACTGTTCGAGCAGGTGGTCGAACCACTCGACCGCGCGGCGGCCGAACAACTGATCGACACTCGGTTTCCGGGGCTGGCGCCGCGCATCAGACAGCGCGCGCTCGACCTCGCCCAGGGAAACCCCCTGGCGCTGACAGAGCTGCCCGTCCCACTGTCCGAGACCCCGCTGCACAACGTCGACCAGCCCGACGTCGTGCCACTGAGCGACCGGCTGCAGAAGCTGTTCGCCTCCCGCATCACGGCTCTGCCGCAAGACACCCGCCGGCTGTTGCTCATCGCCGCCTTCGATGGCGGCAGCGACATCCGAGTGTTGCGCGAGGCGGTGGGTGAAAGTGGCAAACTGACCGACCTCGCTCCGGCCGAGCGGGCACAGTTGGTACTCATCGACGACATAGACCGGCGAATCACGTTCCGGCATCCGCTGATTCGCTCGACCATCGTTGCCATGTCCACCCATGAGGAACGGCGGCACGCCCACCTGATCCTGGCCGATTCGCCGCACACCGAACAGCAACGGCGGGCCTGGCACCTGGCGGCAGCGGCTGTCGGGCCCGACGAAACCGCCGCCGGACTTCTCGACCGGGCCGCATGGCTGTCGATGCGTCGCGGCGATCCGCTGGGAGCCGTCTCAGCACTGGTCCGCGCCGCCGACCTGAGCACCACTACCCACGCGCGAGGACGCCGACTGGCCCAGGCCGCGTCCATCGGCGCGGAATCGGGGGGAACGCTCGGCAATCCGGAAACCCTTCTGGCAGAGGCACGTCGGGCGGGACCGGACTCCTGCGGGTCGTTACACGCAGCGAACGCCGCCACTTACCTGATGCTCAACGGCGACGGCGACGTGGACACCGCGCACCGACTACTCGTGGGGGCCATCGAGACTGCCGACCACGGTTACCGGGCCGACAATGCCGCCCTTGTCGAAGCCTTGCACACCCTGCTGTTGCTGTCCTGGTATGCAGTCACCCCCGCGCACTGGGAACCGTTCTTCCGCGCGCTTGGGAAACTGACCCCCGAGCCGCCGGAGATCCTCGCCCTCGCCAGCACGACGTTCGCAGATCCGCTGCGTGCCGGTGTCACGTCGGCGGCTCGGTTGGACCGAGTCCTGACCGCCCTCCCGAGTGAGCGCGACCCGTCCACCATCATCAGAGTCGGTGCGGCGTCGGTCTATCTGGACCGGATGGCGCAGACACGGGAAGCGCACTGGAGGCTGGTCCACCAGGGGCGCGACGGCTCCTCCCCGCGGCGGCACATCGGCGCCCTGCTGCATCTGTGTCTCGACGACTTCCTCACCGGGCAGTGGGACGAGGCCGAAGAACTCACCCGTGAAGGTCACAAGCTCTGCGCAACCACCGGTTTCACGTTCTTCAACTGGTACTTCCAGTACACCGGCGCTGTCCTGGCCGCCGGTCGCGGTGACGTCGAAAGGGCATACGCGCTGGCAGACGAAATGAGCCGCTGGGCACAGCCACGACGGGTCACCAGCGTCCTTCTCTACGCTCACCACCCCCGCGCGCTCGCCGCGTCGGCTTCCGGCGACTTCGCCGCCGCATTCCGCCACGCCTCGGACATGAGCCCAGCTGGCACCCTCAATCCTTTTGTGCCGCACTGCACCTGGTTGATGTTCGATCTGGTGGAAGCGGCGCTACGCACAGGCCGCGACGCCGACGCGCACGCACACCTCGACGCCATGCGAGAAGCCGACGTGGCCGCGTTGTCGCCCCGGATGACTTTGATCCAGCGCGCAGTCGAGGCCCTCGTCCTCGACGACGACGAGGCAGACGACCGTCTGGACATCATCCTCGAGTCGGCGAACGCCGATCGATGGCTCTTCGAATCCTGTCGCATTCGCCTCGCCCACGCCGAGAACCTGCGAAGGCGCAAGATCGCCGACAAACCCAGACGCCACCTGCTGCTGGCGCGTGATGGTTTCGCTGCCATGGGCGCTCAGCCATGGCTTGCGCGCACCCAACAAGAACTGCGCGCCAACGGTTTGCGTCCGGCACACGCACCGCCACCGACATCAGCCTCGCTGACCGCACAGGAACTCGAAATCGCGAACCTGGCAGCCGGCGGTATGACCAACCGTCAAATCGCCGAACGCCTGTACCTGTCGCCCAGAACCGTGGGCACACACTTGTACCGGCTCTTCCCCAAGTTGGGGGTGTCCTCTCGTGCCGGGCTGCGTGATGCGCTGGCCGCATACGCATCGACGTCCGGCGCCGCCGACCCGTAGCGAAGTCATCCGACTGCACAGCGAAGCGCTTCGCACCCCACAACCTCAGTCGAATGACTGATTCGCTGTCCCGTCGAGAGTGTGACAGTGATGGGGACGGGACCGAAACCGTCTCCGTTCCACGATTCTGACAACAAAAACCGAGGCCATGCAGTGAAACCAACCATCGTGCTCGTTCATGGCGCCTTCGCCGAGTCCGCCAGCTGGAACGGTGTCATCCCGTTGCTGCAAAAAGCGGGCCATCGGGTGATCGCGGCGGCCAACCCACTCCGGACGCTGAGTTCCGATGCCGCCGCCATCTCCGATCTGCTGGCGGCGATCAAAGGTCCCGTGGTGCTCGCAGGCCACTCCTATGGTGGCGCGGTCATCACCAATGCCGCCCGTGGACACAGCGAGGTCACAGCGCTGGTCTACGTCGCAGGACTCGCACCCGACAGCGGCGAGACCACCCCCGATCTGCTGGGCAAGTACCCGGGCGCCACCTTGGGCGAGCATCTCTACGAGGTCCCTCTGCCCGACGGGACTGCCGACGTCTACGTCCACCAGAATGCCTATCACCAGCACTTCTGCGCCGACTTGAGCGCCGAGCAGGCCGCACTGAACGCCGCGACACAGCGCCCCTTCAACACCGCTGCCCTGCACGCAGCATCGGGCGAACCGGCGTGGCGAACCATCCCGTCCTGGTTCATCTACCCGGAACTCGACCTGGCCATCCCGGCGCAGACGTTCCGCTTCATGGCACGACGTGCCGACGCACGCAGCGTCATCGCGGTTCCCGGTGCCTCACATGCACTTCCGGCCTCACGGCCCGACGCGGTGGCCGCCGTCATTCTCGCGGCCGCCACCTGGCAGTCGCAGAGTTCATCCAATACCCGAGGAGCACAATGAAAATCACCTCTACCCTCGCCAGAATGGCCGCAGGCGGCACCGTTGCCGCGTTCATGGTGGGATGCGGCGGCGCTGCCGCCGAGCTGGAACCATCGGCCCCTCCCAATCCGGGCGACCGGCCGACGGTGGTACTGGTGCACGGCGCCTTCGCCGACTCCTCGAGCTGGAACGGTGTGATCGAGGATCTGCAGCGCGACGGCTACCCGGTGATCGCCGCCGCAAATCCCCTGCGTGGCTTGCGCAGTGATGCCGAGTACATCGGTGGTGTGTTGGACAGCGTGAAGGGCCCGGTGGTGGTGGCCGGCCACTCGTACGGCGGATCGGTGATGAGCGAGGCCGCCGTCGGACGCCCGAACGTCAAAGCGCTGGTGTACATCGCGAGTTTCATCCTGGAACCCGGCGAAACGACATCACAGATGGCTGCCAAGTTTCCCGGAGCCGAACTCGGACCGGCCCTCGACGCTGTTGCGACCTCACTTCCCAACGGCGGCAGCACAAATGATCTCTACATCAAACAGGATGAGTTCCGCAGAGTGTTCGCCGCGGATGTGGCGCCGGAGATCACCGAGCTGATGGCCGCCACGCAGCGGCCCATCACGGAATCGGCGCTCAACGAACCCGCCACGGCAGCTGCTTGGAAGGACACCCCGTCCTGGAACATGGTCACCACCGAGGACCTCGCGATTCCGGCGGAGTCCATGCGTTTCATGGGTGAGCGGGCCAACTCCCACACGGTGGAGATCCAGGCGTCCCATGCCGTCACCGTGTCTCACCCCGGGGCGGTGGCCGATGTGATCGACGAGGCTGCGGACTCGGTCGTGGCGTGAGCACCGCCGAGAAGCAGGCGTAGCGAGGCCACCGCGGCTTGGGTCCGGTCGATGTGGTCCTCGAGTCGACGCAGGTGGCCCGCAATCACCTCGGCGCGAAGCCCTGGGTCGTCGGTCTGGAGAATCGCCCGGACCTCGGACAGCGGCACATCGAACTGCCGAAGCTGGTGGATGACCCGCGCGGTGGGAATCTGGTCGAATTCGTAATACCGATAGCCGGTGCGGGGGTGTATCACTGCGGGCTCCAGCAACTCTTGCCGATGGTAGCGCCGCAGTGCCCGCACGCTCAGATGCGTCAGCGCGGCGAACTCCCCGATGCTCAGTTTCGTCTCCACCACCCATGCCTCCTCGACCCTTGACAGCTCGACTTCCCACACACGAAAACGAAAGACAAACAATGACGTTCAGCAGCTACGACTATGTGATCGTGGGCGCCGGATCCGCCGGTTGTGTGATCGCCGCCCGACTCTCCGAGGATCCCGCAACCAAGGTCCTGCTCCTCGAATCGGGCTCGCCCGACGCCCATCCCGGCATCGCCACACCACCGGCGTGGCCGTCGTTGTGGGGGACGGAGATCGACTACGCCTACCGCACGGTCGCCCAGCCGGGCACCGCCGGCGCCAGCCACAGCTGGCCACGCGGGCACACACTTGGCGGCAGTAGCAGTATCAACGCCATGGTGTACTTGCGCGGACACCCCAACGACTTCGACGATTGGGCCAGGTCCGGTTGTGTCGGTTGGGATTACGAATCGGTACTGCCCTACTTCAAGCGCATCGAGACGGTTCGGTCCGGCGATCCGCGCTACCGCGGTACCGACGGGCCGCTCTTCCCCGGGCCCGTGACAACCGCCGCCGCCAATCCTCTCTCCCAGGTTTTCCTGGACGCCGCAACCGCAGCCGGATTCCCCCGCACCGACGACTTCAATGGCGCCCGGGCCGAGGGAGCGGGCTGGCACGACCTCACCATCGCCGATGGGGTTCGACAGAGTACCGCCGCTGCCTACCTGCGACCGATCCGTGACAGAGCCAACCTCACCGTCATGACGAACTCGCGCGCACACAGGTTGCGCTTCATGGGAAACCGCTGCATCGGAGTCGATTTCCGCCACGGCAGTCAACAGTTGACCGCATACTCCGACGCCGAGGTGGTGATCAGCGGCGGTGCGGTGGATTCTCCGCGGTTGTTGCTGCTCTCGGGGATCGGGCCGGCTGCCGAACTGGAAGCCGCCGGCGTGCACGTGATACACGACCTGCCCGGGGTCGGGCGCAATCTGCACGACCATCCGCTGTGCGGCGTCGTCTACGAGTCGCTGCAACAGATCCCGCAGGGCCGCACCAACCACGCCGAGTCGTCGATGCAGTGGCGCAGCTCCGATTCTCTTGCCGGACCGGACATGCAACTGATGTTCATTCACGTGCCGTTCCATCCTCCTCACCTTGTGGCACCGGCGAACAGCTTCACACTGGCGGTCGTGACGGTCCCGGACGCCCGGGGTTCGATACGGTTGTCAGGACCGGATCCGCAGGCTCCGCCTCTGATCGATCCGAACTACCTGGGCACCGAATCGGACATCCGCCGAATGGTCCACGGAATCAGGGTCGCTCGCGAGGTTGCCGCCGCTGAGCCGTTCACCCCGTGGCGCGGCCGCGAAGTACTGCCAGGACCCGACGTCACCGACGATGCGGCGCTGCGGTCCTTCCTGGCCCGGGGCACCAGCACCTACTACCACCCGGTGGGCAGTTGCGCGATGGGCACCGGACCCGACTCGGTGGTGGACCCCCTGCTGAGGGTGCACGGGCTGACCGGACTGCGGGTTGCCGACGCATCGGTGATGCCGAGAATCGTTTCGGTGAACACCAATTCGGCGACAATCATGATCGGCGAGAAAGCTGCCGACCTGCTCCGCCGACACAGCCGGTGAGGTGGCGGCATCCAGACCCTAGCGCGCCTCAGCGGCCGGGCCCGGCAGCGCGACCTCAGATCGTTCGGCCGCCTCGGCACCCCGGCGGGTCTGGTGCACCTTCAGCGCCAGCTGCAGCGGGAACCACTCCGCCGATTCCGAGACGTCGAACCCGCAGAGCCGCGAGGCGCGGGCAAGGCGCTGAGTCAGCGTGTTCCTGTGCACGAAAAGCTCACGGGCGGAGGCACTTTGACTGCGAAAGTGCAGGAACACCGAGACGGTTTCCAGCAGCTCGGTGCCCTTCACCCGGTCATACTCCGCGATCCGCGCGATCGCGGTGGTGTAGCGATCGCGGACCGACGCCACGCTGGAGACCCGGCTGAGCAGGAGGTGCTGCCCCACGTCGTCGAGAGTGAACACCCCGCTCGGATTGTCCAGCGTCGCCCCGATCGCCATCGCCTCCCGCGCCTCGGCCAGCGCACCGGCAAACTCGTCCACCGCCTTGACGGGGCGCGAGATCCCGAACGTCAGCGGCACCCCGGCGCTCGTCCGTACCCGGGAACACAAGGACAGCAGGGCAAGACGCAGGTCGTCGACAAAGCCTTCCGAACCGCTCCAGGGAACGATGGCGACGGTCTGGTGAGCTGTCGTGGCGTAATGGGTCGACCCGGGAACTGCGGGCGACGATGCCAACAGGTCTCGCAGCGACGGTCCGGCCGGGGCCGCGGCCACCGGGACTCCAGGCAATGGTCGGGTGGCGGCGCTCCCCACGACGAAGACGTACCCGCCCGCGGCGTCCAGTCCCACCGCCACCGCGCGCCTGCGCAGCTGGTCTCCGCCGAGATGCCCGGACGACAGGTCACGCAGGAACCAGTTCACCCCGCCGCGTTCTGACGATCCGTCGGACGACAGCGCCAGCTTGAGGGCCACCGCCGCATGGTTGGCGAAGGAGGCCAATGTCGTGGCGTCCACGGTGGTGAACCGGGCCGGCCCGATCCGATAACACACCATGAAGCCGAGTTCGGTGGCACCGGCCCTGACGGGCGCGGTGACCACGGCGCCGACCCTGCCGTCGACGGCGTGAGCCATTGCCTCCATCGCTGCGCGCCAGTTCACCCTGGCGGTCCGAATCTCCTGTTCCACCGCCAGCAGTTCACGACGAACGGAGTCGATCGACGAGTGCATCGGATGCCCGGCTCCCACCGAAGCGGCCTTCAGGAACATCCGGTCACTGCCCGTCTCGTCCGTCGCCACCACGACAGCGAGATCGGCGTTCACTGCCACTCTGGCCAAGTCGACAGCGAACTCCACCGCCGATGACGCCGCTGTGCCCGATGCCAGCATCGACGCCAGTTCTGCTGTACCACTGGCTATTCGGGTCTGCATTTCAGCGACGTTGGCCAGCCGCTCGGTTTCGAAGACCCCCGCGACAAGAGCTGCGACCCGCTCGACGAACGGCACCTCAGCTGGGTCGAATCGATGTCCGTTGGTGGCCCACACCGTCACACAGCCCAGAAGATCGTCGTGTCGCGACACGATCGGTACCGAGAAGATCGCCCCGTAGCGCTCCTCTCCGATGCCGGGATAGGCCAGGAAATGCGGGTCCCCGGCCGGCTCCTCGGCAACCAGATAGCTCTGCCGAGAGGCCGCCACCCATCCGGTCACGCCGTCACCGTAGGCGACCCGCAGGGTGCCCACCTGGCGCGCCGCCGGACTCTCGGTTGCCCCGGTCAACACCAACTCGTTGGCGTCCTGATCGTAGGTGTACACGTACACATCGCGGTTGTCGCGGCCTGCCGCAATCGCCTCCGCGACAGCCTGCAGAATGGTCGCGAGGTCGCCGGCCCCCGCCAGTACCCGCGCGATGTCCCGCAGCACGCGCAGTTCCACTTGCGCCGTCGCATTCTCGATCATGGCCAATCGTAAGCCGGAACACCCGGTCCGGCCGAACTGTGCGGTCATGGGTCACACGCGTTCGAAGTACCGCTTGAGTTCCCAGTCCCCCACCGCCTCGCGGTGCCGGTCGCGTTCCCACAGCCGCGACGCCAGGTAGTGGTCCACGAAGGTGTCTCCGAACGCAGCCCTGGCAACGCCGCCCTTCTCCAACTCCCCGATTGCCTCCGACAGCGACCTGGGCAGCGGAGTGACTGCCTGGTCATAGGCGTTTCCGACAACGGGATCCGGCGGCTGCAGCTCGTTCTCGATCCCGTACAGCGAGCTGGCGACGCATGCTGCCAGCGCCAGGTACGGATTGGCATCCGCTCCCGGCAGCCGGTTCTCCATCCGGCAGGCGCCTTCATTCGTCGAGATCACCCGAAGTGCCGACGTCCGGTTGTCCGATCCCCAGGTAGCCGACACCGGCGACCACGAACCCGGCACGCGGCGCTTGTAGGAGTTCACCGTCGGGCAGTAGAAGACCGTCATCTCGGGCATCGCACTCAACTGCCCGGCCACCATGTGCCACATGGTCTGCGATGGCCCGTCCCCACCCCACATGGCGTTGCGATCAGGGCTGCCGAGTGGCCGCAGGCTCTGATGGATGTGCGCGCTCGAACCGGCCGAATCCGTGGCCACCTTGGCCATGAACGTGGCCAGATAACCGTGCTGTTCGGCAATACGGCGGACGCCGTTCTTGTAGATGGCCACCCGGTCGGCGGTGGTGAGCACATCGCCGTGCTCGATGTTGATCTCGATCTGTCCCGCCCCGTACTCGGTGTTGGACGCCAGAACCGGAATATCGCAGGCGCGCATGCCTTCACGGATCGCGCCGATCACCGGTTCCAGCGCGGCATGGCGTTGCAGACTGAACGTGGCCACGCCGGGGGTGGCGGGCCGCAGGTTGCGGTAACTCTTCTGCGCTGCCGACTCCGATGTCTCCCGGTACAGGTAGAACTCCAGCTCGTAGCCCGCAGAGTAGGTGTAGCCGAGTTCGGCGGCACGTGTCACCTGCTGCTTGAGTACCGTCCTGGGCGCCACCGGCACCGGCTCACCCGAGGTGGTCACCACGTCACACAGGACAATGGCCTGCCCCGGTTCCCACGGAATCGCCCGAATCGTCGAAAGGTCGGGCATCAAAACGATGTCCGAGTATCCCGTCTCCCAACCGGAGAAGCTGAAGCAGTCCATCAAGGTGTCTTCGATGTCCCACCCGAAGACGATGTTGGGTATCGACGAGCCCTGCCGCACAATCGATTCCAGAAAGAATTCGGCCGGCACGAACTTTCCTCGGACCAGGCCGTCGATGTCGGGTGCCCCGAACTGCACGGTCCGGATGTCGTGACGCGCGAAAAGTTTGCGGACCCTGTCGATGTCCTCGGTGCCGATGGTGGCCGCGTTTCCGTTCGTCATTGCTGCCAGTTCCCTTCGTCGATCGTGCGGTATGACTTCCAGGCTTCGTTGCCATGTGTTTCAATTGGGTTACGCAGTGGCGCAAGGTTGAGCCCGCCACGTTGCGTCGGCTAAACGTAACGGCGCCGAACAGCTGTCGGCAGCGTGCAAGTTGTCCACATTTTCATGGCACCTGTGGCCGCCATCGAGTGCGCGAACGTACTTTCTGACCGGGTTCCGGGCATATCGGACCCGGTCCGGCACACACGTCGCCCACGATTCAGCCACTCAGTGAGGTAACCATGAGCATCACGCCCGAAAGCGAACACGACAAACACCCAACACCCAGCCCGCCCCAACCCGGCCCGGGCGGTGATGACCGCGGACAGCTCGAGGACTTCGGCTATCAGGAAGTGCTCAAGCGCACCATGGGTTTCGCACGCGCCACCGCTGTCAACATCTCGACGTCGTCGGTGGCCACTGCCATCTTCACCCTCTTCGCCTACGGAATCACCACCGGCGGAACAGGTTTGTTGGTATGGACGTGGGTCATCGGCTTCGTCGTCATGCTGCTGGTGACGTTGATGTTCGCCGAACTCGGTGCGAGCATGCCGCTGGCCGGTGCGCTCTACCAGTGGTCCAGCAGGTTGATCGGGCCGCGCACCGGATACGTCACGGGTTGGCTGTACGGCGCCTCCCAGATCGCGCTGGTCAGCGCGGTCGCCTACGGGATATCGCCCTTTGTCGCATCCCTTGCCGGTGTGGAACTGACACCGCCGCAACAGCAGGTGGCCGCCATCATCATCATCCTGGCCTCGACGGCGTTGAACCTCGTCGGAGTCATGATCGCCTCGGCCGTCGCCACCATCGGCGCCGTTGCCGAGGTGGGCGGCATGATCGTGTTGATCATCGTCTTGTTCGTCGTCGGGTTCGGCAATCAGCCGGTCACAGTGCTCGTTGAGCCGCAGGGGTTACCAGCCGACACCACGACGCTCGCGGCGTTCGGTGCAGCGATGCTGTTCGGATCCTGGGCGTGGACGGGTCTCGAGATGGCCACGGATATGGCTGAAGAAACCAAAGAGGCGTCGAAAGTCATTCCCAAGGCGGGTATCTCATCCATCGTCACCACCTTTGCCGTCGGCATCGTCTTCCTGGTGGCCGCCGTGCTGGCCATCCCCGGCAGCGTCGACGACGTTGTGGCGTCGGCCAATCCATTGCAGTCGATCATCGAAGGCAACACCGGTTCGGTCTTCTACAAGCTCATCGCCGCCATCATCATCATCGCTGTCTTCGTCTGTGCGATGACCAACCAGGCACTGACCGCCCGGATCTTCTTCTCACTCGCCCGTGACCGGCGGGTCCCGTTCTCCGCGGCCCTGTCCAGGGTTCCCCACCGCACGCAGGTTCCGCACACCGCCACGATTCTGGTCGGCGTAATCGCCTCCGTCATCATCATCTTCATCGACGCGCTGGCGGCCATCACCACCGCCTGCCTCACCGGTTTGTTCGTCTGCTACCTGCTGGTGGTGTGGGCACAGCTGATCCAACGCCTGCGTGGCCGGTGGACCCCGCAGCAGTGGAGCCTTGGACGTTTCTCACTGCCGGTGAATGTGCTTGCCGCAGTGCTCGGTACGGCGCTGACCATCAACCTTGCGTGGCCTCGGGTCGACGACGTCTGGTACAACCGCTACTCCAGTCTGTTGTTCGTTCTGCTGGTCGCCGCCATCGCAGGGGTCTACTACCTGTGTGCCGGAACAGAGGGCCGGCGCGCAATCAATACCGTTGACACGGGCTCGTTTTCAGAACCTTCGAAGCCGTGAGCCAGTTGACCGAAACGAGAGAAGGAACTGCATCATGCCCAACTGGCTGGATATGACCCGCGACGAGGTCGGCGAGGCGGCCCGCTACGGTGCTGTCGCCGTGCTGCCGGTCGGGGCCGTCGAGCAGCACGGACCTCATCTGCCCACCGGCACGGACACACTGCTGGCCGAACACGTGGCAGGGGCTGCCGTGGCGCGCACGAATGACGTTGCGCTACCGGCAGTCAGCTACGGCTGCTCACTGGGACACACCGAATACTGGCCCGGAACCATCTCGTTGTCGGTGTCGACAGTGATCGAGGTGATGAACGACATCGGACGCTGGGTGTACGCATCAGGATTTCGCAAACTCGTCGTGGTCAACTCCCATGCCACCAACGGCCCACCCTGCCAGAGCAGCCTGTTGACACTGCGATACGAGTTCCCCGATATGAACAGTCGCTTCATATCGCTGTACGACGTGACCCCCGCAGCTTCTGCCGGTTATCTCATCGACGCCCAAGATCCGCATGCCAACAGCGCCGAGACATCGATGTTGATGCACATGGCGCCGGAGCTGACCCACCTCGAGCGGGCGGTTGACGAGACCGATCGCACGGTGGGGCGTGTGCTGACCTACCCCATGCCCGCCGTCACCCACAGCGGGGTTGTCGGGCGGCCCACCACTGCCAGCGCCGCGGCCGGTGGCCAGTTGTTGACCGCCATCATCGACGGGGTCACCGATGTACTCGTTCGCGCCAAGGCCGAGACCCGGCCCGAATTCACCAGGAGACAGCCCTGATGACAGTTGCTTTCCAGCTCGAGCTCACCGACGAGCAAGTGGCCGAGTTCCACACGGACGGCTTTGTGGTCGTCCAGCAGATCGCCGACCCCGATCTGGTGGCCCGGGCACTCCAGAAGTTCGAACCGATGTTCCGCGGTGAGTTCGAAACCGGTCTGTATCCCGACGAGTGGAACTGGAAGCCCGGCAGAGACCGTGCTGATCTGACCCGCCAGATCTGTAACGGGTGGAAGGCCGATCGCGACATCGCGCGTCTGGTGTTGGGTGAGGACATCGGCCGGGCCTGCGCGCGCCTCGGGGGTTGGCCGGGCACCCGGATCAGCCAGGACAACGTGTTGTGGAAGCCGGTCGGCGGGCGCCCCTTGGGTTTTCATCAAGATGCCGCCTACGACCGCTGGGCGGTACCCGTGGACTGGGTCAGCTGTTGGATAGCTCTCGACGACACCACTGTTGACGGCGGCACACTGGAACTGGTCAGAGGCTCACACCGGTGGCGTCCCTGGGGAATGATCGAGGAGTTCCACGGTCCCGAGGATCCCGACGCCGAACTGCGGGTCGCAGCGCACACCGAAGGTCGCCAGATCGACAAGGTCGCCGTGGTGGTTCCCGCCGGCGGCGGTGTGTTCCACTCCGGTCGCACCTGGCACGGCTCCGGGGTCAATCACGCAGACCGGCCGCGACGTTCGGTGGTCGCCCACTGCACCACTTCGGAGGCGCGGTTCAGCGAACACGAGGTCGGCTACATCTACAGCCGCTACAAGAAGTTCGGAAGCACCGAGATGGACGAGTCGTTCTTCCCCATCACCTGGCGCGAGGACGGCTATCGCTCACCGTTCCTCGCGGACTTCCTCGCCGAACGTTGCGGCTGGGCCGGCATCTGTTGAGCTAGAGCCGGGTATCGCCCAGCCACAGCACGCTGGCACCGCTGATCGTGCGCTCGGCCTGGGTGATCACCCCGGTGATCGACTGCGTGAGCACTGCGGCCACCGCCTCGGGCAGAGACGCCGCCGCGGGCTGTGACGACTGCTTGGGCCGCAGCACATCCAGCAGCGACGAGCCCGGGTAGCTGGCCAGGGTCACGTCGGCGTCGGCGTCGAAGCCGGCGAGCACCAGTGCCCGCTTGACGGCGGTGCGCAACCCACCGAGTTCGTCGACCAGACCATGCCCCAGGGCGTCGGCACCGGTCCAGATCCGACCGCGCGCCACCGCGTCAACGGCCTCGACCGACAGGTTGCGTCCGGCGGCCACCCGCGCCAGGAAGTCGTTGTAGAACAGGTCTGCCTCGGCTTCGACCTGCTGCTGCTGCGCTTCGGTGAAGGGGGCGTTGACCGACCAGGCGTCGGCATTGGCATTGGTGCGCACCGCATCCGAGCCGATTCCCAGGCGATCCTTGAGATCGCGGGCGATCAGCTTGCCGGTCACCACCCCGATGGATCCGGTGATGGTGCCGGGGTTGGCGACAATGGTGTCGGCAGCCATCGACACGTAGTAGCCGCCGGAGGCGGCAACCGCACCCATGGACGCGACGACGGGCTTACCGGCTTCGGTGGTCCGCACCACTTCCCGCCAGATGGTCTCAGAACCCGTGACCGAACCACCCGGGCTCTCGACGCGTAGCACGATGGCGTCCACCTCGTCGTCGGCGGTGGCCTCGCGCAGCGCGGCGGCAATGATGTCGGCACCGGCGTTCGAGTTGCCGAAGGGGACGCCGGAGCCACCGCGTCCGCTGACAATGGGCCCGGCCAGCGTCACCACCGCCACCTTGGGCTTCTTCTTGCGCCCCGGCACTGGCAGCGTCGGCACGGAGTTCGCAGCAGCGGCCTTGGCGTAGCGCGACAGGTACAGCCGCGGCGGGGCGGTCTCAGCGTCGGCGCTGCCCGTCTCCGGCGAAATACCCTCGGCACCAACCAATTCGGCGATCCGCGCATAGGCCTCGTCGCGGAATCCGATCCGGTCGACAAGCTTGCCCGTCACGGCATCGTCCCGCAGCAGCGGCGCGCGGTCGGCCAGCGCGTCCATGTCCGCCGCCTCGATGCCCCGCGACTGCGCGACGGCCTGCCAGACCTGCTCATGCAGGCTCTGCAGCAGTCGGGTGTCCGCCTCGCGGTGGGCGTCGGTGTAGCTGTCCTGCGTGAAAAGGTTGGCCGCGGACTTGTATTCGCCGCGAGCCACGAACTGGGCCTCGATACCGGCCTTGCCGAGCGCATCACGCAGGAACAGGGCGTTGCTGGCGAAGCCCACCAGTCCGACGGTGCCCGACGGCTGCATCCACACCTCCCCGAACGCCGAGGCCAGGTAGTAGGACAGGGTTCCGGGGAAGGTCTCGGCCCAGGCCAGCGACGGCTTCTCGGCGGTAAAGGCGGCGATGGCCTCCCGCAGTTCCTGTACCGGCCCGGCGGGCGCTGCGGGCACCTGGACTCGGGCGATCAGACCGGCGACCCGCGGATCCTCGGCGGCACGATGGATCGCCGCAACAGCCTGCCGCAGCGTCATCGGCCGGCCGCCGCGGTTGAGCACCACCAGCGGATCGAAGCCGACGGTTTCCGGCGGCACGATGTCGAGGTTCAGCTCGACGATGCAGCCACTGGGCACACCGTGATGCCGTGCGGTGTCGACCTTGCGAGCCAGTGCCCGCACGTCCTGCAGACCGGGAATTCCTGAAAGGGCGAACATCCCTCGAGCGTACCGACCGGTTCTCGCCGGGAAACTAAGCTGGGAAACGACTGTATGCGCCTACCTGGCGCACGGCGTGATGAAGGGAACGGGGACCTCATGGATCTGCTCGTCGGCTACGACGGATCACCGGCTGCCACCACTGCGATCAGAGTCGGAACGAGGTTGTTTCCGAAAGCGCGTGCTCAGATCACCTTCGTGCAGACTCCGCCGTTTGCCAGCCCGGCGCTACGCAAGCGGTTGCGTCTGACCTCGCGCAGTGTCTCCGAGCTGTCCGAGGCCGTCGAGCGTGAGGGGAAGTTCGAGGCCCAACTGATAGCAGACACCGGGGTGGCACTGGCCACGGCCGGCGGCTGGGAGGCCGAAGCGCTGCTGAAGCAGGCCTGGGGTGGCGAAGGAATAGGCCTGGCCCAGCTGGCCGAAACAACCAAGCCCGCCGCGGTGGTGGTCGGCTCCCGCGGCCTCTCCGGCTCCGAAGCCATGCTGGGCAGCGTGTCCGAATTGCTGGTGCTGCACTCGCCGGTGCCGGTGCTGGTGACCAAGCAGACGTTGCTGGCTACCGAGTACCAGGCGCTGGCCACCGGCCCCGTGCTGGTGGGTGTTGACGGCTCCGCGGGCGCGGCCACGGCGGTGGCCGCCGCACAGGCGCTGTTCCCGGGCCGCGAGGTGGTGGCCGTCTCGGTGTCCGACGGCTCCGGCGCCGAAGCCACCGCAGCCGACGGCGTCCGAGTGGTCACCACGGCGCCCAGCCGGGGTCGCGGCGCAGGTGCCACCGCCGACGCGCTGATCGCCTCCGCCGACGAACACGGCGCGGCGGCGCTGGTGGTGGGATCGCGAGGCCGCACCGGCCTCAAGCGGGTGCTGCTCGGCAGCGTCGCCAAGTCGTTGCTGCACACCACCTACCGGCCCGTGGTCGTCGTTCCCTCGTCCTGACACGACGAGAAGCGCCCCGCACACCGAAGTGTGCGGGGCGCTTCTCGTTTCAGTTCTTACAGCTCGGTGGCGGACCCACCGGCGGCGGTGATCGCCTCGCGGGCGCTACCGGAGAACTTGTTGGCGGTGACGTCGACCTTGGCGGCCAACTTGCCGTCGCCCAGGACCTTCACCAGCACGTTCTTGCGGACCAGGCCAGCAGACACCAGATCCTCGACACCGACGATGCCGCCCTCGGGGAACGCCTTGGCGATATCGCCGACGTTGACCACGGCGTACTCGGTACGGAACCGGTTACGGAAGCCCTTGAGCTTCGGCAGCCGCATGTGGATGGGCATCTGGCCACCTTCGAAGGTCACCGGCACGTTCTTGCGTGCCTTGGTGCCCTTGGTACCGCGACCGGCGGTCTTGCCCTTGGAGCCCTCACCGCGGCCGACGCGGGTCTTGGCGGTCTTGGAGCCGGCGGCCGGCTTCAGGTCGTGCAGCTTGATGACACTCACTTGACCTCCTCCACCTCTACCAGGTGATGAACGGCCTTGATGAGGCCACGCGTCTGAGCGTTGTCCTCGAGCACGACCGACTGACGGATCTTGCGCAGCCCCAGGGTGCGCAGGCTCTCCCGAGCCTTCCAGCGGGCGCCGATGACACCCCGCACCTGAGTGATCTTCACTTCAGCCATTATCAGTGACTTCCTTCACGCGCAGCCGCAGCAGCCAGCGCTTCACTTTCGCGACGGGCGCGCAGCATGCCTGCCGGCGCGACGTCCTCGATGGGCAGGCCACGACGGGCCGCCACCTCTTCGGGACGCTGCAGCAGCTTCAGCGCGGCAACGGTGGCGTGCACCACGTTGATCGCGTTGTCGCTGCCCAGCGACTTGGCCAGCACGTCATGCACACCGGCGCATTCCAGCACCGCGCGGCACGCGCCACCGGCGATGACACCGGTACCGGGGCTGGCGGGGCGCAGCATGACCACACCGGCCGCGGCCTCACCCTGCACCGGGTGGGTCACGGTGCTGCCGATCAGCGGCACGCGGAAGAAGTTCTTGCGAGCTTCTTCGACACCCTTGGCGATGGCGGCCGGAACTTCCTTGGCCTTGCCGTAGCCCACGCCGACCATGCCCTTGCCGTCACCGACGATCACCAGGGCGGTGAAGCTGAAGCGCCGACCACCCTTGACGACCTTGGAGACGCGGTTGATGGTGACGACGCGCTCGATGTACTGGCTCTTCTCGCGATCGTCGCGGCCGCCACGGCCACCACGGTCGTCGCCGCGGCCACGGCCGCGGCCACCGCGGTCGTCACGGCCGCCGCGCTGGAAATCGGTACGGGTTCCGGCACTGGGGGCGCCGGTGTTCGAGGCGCTTTCGGCGCCCGAAGTCTGCTCCGCCATCATGCGGTCCTTCCGTTGTCAGTCATTTAGAACTCGAGTCCGTTCTCGCGGGCGGCGTCGGCCAGGGCCGCGATGCGGCCGCCGTAGGTGTAACCACCGCGGTCGAACACGATGGCGTTCACGCCGGCAGCCTTGGCGCGCTCGGCGATCAGCTGCCCGACGCGCACGCTCTGCGCCTTCTTGTCACCCTCGACCGCACGCACGTCGGCCTCGATGGAGGACGCCGCGGCCACGGTGGTGCCGGTCAGGTCGTTCACCAACTGCACGTGGATGTGCCGCGAGGAGCGGTTGACCACCAGGCGCGGCCGCTGCTCGGTGCCGGTGACCTTCTTGCGCAGCCGGTTGTGGCGACGGATGCGCGCCACGCGACGCGTTGCGGAGACGTTCTGGCCCACCGGCTTACGGGCGGCGGCCTGTGTAGCTGTCTGAGCCATGGTTACTTACCTGTCTTTCCGACCTTGCGGCGGATCTGCTCGCCGGCATAGCGGATGCCCTTGCCCTTGTAGGGGTCGCTCTTCCGCAGCCGGCGGATGTTCGCCGCGATCTGGCCGACCTTCTGCTTGTCGATGCCGGTGATCGAGAACTTGGTGGGGGTCTCCACCGCGAAGGTGACGCCCTCGGGAGCCGTGATCAGCACCGGGTGGCTGTAACCGAGGGCGAACTCCAGGTCCGATCCCTTGGCAACGACGCGGTAACCGACGCCGAAGATCTCCATCTTGATGGTGTAGCCCTCGGTCACGCCGGTCACCAGGTTGGCGATCAGCGTGCGGGACAGCCCGTGCAACGAGCGGTTCTCGCGCTCGTCGTTCGGACGGGTGACGACGACTGCGCCGTCATCGTTGCGGGAGACCGAGATCGGCGCTTTGACGTCGAGGGTCAGGGTGCCCTTGGGGCCCTTGAC
This sequence comes from Mycobacterium sp. MS1601, assembly GCF_001984215.1. NCBI lineage: Bacteria > Bacillati > Actinomycetota > Actinomycetes > Mycobacteriales > Mycobacteriaceae > Mycobacterium > Mycobacterium sp. MS1601. The sequence continues at coordinate 857,025 of NZ_CP019420.1, forward strand.
CGCGACGTTCTGGCCGGCGATGGTCACGTCGACACCGCTGGGGATGACGACCGGTTGCTTTCCAATACGCGACATGGTTTCTTCGGCTCCTGTCCCGCTACCAGACGTACGCGAGGACTTCGCCGCCCACGCCCGATCGTGCTGCCTGACGGTCGGTCAGCAGGCCAGAGGACGTGGAGATGATGGCCACGCCCAGGCCGCCGAGAACCCGCGGCAAGTTGGTCGATTTCGCATAGACCCGCAGGCCGGGCTTGGACACCCGTCGCAGGCCGGCGATGCTGCGCTCACGGCTGGGGCCGTACTTGAGCTGCACCACCAAAGACTTGCCCACGCGGGCATCCTCGGTGCGGTAGTCGCTGATGTAACCCTCTTTTTTGAGGATCTCGGCGATGTTCGCCTTGATCTTCGAGTGGGGCAGCGTCACTTCGTCGTGATACGCCGAGTTGGCGTTGCGCAGACGCGTCAAGAAGTCTGCGATCGGATCCGTCATTGTCATGACAGGTGTGTCACCTTTCTCGCGGCGGTTCCGTGCACAGGTGCGCTGGCCTGCCGCGATTTACTTGAGTCAGGAAGGGAGGGGGTTACCAGCTGGACTTCTGCACGCCGGGCAGCTCGCCCGCATGAGCCATCTCACGCAGGCAGATCCGGCAGAGTCCGAACTTGCGGTAAACCGCATGCGGGCGACCGCACCTGTTGCAACGCGTGTAGCCGCGCACCGCGAACTTGGGCTTCTTGTTGGCCTTGTTGACCAGCGCTTTCTTTGCCATCTGCTCAGTTCTCCTTGAACGGGAAACCGAGGGCCCGCAGCAGAGCACGCCCCTCGTCGTCATTGGTCGCCGAGGTGACGACGGTGATGTCCATGCCGCGGGGGCGGTCGATGGAGTCGACGTCGATCTCGTGGAACATCGACTGCTCGTTGAGCCCGAACGTGTAGTTGCCGGTGCCGTCGAACTGCTTGGGGCTCAGCCCGCGGAAGTCGCGGATACGGGGCAGCGCGATGGAGACCAGCCGGTCGAGGAACTCCCACATCCGGTCGTTGCGCAGTGTGACGCGCGCGCCGATCGGCATGCCTTCGCGCAGCTTGAACTGGGCGATGGACTTGCGGGCCTTGCGGATCTCGGGCTTCTGGCCGGTGATCAGCTGCAGGTCGTTGACGGCGCCGTTGATCAGCTTGGCGTCACGGGCGGCGTCACCGACACCCATGTTGACGACGACCTTGACCACGCCGGGGATCTGCATGACGTTGGCGTAGTTGAACTCTTTGTTCAGCGCGTCCTTGATTTCCTCGCGGTAGCGCAGCTTCAGCCGGGGCTGAACCTTGTCGTTGCTCTCTACTGTGGTCATGTCTCTCAGATGTCCTTGCCGTTGGTCTTGGCGGTGCGGACGTTCTTGCCGGTCTCCTCGTCGCGACGGACGGCGACGCGGGTCGGCTTGCCGTCGGAGTCGATGACCATCACGTTCGACACGTGGATGGGAGCTTCCTGGGTGACGATGCCGCCCGAGGATGCACCGCGCTCGTTGGCCGAGACCGCCGTGTGCTTCTTGATGCGGTTGACGCCCTCGACGAGCACACGCTCGCGCTCGGGGTACGCCACCAAAACCTTGCCCTTGGCGCCCTTGTCCTTGCCCGAGATGACGAGCACGGTGTCGCCCTTACGGACCTTCATTTACAAAACCTCCGGAGCCAGCGAGACGATCTTCATGAACTTCTTCTCGCGCAGCTCGCGCCCGACCGGGCCGAAGATGCGGGTACCGCGCGGATCATTGTCGGCCTTGATGATGACAGCCGCGTTCTCGTCGAACTTGATGTAGCTGCCGTCGGCGCGACGACGTTCCTTGACGGTGCGCACCACAACGGCCTTGACGACATCGCCGCGCTTGACGTTGCCGCCGGGGATGGCGTCCTTGACGGTCGCCACGATGACATCACCGATGCCGGCGTAGCGCCGCGACGAGCCACCGAGCACGCGGATGCACAAGATCTCCTTGGCGCCCGTGTTGTCGGCGACCTTGAGCCGCGATTCCTGCTGAATCACTAGATCTCCTCAGACCTGATTTATCTGTGTGCACGCCAGAGAACCCGACCTACCCGAATTCCGGGCAGGCGAATAACCTGTCGTGCGCGGTCTTTGTTACTGAAAGGCACGCAGGGCCATCTCCTGAGAACAGGCGACAGCCGAGGTCTGCCCACGGCAACCCCTAGAGTCTAGGTGACGAGCAGCAATGCTCCAAATTGCCGTTCGCGCCGCCCGCCCTAGCGGTCGGTGAAGATTCGCTGATCGAGCAGGTGCGTACAGCCCTTGCGACGCAGACTGTGTTCCATCAGTGCGCAAGGCACATGGTCGCGCACCCAGTTTCTGACGCCGCCCGCCGACGCTGCACCGGGGCGTCGACCAGGTCGAGCGCACGATTGCGCGCCAACGGCAGGCGCCAGCAGGAACAAGAAGTCGCCATCCCATTTCCCCATTGCGCGATCGACCTACCTCAGCGTACGCATGATCCCCCGGGCGGAAACGGCAGTTTGTAGACATCGCTGGCGCGGCGCTGCCGACAGCGGCCATGACATACCGTTCGTCTCTGCGGTGATGCTGACCGAAATCGAACCCGCCGTCATCGCCGAGGCACGCACCGACCCAGTCCGGTGCGAGCACCTGCGACGCTGCTTCGACAGCACGGTGCTGCCCGTATTCGCCTGTGGCGCAGCACCTTTCGATCCGGCGGCCGCCCGCATCCTGGCCACCAACCGGGTGTCTGGATACGCTCCCCACGACGATACGACTGTCGTAACAGTCTCCCCCACCGCGGCGATGACCTACGGTCATCAACCGGCGGCAGCCGCCACGGCAGCAGCGGCGAGCACCAGGGTGTCGGCGTGTCGGCGGCCGACCAGCTGCAACCCGATGGGCGCTGCGCCGACCACTCCGGCGGGAACCGACACCGCCGGGTGCCCGGAGAGATTGAACGGGAACGTCGCCGCCAATGCACCCCAGTGATCCACGGGTGTTCCCGCGATCTCGGTCGGCATCGGCCCCTCCGCGGCGAACGCGGGTAGCTGCGTCGCGGGTGTCAGCAGCAGGTCGAAACGTTCGAAGGCCTGCGCCAGTACAGCGACCAGCTGCGCCCGGGCGGCGTGGGCGTCGAGCAGCGCCGCGAGGTCGGTGGACTCGGCGGCCTCCACATAGCGGCGCACGGCGGGATGCACGCGCGCCCGTCCGGGTGCGGTCATGACGTCGACGTAGGCGTCCGGAGCGGTCAACGTGCGAAACGCCGGTCCGCACGCCGCGTCGATCCGGACATCGGCGGCCACCCGACGTGCACCCGCCGCGGAGATGAATCGCTGCGCCGCCGCCTCGACGGTGGCCGCAACCTCGGGGTCGCACGGTCCATTGCCCAGACTGGCGGTGTACGCCACCCGCAATCCGCGCAGATCCGTGCTCGCCAGGGCGTCCTCGAACCCGGGCGAGGGCGCGGGCAGGGAGGCCCGGTCGTACGGGTCGTATCCGCATACGCTGTCGAGGAATCGGGCGGTGTCGCGCACCGTGCGGGTGAGCACCCCGTAGTGGTCGTTGTCGCCGACGCCCCGGTGCCGGGGTCCGCGGGGAACCAGACCGAACGTCGGTTTGAATCCCACCAACGCGCAGTAGGACGCCGGTATCCGCAGCGACCCCGCGCCGTCGGTGCCAGTGGCCACCGGCACCATCCCACTGGCCACCGCGGCCGCCGAACCGCCGCTGGATCCGCCCGGGGTCAGCGCGGTGTTCCAGGGGTTGCGGGTCACACCGTGCAATTCGGAGGCGGTGTAGGAGGCGCGGCCGAACTCCGGGGATGCCGTCAGCCCCACCGCAATGGCGCCGGCGGCCACCGCGCGGGACACCAGCGTGCAGGTGTGGTCCGCCACATGACCGGCATAGGACCGACTTCCTTTGCTGTATGGCCAACCGGCCACCGCGTGAAGCTCCTTGACCCCCAAAGGAACTCCTGCCAGTGGCCCGGGATCGACACCGCGGTGCAGCATTCGGTCCAGCTCACGGGCCGCCGCCAGCGCCCCGTCGACGTCCACATGGACGAAGGCGTTGAGTTCCTCATTGCGCGCGGCGATCCGCGTCAGTGCCAGGCCCACCGTCTCCACCGCGCTGACCGCACCGGAACGCACCCGCTCGGCCGTCTCGACCAGGCCGGCATCACTCACAGCAGCACCGCCGCCGCGAACGTGGTGGCCACCACCAAACCGACCACCACCGGCACGAACAACCGGCGAGCCAGATCCATCACCGACACCCCGGTGAGGCCGGCGACCACGATGAGCGACGACCAGATCACCAGGGTGCCACCGCCTGTCCAGCTGGCGCCGTTCTGCGCGATCGCGGCCAGGGTGGCAACGTCGACACCCGCGCTGTCGCCGAGGGAGCCCGCCAACGAACCGGTGAACGGCAGGCCCGGCCAGCCGCTGCCGTCGAGTCCGATCACCATGCCGATCAACAGCATCGCGAACGCGGCGAACACGCCCGTCGACGGGATCAATGGCTCCACCTTCGCCACTGCGTCGAGCAGGAAGGCCGGTGTTTCGCCGTCCTCGGGCACACCCAGGATGGTTCCGGAGTAGTCCGACAGTCCGATGTAGACGAATCCGGCCACCGGGATCACCATGCCCATGGTGCGGAAGGAGAATCCGATGCCCTCGGTGAAATGCTGCCCGACATCACCGAGCCAGTTCTTGCGACTCACCAGTATCGCAACGGCCACCAGTGCCAGCGCCGCGGTGCCGCCCACCAACGGTGCGCCCAGACCTTCGTCGATATTCGGAACCAGTGTGGTGAAACGGCCCAGCAGCATGACCACCAACAGCACCGCGAACACCGCCGGCACCGCAAATGCCACCAAACGCGCTGATCCGCTGGCATTTTCGTCGCCTCCGTCGGCCACCGCCGGCTCCGACGCCGCTTCGACGGGCAACACGACGGCGGCGGCCTGCACCGGGTCCAGCATCTTGGTGCGGACGTCACGCAGGTAAGCGATGGTCAGGGCCACCACACCGGCGATCAGCGCAATGATCGTGGCCCGCAGGGCGATAGCCCCGGCCGGCACATTCGCCCCTTCGGCGGACAAACTGGGGGCCACTCCCATCACCAGGTCCGAGCTCAGTGCCATGCCCTGCCCCGCGATGGCGATCGCCAATGCCGCACCGAACGGCGGCAACCCCACCCGTACGGCGGCGGGCAGCAGGATCGCGGCAATCAGCGGTAACACAGGTGTCGGCCAGAAGGTCAGCGACAGCAGGAATGTGACCACCGCCAGCACCACATAGGAGATGTGTCCGTTGTGGAACAGTCGGCGCAGCGGCCGGATCATCACGGTCTCCGCACCGGCCTGCCGCACGGCGCCCAACATCGCGGTCACCAAGGCGATGATGAGGAAGATGGGCAGGAGTTCGCGGGTGCCCACCATGGCTGCGTTGAACACCGCAGCCAATCCGGTGGTGACGCTGCCGGCGTAGACCAGACCCGTGAGGAACGTGGCGATGATCGCCGGTGCCACCACATTCTTCTTGGCTATCACGGTGACGATGAGCACCACGAGGCCGAGTAGGTACATCCAGTGCGCCGGTGACAATTCGGACCATCCGATCGGTTCGGGGAGAAGGTGAGCTGTTGTGAGAGCCACTGCCCGCCGGTCCGGTTCACGTGAACGATACGCGACGCGGTGGTACCGAACAGCTTGCCGGAAATCCTGTCAGGTCGTTCGGGCCTCGCAACACGAAATACGCTTGGTGGAACCACCTTTGACTGTGCAACATGTCCAGGAACAACCGATTCGCACCTCGACATCAGTTGACGGCGACCACCAACTGGACCTCGACCGGGGCACCCGAGGGCAGCGCCGCCACCCCGATGGCACTGCGGGCCGGGAGTGCCCCCGCACCGAGCAGGTCGGTGATGGCGGCCGATGCGCCGTCGGCCACTGCGGAGAGCGCCGTGAACCCGGGACCGCATGCAATGAACACCGTCATCTGCAGGCATCGCAGCGCGGCGTCCTGGGATGTCACCGATCGCACCGCGGCCAACGCATTGCCCGCCGCCAACCCGGCCGCGCTGCGGGCCTCCTCGACGGTCAGGCTCTCCCCCACGATGCCGCTGACCAGGAGCTTGCCGTCGCGCCGCGGTGTCATCCCGGCGGTGTGGACGATGCCGTCGTGCAGGACAGCGGGGACGTAGTCGCCCTGCGGCGGAGGCGCCTCAGTCGACACCGAGCGCGATGCCTTCCTGGCGAGGGTCGGCGGCGCCCAGCAGGATGCCCCGCTCGTCGCGGGAGATGACCTGCGCGCTTCCGCCGGCGCCGAGCGCGGGCTGGACGACGACGTGGTGGTTCTCCCCCAGTGCCTGCCGCACCGGTTCGGGCAGCGTCTCCTCGACGCGCAGTTCATCGGGAGCGCCGATGACGTCGGCGTCGGAGCCCGGGAAGACGGTGAAGCGCGAGGCGGCGACGGCCTCGGCCGGGTCCAGCCCGTGGTCCAGCAGATGAGACAGCAGCTGCATGTTCCACTGCACCTGCCCGTCGCCGCCCGGGGTGTTGCCCACGTGCAGGAGTTCACCTGCGTCGTCGGTGACGATCCAGGCGTTGAGGGTGTGTAGCGGTTTGCGGCGCGGGCTCACCTCGTTGGGGTGACCGTCGATCAGGTAGGCGCCGCGGCCCAGGCGGTTGTTGAGCACCACGCCGGTTCCGGGCACGGTGATCTTGGCGCCGAAAGTGAAGGCCAGCGAGTGGATGAAGCTGACGGCGCGGCCCTGCGAATCCACCGCGACGGTGGAGGTGGTGTCGCCGGCGCCGACTTCGATGGGTGCCGCATGTTCGGACCGGTCGTCGAGGTCGCGCCGCTGCGCGAGCAGCCGCTCGGGATCGAGGGTGTAGTTCGCGCCGCCATTGTCGCTGCCGCACAAGGCAAATCGATCCGCGAACGCCAGCCGCGCGGCGCGGGCCAGCCGGTCGATGGCCGGCGCGGACAGCCAGCCGTTGAATCCGACCGAGGCATCACAGAGCGCTGCCTGTTGCAGCACCATCCAGCCCGGGGTGGGCAGCGGCGTCTGGTGGATCAGCGCCCCCGCGTATCTCCCGGTGATCGCCGGCTCCGGCGTCACCGCAGCGGTGGCGGCCCACTCGTCCCCGGTGAACGGCGCGCCTGCTGCTTGCAGGGTGGCGACGGCGCGCTGGGCAAAGTCCCCGGTGTAGAACGCGGTGGGATTGTCGGCGAGGCGGCGGATGGTGGCGGCGAGGTCAGGTTGCGGGAGCAGGGTCCCCAGCCGAGCGCTCCGGTACACGGCCGCCAGTCCCTGGTCACCGGCCCGCAGCGCTTCTCCTGCGTCGCCCACCGTGCGCGCCGAGCACGGCAGCCCACGTTCGGCGGTCGCTGCGATCGGAGCCCACAGTTCGGCCAGTGACCGGGTTGCACCACCGGAGTGCAGTGCGGCCAGGGCGGCCGGCGCCCCGGGGACGGCGACGGACAGCGGGCCATCCATCGGGATGCTCGAAAGACCCTGCGCCCGATAGAAATCGGTGGTGCCACCGTCGGGCCCGAAACCGGATCCGTTGACCGTCCAGATACGACCGTCGGGTTCACGGACCACGGCGAAGGCGTCCCCGCCGATGCCGCACTGCCCGGGCAGGGTCAGCCAGGTCATGGCCGCCATCGCCAGGGTGGCGTCGATGGCGTTGCCGCCCGCGGCCAGTACCTGCGTGCCGGCCAGGCTGGCCGCGGGGTGGCTGCTGCTGACCATCGCCGAGGCCGACAATGTGGGTGGACGCATGACAGTCAGTCTCTCCGCCGCTGTCGTCGGGTGGGTCCGGCGGGTGCCTCACCCGGTTTGAGCCCGACGAAGATCTCGCCGTCGCGTTCCTGGCACGGGAAGGTCTTGATGGGCTCGGTGGCCGGCGGGCTGATGGGTTCGCCGGTCTCCAGATCGAATGCGCTGCCGTGACAGGAGCACCCGATGCCGTCGTCGCGGAGCTTGCCCGAGGACAACAGGCAGTCCAGGTGCGTGCAGTAGTTGGAGGTGGCGTAGGCCTTGCCCTTGAGCCGGGCCACCGCGAATTCGTGCTCACCGCAGTGGAACCGGCGCACGATGCCCTCCGGAACCTGCCCGGACCGGGCGACCCGGACGAACTCCGTTGTGGTGTCCTGTATCTGCTCGGTCATGTCACAGTCCTGGGTTGAGATAGACGGTTTTCTCGTTGAGGTAGAACTCGATCATCGACGCGCCCGCCTGCTCCTTGAACGTGGCGGTGGACGAGGCTTTGTAACCCCCGAACGGAGCGTTCATCGCCATGCCGGTGGTGGGCTGGTTGATCTTGACCAGCCCGGTCTTGGAGCTGCGGGAGAATTGTTGCGCCACGCTCAGGTCATTGGTGACGATCGCGGCCGACAACCCGAACTCCGTGGCATTGGCCAGCTCGATCGCGTCGTCGAGGCAGGCTGCGCGTTGCACGGCGACCAGTGGCCCGAACACCTCCTCGTCCACGATGCGCATGCCGGGTTCGGCACCGGTGAAAACGGCTGGGCGAACGAAGAATCCGTCGGCCTCCACAGCGTCGCCGCCACATCTGAGCGTCGCCCCGTCCTCGATTCCGGCCTGCACGTAGCCCAGGAACTTCTTGTGCTGGTCGGCGCTGGCCAGCGCGCCCATGTCGACACCTGGCTGGTCGCCGGGCCCCACCGTGAGCGCCTCGGCCCGGGCGACGAGGGCGGCCACCACCGCGTCGTGGTTGTCGTCGGTGACGATCACCCGGCTGGTTCCGGTGCAGGCCTGCCCCGACAACCCGAACGCGCCCTTGGCGATCAGCGCGGCGGCGCGCTCGGCGTCGGCGTCGGGCGCCACCACCACCGGGTTCTTGCCGCCCATCTCCAACTGCACGCGGCGGTGCGGGCCGACCTGGCTGTGGATCAGCCGCCCCACCGCGGTGGAACCGGTGAACGTCACCGCGGCCACCCGCTCGTCGGCGGCCACGGCTGCACCGGCGGCACCGCCGCCCTGCACCAGCGCGATGACCTCGGGCGGCAGCCCGCCGGCCAGCAGCGCTTCGACCAGTCGTTGCCCCATCAGCGGGGTGATCTCGGACGGTTTGAACAGCACCGGGTTTCCCACCGCCAGGGCGGGGCCGAGTTTGCGTGACGGAATGTTGAGCGGGAAGTTCCACGGGGTGATGGCCCCGACGATGCCGATGGGCTCACGCAGTGTATAGAGCAGCGTCTCCCCCGCCACCGGATAGGTGGCCCCGCAGCTGCGGGTGGCCTCGGCGGCGTAGAACCGCAGGTTCATCGGGGTGCGGCCGACCTCCATGGTGGCCTCGGCCAGCGTCTTGCCCTCTTCGCGGACCAGCTCGCCGATCAGCTGCTCACTGCGCGACTCGAGTTGCGCGGCAGCGGCTTCCAGAATGGTGGCACGACGCTCCGGTGAGGTGGCCGCCCAGGCGGGCGCGGCGGCGGCCAGCTTGTCCACGGCGAGGTGGACGTCGTCGGCGCCGGAGTCCGGGAACCTGCCGATGACGTCACCGGGGTCGGCGGGGTTGCTCCGGGTGAAGGTGGCGCCGGACACCGCCGGAACCCATTGGCCGCCGATGAAGTTCGAACCCTCGATCATGCCGATACCTCTTCGATGTCTTCTTGGTTCTCGGAGTCGTACGCCAGGTCCCAGAGGTCGGTGTCCTCGTCGCCGAGCACCGTGGGGTCCAGCTCGCGTCCGAGGAGTTCGCGAGTCACCGAGATATCCTCTCCCCGTTCGACACTGAACGCGCCACACAGCGTGGAACCGTCGAGGTAGAAGGCGGTGAAGTCCATGCCATCGCGGTCGCCGCGGATCACCGGGGTGCCTCGCAACGCGCCGAGGCACTGGATGTTGCGGCCGAACTGATCTGACCAGAACCAGTGTGGATCGTCGTTCTCCGCGTCGCGGCCCAGCATCGCCGATGCCACCGCGACGCCCTGGCGGCTGGCGTTGTCGAAGTGTTCCACCCGGATGTGGCGGCCCGCCCTGGTCGAGAAGCGCCGGGCCACGTCACCGGCGGCGTAGATGTGGGGCACGGAGGTGCGCCCGGCGGCGTCGACCACGATGCCGTCATCGACATGCAGCCCAGATGCGTTGGCTGCAGCGATGTTCGGGGTGATGCCGATGCCGACCACCACCGCGTCGAACTCCTCGTCACCGATCAGTACCCCGTCGGTGGTGGTGCGCAGGTCCGAGACGGAGGCTCCGGTGCGCACGTCGACACCGTTGTCCCGGTGCAGTTGCGTCACCAGTGTGCCCATGTCTGCGCCGATGGCACGCTCCAGCGGAATGGCAGCGGTCTCGAACACAGTGACGGCCACACCCGCCGCGGTGGCGGTGGCTGCCAGTTCCAGACCGATGAATCCGGCGCCGACGATGGCCAGCCTGCGGCCGGCACGCAGCTGCGGTGCCAGGAGTTTGGCGTCGTCGAGGCTGCGCAGGTAGTGCACCAGGTCGTGGCGCGGGCCGGGCACCGGCAGCCGGCGTGGGCTGCCGCCGGTGGCGAACAACACGGCATCCGCCACGATCGGCAGACGGCCGTCGAGTTCCACTGTGCGCGTGGCGGTATCGACCCTCATCACGGTGGCACCGGTGATCAGTTCGACATCGTTGGCGCTGCGCCACTTCTCCGGCAGGATCCACAACGAGTCTTCGGAATCAGTGCCCGCCAGGAACTCCTTGGACAGCGGCGGGCGCTGATAGGGGGCGTAGGGCTCGTCGCCGATCAGGACGATCCGGCCGTCGAAGCCGTGCCGCCGCAGATTACGGGCGGCCACGGCAGACGTCTGGCCGGCCCCGATCAGGGCGTAGGTGGGGCGGGTCACGCGGTGACCTCCTGCTGAAGTGTCGTGCTCTTCGACGTCAAGGAGATGTAGACGGTGCCGTCGTCGTCGACGCGCACCGGGTAGGTGGGCTGGCAGAGGTCCTGGTCGGCTTCGTAGCCGGTCTGGAGGTCGAACTGCCACTGATGGCCGGGGCAGATGACCTTGCCGTGCAGCAGTGTGCCCTTGAACAGCGAACGATCCTGGTGCACACACAGATCGGCGAAGGCGTAGACCTTGCCTTCGGCGGCGAAGAGCGCGATCGCGGTGCCGTCGACCTCGACGCGCAACTTGCGTCGTCGGCCCAGTTCCTTGGTGGTAGCTACTTCGACCCACTCAGCCATGTTTTTCCAATCCGATTTGGGCGTGATTCCGACCGCTGAGCGGTCGGAATCACGCCGAAATCCCTAAACGGAAGCCAGCTCGGCGGCGACGTAGGTGTCGTAGAGACCCTTGGTGTAGGAGAACCGCATCTCCGCGCCCCAGCGCACCATCTGCAGGCAACGCTGCTGCAGCTGCGGGGTGTCGGCATGGTCGAGCACGATCTGGTAGCCGCGCTCACCGTGCACCACATCGGAAGTGATGTGCAGGTCGAAGAACTCGATCTCGTCCTCGGTGAACTTGTACACCTCACGCAGCGGCACAATCTGCTTCATGTAGATGCTGGGCACCTGCGACTCCAGCCCCACCACCAGAGCAGCGGTGGCGACGACGAAGTGCTCACGCTGCGACACCGCGTAGCACCACGACTGCAGTCCGCGGGTGATGGCGTTCATGTTGTTCGGGTCCTCGATGCGTTCCTTGGTGGTGCCGCACGCTTCGCCGAACTTGATCAGCAGATCGGTGTGCCGGATGTCGGCCAGCTCCTCCTCGTACATGTTCTGCAGCGTGAAATCCTTGGCGCCCGTGTAGTAGTCAGGGGTGTTGGCATAGATGTTGGCCAGGTAGTCGGCGAACGGGCCGACGTAGTGGTAGTGGTTCTCGGCCCAGCGGGCGAAGTGGTGCCGCTCGAGCTTGCCGTCGGCCCAGGCTTTGGAGAACGACGCGTTCTTGGCCTCACGGCCCTTGATGGCGTTCTCGAGCTCGGCGCGGAACTCGTCGCGTCCCAGCAGTGCGGTCATGGATGGGGTCCTTCCTGACAATGAATGATGACGAAATGGGCTGCAGTGGTGGATATTCCGCGACAGTGCGGATACGTCACCGACGTTAGTGAGGTCAGCCGACCGCTGACCAGGTACACAATGACCAGCCAGAGCGCACATCGGCGGTCATGGTGCACACCGTCAGCGAGCGACCGAAGCCGTCAGCGCCTCGAACTCCGCGAGAATGGCCGCGCCGACGGCCTTGTCCTGCTCACCGTTGCCGCCGCTGATGCCCACGCCTCCGACGATCTGACCGTCGAAGACCAGTGGGAATCCGCCGACGAAGATGGCGAACTTGCCGGGCAGCATGTGGCTGATGCCGAACGCCTCGTTGCCGGGCAGTGCCGGACCGTTGGGCGGTTCGTTGAACAGGTGCGTGGCACGCTCGTGGCCGGCGGCGGTGAACGCCTTGGCGATCGCGATGTCGACGCCGGTCAGCCGTGCCCCCGGAAGGCGGTGCAGCGCAAGCACATTGCCACCGTCGTCGACGACACACAAGGTTTGCTTGACGCCGATCTCCTCGGCCTTCGCACGCCCGGCCGCCAGCAGCGGAAGAGCGTCGTCGAGGGTGATCCGGTGGATTTGGTGCATGCGCCTGCCTCGCTTTGATTCGGGGATTGTGCGATCGGTGTGAGAAAAGTTCTACCAACGCACTCCCCTGGGCGGCAGGGCCAAGTTGTCCGGTCGCAACGAGCAAACCAGGTTAAAGTGCACATAGGTCGTGTGCTGAGTTCAGGTGTACCGATTGACACCACACCCAGCCAGGAGGCGACGATTCCGATGACAGCGCAGGTGAGAACAGTGCAGGCAACCAGCGACGACCACCGGCTGACCGTCGCCGGCTTGCTCGACGAGTCACTGATGGCGGGCGCCCAGGTGCTCGCGGGTGCCGACCGGCTGCACGCCGAGTTGCAGTGGGTGCTGCCGCTCAGTGAGGTGCTCTCACGCCACGACCCACTCGACGGGGTGGCTGTCTACAGCCGTCCCGAGGCGCTGTTCGGCAAGCACGGCACGCTGACGGCACTGGCCGCCCGTGGCGCCACCACACTGCTGGTGGACGGCAGCCTGCCTGCGGAGTTCCTGGCGACGGGCCTGCCGCCGAGTCTGGTGGTGATCGAACTGGGTTTCCCCGTCGGGTTCGCCGCCCTCAACCGCCTGCTCGCCGAACGCGCACTGAACCAGGAAGTGCACGTCATGCGCTATTCGACGCACGTGCACGCGTCACTGGCAGGGTTGTTTCACCGCGGCGCCGGCCTGGCGATGCTGATCCGGGAGGTCTCGAACCTGGCCCGCAACCCCGCGATGGCACTCGACGCGCGCGGCAACGTCGTCGCGCACCACGGGCTCGGCGACGACGTGGTGGACGCCCTGAGCGCCTCCATCGTCACCATGCTGTCCACCGAGCTGCCTGCGTCACGACGCCCCATCGGGCACGACACCCGCGTGGAACGTATTGCGGGGCCGAACAACAGCGCCTGGACGGTGATCGCCAGTGCCATCCGGCTCGGCAAGGCGTTCGAAGGTTGGGTGCTGGTTCTGGTGCCCGGCGTCGAGCCAGGCGCGCACGACACCGCCCGTCACATCGTCGTCACCGAGCAGGCCACGGCGATCATCGGCTCGGAGATGCTGCGGCAGCACAGCGTCGACGAGGCCGAGGAGCGGGCCCGAGGCGACTTCGTCCAGGCGCTGGTGCACGGCAGCTTCTCCAGCGACCACGACATGCGGGCCCGCGCCGAGTACCACGAGATCGACATCGACAGCCGCTTCGGCGTATTCGTCGCACCCGGGGTACTGCCCCACGGTGTGGACAACCCCGCGGCCAGCATGGTGCGGCTGGCCCGCTACGCCGCAGGGGTTGCACCCGACCCGCTAGTGCAGTCGTATGTGACCGTCATCGGTGACGTTCTGGTGGTGGTCCGCTCGTTGCGCGGCGCCGACAACGCCGCCATGCGGGCCGAGATGACCGACTACGCCGAGGCGATGACCGCGGAGCTCCAGAAACGCAGGGGCACACCGGTAGCCGTGGCCTATGGCCGGCCGGCGCTCGGGGCGGGCGACGTCTCGGACAGCTACCGCGAGGCGCGGGTGGCACTCGGCATCACGCGGCGGCTGGGCCGCACCGGCGCCACGTCGTATCAGCAGCTGCGCAGCTTCACCGTGCTGGCCGACATCGCCGACACCGAGCACAGCCGCGCCCTGCTGGCCGAGATCGTCGGGCCGTTGCGCGCCACACCGGACCTGTTGGAGACCCTCACCCGGTATCTGGAGCACGGTGGCAACGTCAACGCGACCGCACGTGCGCTCGACGTCCATCGCAACACCATGCTGGCCAAACTCGACCGGGTGTCGCGGATCATCGGCCTCGACATCCGGGCGCCGGAGAACCAGTTCACGGTGTGGCTCGCGATCCGACTCGACATGCTCACCGAGGTGCGCGCAGCCGTCGACCGCGAGGCCAGCTTCCGCTGAGCTACATCTTCTGGAGCCCGGCCCTGTGCCCCCACCCCGGCTCCTCCGTCGCCGCCTCGGCGACCGAGCTCACACGGGCACGGGGTCGGGTCCGAAGAAGGATCCGACGAAACCCAACGCCACCACCACGGCCCCCGCCAGGAACACCAGCGGAAAACCGGAGACGCCCAAGGCAATTGCCACCCAGGCAGCGCCCATGCCCGCTCCGCTGAAACGGATCAGGTTGTACAGCCCCAGCCCGGTGCCCTGCGCCCCCGCCGGTGAGCGGGTGGCGCCGGTGGCTGCGGGTGTCTGGACAAATGCGATACCGACACCGGCGAGCACCAGGATCGCGATCATCAGACCGAGTGAAGCCTGCCCCCGCACAGCCACTCCCAGCCCGATCTGCCCGGCGGCCAACAGCACCAACCCGCTGCGCAGTACCCGGCGCGGGCCGATCCGGTCCATATAGCGTCCCACCAGCGGCCCCAGCAACACCATGGTGGCCGGGACCACCAGCAGCACCAACCCGGCGACGGACGCCGACCGGCCCGCATTCGTCAGGTACAGCGGCACCGACAGCAGAATCGCCCCGAGGCTGAACATCATCGCGAACGCGGCCAGCGAGCTGCGCACGAAACGTGCCTCCACCACCAACCGCACGTCGACGAACGGATGCTCCACCCGCAGGCAGTGCCACCAGAACAGGGCCAGCACCAGCACGGCCGCAGCCATCAGAGCCCAGGCCAACAGAGCACCGGACGGCTGGGGCACCAGCGCGATGCCGAGGATCAGCAGCCCGGAACCGAGGGTCAACGCCGCCGCCCCCAGCAGGTCGAAGCGCATCCGGATGCCCGGGTAGACGGGGACGTGGCGCAGCGTGCCGATCAGTCCGGCCAGCGCCACGGGAACCAGTGGGACGAACACCCAGCGCCAGCCCCAGGCGTCGGCCAGGAAGCCGCCCATCGACGGACCGACTGCCTGCCCGATGCCGTTCACCGATGCCCACAGCCCGACGGCGCGGCCTCGGCGCTCGCCGGTGAACATCCACTGCAGCAACCCCATCACCGCGGGCCCCAGCGCCGCGGCGGCCATCCCGCCCAGACACCGCCACAGAATCAGCACGTCCAGTGACGGCGCGGTCGCGGCACCCACGGCGCACACCGCGGTGCCGATCAGGGACATGCAGTAGATCCGTCGGCGGCCGAAGCGATCACCGATCCAACCCACCAGCGGCATGATGGCGGTGAAGGTGAGCAGAAACCCGACCACCACGAACACCCCACTGCTCAGTGGCGCGTCGAAATCCGCGAGCATGGCCGGCAGCGGCACGTTGACGATGTTGTTGCTGATCGTGCCGAGCAGGGTGCCTGCCAGTAGTGCGGCCAGCCCCAGCGGGGTGCCGTCACCGGTGGTACCCGCAGATTCGGGTCGGGTGTGGGTGTCAGTCATGTCCTGACAACTGTCTCATCCACTACCCGGTGGCGGCGTCCTCCGCCGTGGATAACCTGCACATCAAAAACTTGGTTCCCAGGTGAACACAACCAGTGGCCTGTGTTGCCCACAGCAGCGACGACGTGCCGGAACAGCATGACATTTGGCATGTTTACCTGCATGAAACGCACTGACACACCGCCGTCAAGCTACGCGCATATTGCACATCGTGAAGATCACGAAGATGTGCACTGTGTTCGTTGACCCCTGCGGTCATCGCGCCGAGCATTCCTGAAATCAAACTGCACAGCCCACGAGCAGTTGTAACGAAAGACCTCGCCGATGGACATACACCTGAACGCCGCGCACTGGATATACCTGGCCGGCATCATCGTCATCCTGGCCACGATGGCGCTGCGCAAGAACATCGTCGTCCCGGCGGTGGTCGCCACACTGCTTACCGCGTGGGTGTTCTCCGGCAGCATCGTCACCGGGCTGTCGTCGATCTTCAACGCCAGCCTGGTCGCCGCTCAGGAACTGTTCAACATCTTCCTGATCATCGCTCTGGTCACCGCGATGCTGGGCGCGCTGCGTGAAATGGGCGCCGACAAGCTGATGGTGACGCCGTTTCGGCCGGTAATGCGGGCGGGCACCAGCAGCTTCATCGTGCTGGCGATCGTCACCTACGTCATCTCACTGTTCTTCTGGCCGACGCCGGCGGTACCGCTGGTGGGAGCGGTACTGATCCCGGTGGCGATCCGTGCCGGCCTCAGCCCGCTGTCGGTGGGCATGGTCATCGCGATCGCCGGCCAGGGCATGGCGCTCTCGTCGGACTACATCATCAAGGTGGCGCCGGGCATCTCGGCCAAGGCCGCCGGCGTCGACCCCGACGGTGTCGCGGACAAGGCACTTGCCCTCTCCCTCATCGTCGGTGCGGTGGCGCTGGTCATCACCTACTTCACCCAGCGTCGCACCTGGCGCACGCCGTCGGCGGATCTGCTCACCGAGTGGGAGAACAAGGCCGACAAGCTCGGCGTCACCGACGGCGGCACCGACGTGGGTGGCAACCCCGGCGGCACCCCCAAGCCAGAACCGGCGCCGGCCGGCGACGGCGGCGTCGCCACCGCCACCATGGTCCGCACCGAGCCCGCGCCCGAACCGCCGAAGACGTTCGCCGCCAAGTTCTTTGCCGCCCTGGTACCCACCGCTTACCTGGTGTTCATCGTCTACCTGCTGCTGGGCAAGTTCACCGAACTGGTGCCGCCACTGCAGGGTGGTGACGCCGCGGGCATCGTCGGCGGCATCGCAGCGATGCTGCTGTTCGCCGCCTGTCTGACCAATGACAAGCGCGATTTCCTGGAAAGCTCCTCACGGCACATCATCGACGGCCTGGTGTTCGCATTCAAGGCCATGGGCATCGTGCTGCCCATCGCCGGATTCTTCTTCATCGGCAACGGCGACTTCTCCGCCCGCATTCTGAGCCTCGGTGAGGATGCGACAGGACCGGCATTGCTGTTCGACCTCATCAACGCCGGGCTCTCCCACGTCACACCCAACGCCTTTGTGGTCGGGTTCACCGTCTTGTTCGTCGGCCTCGTCGCGGGCCTGGAAGGTTCGGGGTTCAGTGGGCTGCCGCTGACCGGTTCGTTGTCCGGCGCCCTCGGTCAGGCTGCAGGCATGGACCCCTCGACGCTGGCAGCCATCGGCCAGATGGGCAACATCTGGTCCGGCGGCGGCACGCTGGTCGCGTGGTCCTCACTGGTGGCGGTGGCGGGTTTCGCCCGGGTACCGGTGCTGACGCTGGCCCGCAAGTGCTTCCTGCCTGTGATGTCGGGCCTCATTCTGTCCACCATCTTCGCGATCCTGGTTTTCTGAACGTATGACGCAAGCCAAGCGCGCCCAGACCGCATTAGCCCTGACGATCGCGTTGACCTTCGTCACCGGCATCGTCGATGCGGTCGGGTTCCTGGCTCTGGACCGGGTGTTCACCGGAAACATGACCGGCAACATCGTGATCCTGGGCATGGGTGTCGCCGGCGCGGACGACCTACCGGTGCTGGGCCCGGCGATCGCGCTGGCGGCGTTCACCGCCGCGGCGTGGGTCGCCGGGCTGACGCTGCGCAAACCGCGTGCCGAGAACCCGCCCGGCTGGCATCACCGCGTCACGGTGTTGCTGACGCTGGGCGCGGTGATTCTCGCGCTGTTGACGCTGGCAGCGGTCTGGGTCAGCGACCACGCCGCCCCCGCGGTGGAGATCGTCATGGCGGCGGTGACGGCGGCGGTGATGGGTTCGCAGGCGGTGGTCGCCCGCGCAGTGGCCGTGGCCGATATGACGACGGTGGTCGTGACGTCGACGCTGGCGTCACTGGCCGGCGAGACCTGGACCAAGGGCGGCAAGGGCGCGCTGGTGAACCGCCGGCTGGGAGCCATCGTGGTGATCTTCGCGGGTGCACTCGTGGGCGCACTGCTGCTGAAGTTGCACATCGCCGTGCCTTTCGGGCTGGCGGCGACCGTCACCGCGGTGGTGGCCTGGCGTGGGCACCGGGTGCTGTCACCGCGGGCGTTGGCGACGGCCACCACCTAGGCGACCCAGCGGTCAGTCTTTCGCGAACGCAGTGGCCAGTTCGCGTTCGGTGTCGATGTACGGGGCACCCGAGGTGTCGACGATGACCTTCTCGATGGTTCCCCCGGTGAACGTGAACGGAGCCTTGTAGGCGCTGGACACGGGCTGGCCGTCGTTGCGGCCCACCGCGATTCCCCCGCCGGCCAAACCGAAGGTGCCGGGGTGGGTACGCACTCCATCACGGGTGGCCACCACCGTGTCATCGATGTACAGCGAGACCGTCCCCAACGGGGTATGGCTGCCCTCGACGGTCCCGGTGCGCTCGTACCGCACGCCGAAGACGTGCTGTCCCAACGGAAGTGCGTCAGGTGCGGATACCTGCTGCTCGTCTTCGCCCATGAAGTTGTAGACGTAGTGCAGCCGGCCGTCCTGCACATAGAGCACATGGCCGCCGTGACCAGCGCCCTGCTTGAACAGCACGCCTTCCGCGCCGGTGGAGTCGACGGCCACCTCGGCGAGCACCGAATACGACTGTCCGCGCAGTTCCACGGCCGCACCGATGCCGACCTCCGCCGTGCCGGGGTAGTACTCGAAGTTGGAGCGTTCTCCCGACAGCGTGGGCCGCCATCGCGAAAAGGTCTCCAGGACGTTGAGATCACCGAGCGGCAGGCCGTTGTACTTGTCGGCCTCGGAGAACCACAGCGCCTTGAGCTCCTCGAGCTTCTCGGGGTGCTCGCCGGCCAGGTCATGGCATTGGCTGCGGTCGGACTCGATGTGGAACAGCTCCCAGCGATCCTGGTCGAAGTGACCCCAGCCTGCGGGACTTGCGGCGTGGAGGCTGCTGGCGAACCAGCCCTTGTGCCAGATACCGCGGGTGCCCAGCATGCTGTAGAACTGGGTGTCCTTGCCGGTGGGCAACTCCGGATCCTTCAGTACCGCAGCGAAACTCACTCCGTCGAGCGGCTTCTGCGGAATCCCCTCGACCGTTGCCGGCGGTGTGATGCCCAACAGCTCGTACACCGTCGGGGTGATGTCGGCGACGTTGATGTAGTTGTCCCTGACCTCACCGTGGGCGTCGATTCCCTTGGGCCACGAGATGATCGCCGGGTCGGCGATACCGCCTTCATGGGACGCGTACCGCTTGAACAACTTGTAGGGCGTGTTGAAGGCCATCGCCCAGCCGATGGGATAGTGGCCGTAGGTCTCCGGCCCGCCGAGGTGGTCGATGTACCGCAGGCTCTCCTCGACGGTGTCGATGTATCCGTTGAAGAACTTGACCTCGTTGACCGACCCGTTGGGCCCGCCCTCGCCGCTGGCGCCGTTGTCGGAGATCACCACGATGATGGTGTTGTCGATCTGTCCGGATTCCTCGAGATAGTCCAGGATCCGGCCGATCTGGGCATCGGTGTAGGACAAGAAGCCGGCGAACACCTCCGCCATCCGCGTGAAGAGGCGCTTCTCGTCGTCGTTCAGTGTGTCCCAGGGCCGCACCGTGTCCTGCAGAGGCCACGGCTCGCCGCCCGGGCCGGTGACGTCGGCGTAGGGGTTCACCGGCGACAGCTCGGTGTCCGCCGGGATGATGCCCAGGCGCTTCTGGTTCTCGAAGACGATCTCGCGGTAGGCCTCGTAGCCCATGTCGAAGGTGCCGGCATACTTGTCGGCCCACTCCTTGAACACGTGGTGCGGGGCGTGCCCGGCACCGGGGCAGACATAGGAGAACCACGGTTTGTCGGGGGCGATCACCTTGGCATCGCGGATGAATTCAATGGTCTTGTCGGCCAAGTCTTTCGACAGGTGGTAGCCGTCTTCCGGGGTACCGGGAGGGGCGACGGGGTGGTTGTCGTAGACCAGCTCGGGGTACCACTGGTCGGTCTCGCCCCCCATGAATCCGTAGAACCGCTCGAATCCCCGTGACAACGGCCAATGTCGTTTGGTGCTGGCCAGATTCGACTCCTCCAACGGAGTCAGATGCCACTTGCCGACGCAGTAGGTGTTCCAGCCGTTCTCGGCCAGCACTTCGGGCAGCAGCGCGGTCTCGAACGGGATGCGGCCGCTGCAGTTGGGGAAACCGTCGGTGAACTCCTCGATGGTGGCCATGCCGACGGTGGTGGGGTTACGCCCGGTCAGCAGAGACGCGCGGGTGGGGGAACACAGTGCGGTGGTGTGGAACTGCGACAGGCGCACACCCTTCTCGGCGATGCGTCGCATGGCGGGCATGTCGACCATTCCGCCGAAGCAGTCCCACGTCGCGATACCGGTGTCGTCCCACACCAGATAGAGCACGTTGGGTGCACCCTCGGGTGCGGTGGGGGCTGCGAACGGCGTCCAGTCCGGCTCTGAATCGCGAATGTCGAGCTTGATGGAACCGTTGAACTCCTTGGCCATCTACCGTCTCTTTCTCGTAAACCCAACCACGTGGTGACCTCGACCGCACAGTACACCTCGATGCGTTTGCCGACAGTGTGTTCAACTGCCGTTTGCCCTGTTGAGCGTGTCAGCTGGCGGGCAGCGACTCGTTCACGCGGTAGAGCCGCCAGTTCGGCTGTCCATCACCTGAGTTGGGGATCTCCAGTTCCAGGGTGGCCACGTCGGCGCCGGTGTCGTAGAGCGTCGGATAACGCAGGTTCAGCGCGTCCGCGGCCCCACGTCCGGTGGGAGGTACCGCCAGCATGTACCGCACGCCACTGTCCACCGGATCATTGAGTCGCGCGGTGAAATCGGTGTCGGACGGGATCACGTACACCCGTGGATTGTCAGCGGCGGCCAGCACCGCGAATCCGTACACGGTGTCGGTGATCACCGACCCCTCGGGCAGGCCCAACCCATCGAGATAGTGGGCGATCTCGCGTTCGGTGGAGAAGGTGGCGGCGATGCGGTGTTCATACGCCTTCTGTTCGGTCAGACTGTCCGGCTGCGGGGCCAGGACAGCGCCGAGCGCGAACTCCTGCGGCGCGTACTTCGGCTTGCCCATCCCCCACGCAGCCGCGGGTACCGACAGCGCGAACACCAGCGCGACGGCGACATACCCCCATGGCGAGCGCGGCCCGCGAAACGATGCGGCCGGGTCCACCAGCGCGGGCGGCGCGTACCGCCCCGGCCGCTTGGTCGGCAGGATCACTCCGTCGGGCACCGCCAGCAGTGCCAGGCTCGCCGCCAGCGGGATGGCGATGATGTAGAAGCGCAGGAAACCGAAAGTGGTACCCGTGGCGTAACTGAAGCTCTGGAAGGCCAGCGCGGCACCGTAGACCACCAGCGGCACCAGCACCGTCGGCCAGTACGGCTTGCCCCACCGGCACGCCACGGTCCAACCCGCCAGCGGCAGCAGCGTCGGAGCCAGCAGCGTGATGCACACCGCGGCAAACGACAGGCCGCCGAAGAAGTCAGGTTTCAGCTGCCCGGACTGGGCCAGGATGGCGGCGTTGCCGTACTGAGAGGTGAACTGCGCGAACGCTTCACCGGTGATCAGCCAGCTGACCGCCGCCCACCCCATGAATGAGGCGAATCCCGGCAGA
Organism: Mycobacterium sp. MS1601; assembly: GCF_001984215.1. Classification (NCBI taxonomy): domain Bacteria; kingdom Bacillati; phylum Actinomycetota; class Actinomycetes; order Mycobacteriales; family Mycobacteriaceae; genus Mycobacterium; species Mycobacterium sp. MS1601. The sequence continues at coordinate 878,979 of NZ_CP019420.1, forward strand.
CTGACCATCAGCAGGTCCAGCACGGCCCGCTTGATCCGTGGTGCCGACTTGGCGCGAACGTAGGTGGTGATACCGACCAGGAATCCCGCCGCGGCGATACACGCCACCGCGTCATAGCGGGTGAGATACGCCAGCCCCATGGCGATGCCGCCCGCCACCACCAGGTGATGTACGTCGTCGTTGATCATCCACATGATCAACCGGCGCACTGCCCACGTCATGAAGAAGATGAACGGCGCCTCACTCATCCCGTTGGAACCGTAGAAGATGATCATCGGGTTCAGCGCGAACATACAGGCGATGGTCACCGAATAGGCCCGCGGCAGACCGCGATCGGTGCCCATCGACAGGATCTGCACCACGGCCGCGGCCATGAACAGGGCCGACATGATGCTGCCCGAGAATGCGCGTTCGGCCATCTCTGGCCACACCGGGCTCAAGGCGATCGCCGGGATCTGCACCAGAGCCGTCAACGGGGTGAAGATGAAGCCGATGGCCGCCAGGTGCGGGTCCCGGCTGAACAAGACCGACTGGGCCGCCGCGACCCGCGACAGCGAGTCGCCGATGATGAATCCGCATCGCACCTGCAGCCAGTAGCCGGCAATCAGGTAGAGCACGAGGCTTGCGACGAAGAAGGCGACCTTGAGTCGGCGGTTGGTCCAGCGGGCGATCATGTGGCGGGCGCCTCGGCGTCAGCAGCGGAGTCACCGGGCTTCTCCGACAGACCGTGAAAGGTCTTCTCCCAGTAGGACGGCTGGCGGATCATCTGGTAGACGCCCTTGGTGGCGGCCACACTCATCATCAGCCAGAACACCGGGACCGTCAGCGCGGGCAGCAACAGATCGGAACGGTCGTCCTCGCGCAGCGCGATCAGGTTCATGTAGAGGGTGGCCGCGTTGCCCAGCACCAGCGCCACCAGCGCCGGGAAGTAGATGTACATCGGGAACACCTCTTCGACCAGTTGCGGCTGACCGAGGAACCACAACATGGTGATCAACCAGAACAACAGGTTGAGCACCGCGATGATCGGGGTGCCGGCAAGCACCAGGTTGAAACGCACGAAGTTGCGGAACCCGATGGTCCGGTACAGCCGGACCGGCCGACGGATCTGCACCAACCAGCTCTGCAGATAACCCTTGTACCAACGGGACCGCTGCCGGATCCAGTTGATGCCGTCACTGTTGGCTTCCTCGAGCGTGGTGGAATCGATGACGGCGGTGTGGAATCCGGACGACGCGATGCGCATTCCCAGGTCGGCGTCCTCGGTGACGTTGAACGGGTCCCACCCGCCGATCGGGTCCAGCACGTCGCGGCGCAGGTGATTCGACGTGCCGCCCAGGGGAATCGGCGAGTTGGTCCGCATGAACCCAGGCAGCAGGTAGCCGAACCACAGCCCGTACTCGGCGGTGAACCAGCCGGTGAGAATGTTCTGCCGGCCGTTGTGGTAGGCCAGTTTCGCCTGCACACAGGCCACGGTCTCCGGCAGGCTGCGGAAGGCTGTCACCACCCGGCGCAACTGCAGGGGCTCGGGCAGGTCTTCGGCATCGAAGATCGTGATGATCTCACCGGTGGCGAAGTGCAGCCCGTAGTTACAGGCCTTGGGTTTGGTACGCGGATCGGCGGGCGGCACCAGGCAGATGGTGATCGCATCCGATGCGGCGCACGAACGGGCCGCAGTGATGGTGACGTGGTCGTCCTCTTCGAGAAGCAAGAGGATCTGCATCTTGTCCGACGGGTACTCGAGGGCGGCCATGGCCCCGATCAGATCCCCCACCACCTCCGGCTCGTTGTAGGCCGGAACGAGGATGGTGTACAGCGGCAGTTCGTCGTCGGGGATCTCGCGGGCTTCCTCGTCGGTGATCTTGATGGCGCTGGCTGCCAGTCCCTGCCGGAATATCAGTACCCGGTCGAACATGGTGAGCAGATACCCCACGGTGCACAGCCCGATGAGCACCACCGTCGTGCGCAGCGGCTGCCAGAGGACACAGACCACGACGATGGCCAACAGTGACCACAGCACGATCCGCTGCCAGCCCAACACCGGTTTGGCAGCCGAAGCCACCGGGTCGTCGTCACGCAGGCGGTTGATGGCGCGGTTCAGCGCGTAGCGGCGGTCGTCCTCGTTGTGCATGTCGAGCACGCGGTGGTGCGGACTGGCGGTCACCCGGCCTCCCCTGGCGGGGCGAACTGGGCGGCCACCAGTGCCCGGCCGAACTCGGTCAGCAGCTCTTCGTCCTTGAAGGTCGGAGCCTGCTCGTCGAGCACGGCATTGCCACGGAACAGCAGCGTGAACAGGGTGCGCAGAGTGCCGACGGTGGATCCGCTGGGCTGCGGGAACGGGGCGCCGGGATCGTGGTTGTCCACTGCGAAGATGGTGATGCGCTGGGCCAGCTGGTCATCTCCCCAGGCGAAGCGCAACGCGTTCCAGGTGATCAGCAGATTGTCGTCCACCACAGACAGGATCAGTCCCTGCACGCCGTGGCCGAGATCCACCGGGTGTGTCGGACTGGTCCTGGCGCCGGTCATGTCGTACACCGCCCGGGCGGGATAGACGTCGAAGGTGGACGGTCGCTGGCTGACGATGCTGTCCACCATGACGGTGCGCGGCCGGGACAACTTGTCAAAACGCGGATCACCGACGTCGGCCACCATTTCTTGCCGCACCAGCACCGAGTCATTGCTGTAGAACCGGGCGACCGCCCGAAAGTTCTGCCGCGCCACGGTGTTCCAGCCACTTGGTGCCACCACGGGCTGACCGAAGGTCAGCTCCCCCGGCGCGGCACGCTCGATCACCGAACTCTCCGCCCGCGCGGGCAACGGAATCAGCGCCAGAAACACCGCCGCCGCCATCACCAGCGGGATCCCGGCCCACACCTGCTTGGCGGCCAAGGGTTCGACCTTGCGGTTGATCACCGTGAAAGGCGTGCCGTCCTTGCGGATACGCAGCACGAAGGTGACCCCCACCACCAGCAGGAAAGCCCCCACCGCCGGCACACTCTGATAGACGCGCATCGGAGCTTCTCGCCAGAACGTACCCAGCGCGAACAGCAAGCCGACGCCCACCGCCGCCGACACGAAGAAGCCGAACACCCCGCGCCTGCGGGTGTTGCCCACGGCGATCGCGGTACCGAACGAGGAGATCATCAGCGACGCCGCGCCCGCCGCGCCGCGGCCGCCGCCGATGATGAGGACCACCAGGTAGTACGGCAGTGAGAACACCATGAACATCAGTGCCCACACCAGGGCGAACCGGGCCACCGGACGCAGGCCGAACAGCACAATCGACGAGCTCAGCAGAAACAGCACCATCGCCACCAGGTCGAGCCGCAGCAGGTGGAAGTACGTGGCGAAACGAGGCACCAGCACGATCTGGATCAGCACCGCCAGTACCAACCCCATGATGCCGACGATCATGTCGGTCTGGCGATCGTGGATGGGTAGCTCGCTGCGGTACCGCCGGGCCACTGCCGCCGCGGCCATCACCGCGATCACCGGTACCGTCCAGACGTAACCGCCGATACCACCCACCAGGGTGGTGTGCACCAGGCTCAGGATGCTGTGGCGAAACGCGACACCCGCGCACACCAGGATGATCAGCCAGCGCACCGCCACCCGGACGGTCGGATGGAGGCCGAAGTACCAGTTCCCGAGCCGGACCCGGAATTTCTCCCTCGCCGCGACCTCGGTCTCGGCGGTGTCGGTGGTCATGGATCAGGTTCGCTTGCGGCGCATAGACATCCCAGCGCCGATGGCCAGCGCGGCACCCACGATCACGGCCACCGCGACACCCACCCACAGCACCGGGAAGCTCTGCTCTTGGTCGGCAGACTCGAAGGCCTGCTGACCGTCGGCCAGGGTGTCGACCACCACCGGTGCCCGCTGCGGCGCCGAGATCAACGCGTCACCGGACAGCCGGGCCCATCGCTCGGGGTCGGCGGCCAACCAGTTCAGCAGCTCGTCGAGCTGCGAGGCCGCGCCGTTGGAGGTCGCGACCAGCAGGGTGCGGTTGCCGGAGTACAGAGCCTGCAGCGATCCGAAAGCCAGTGCCGGGTCGAGGCGCAATGTGCTGGGCTCACCGTCACCCGCGGCGTTCTGCACGGTGATCTCGCCGTCGGAGTTTCCGGCGACAGGCAGCACGATGTTGTCGTGTGTCCAACTCGTGGCTTCGATGATCACCGCCGGATTCGACGAGGACAACGCGTCGTCCACCGGCACCACCACCGTGTCCATGGGCAGCGAGCTCAGGCGCTGCAGACCCACCAGAATGCCCACCGCACGCCGGGCGTCGTCGAAGCCGTCGGCGATGCCCACCTCGACGCGCGGCATCAGTGCCTGAGGCAGTGACTGGAACCCGCTCGGCACCGGCGGGTCGGCGCGGACGCTCTCGACCGGGCTGTCCCCGTCGATGGTCAATGTGACGGGCTGGAACTCCCCGCACCGTCCGGTGTTGCCGGTGATGTTCATGGCAACGCCGAGATTGGTGTAGCGCTGCAACAGCCGGTCGGGCACGTCGACCCAACGGTCGATGACGCCAGAAGAGTCCACCGTCCATCGGTCGATGGTCTCGCCGCCGATCGAGGCGACCAGTTGACCACCCACGGTGCTGGGCAAGGGGGTGTACGAGCCCTTGAGATGCACGCGCAAATTGTGCGCCGGGCGCCCGAGTCGAGTCTGGTCCAGCGCAATGTTGACCTGGGGTGTCAGCGCGGTGGCACTCGCTCCGCCCTGCCCCAGATCACGCAGGGTGGTGACGTCGGGCGGCAGCTGCGGGCTGGACCGCAGTGGACCGACAACCGCCTGTGAGCTGAGCGCGAGTCGGCCGAGATCGCTGGTGAGCAGCCGGGTCTGGTTCATCAGTTCAGCGGCCGGCCCACCGATGGTCAGGGTTGGCACGCCGGGTCCGTCAGAGAGGCTGACGCCTTGGTCGGCGCTTTCGCTGATCACCACCCGTCGCTGGAACGGCAGCGTCGGACCTTGCGGAGCATCCTGGCCTTGCGCCAAAGGGGAGACGGTGACCAGTGTGTCCTGCTGGCCGTAGCGGGCCACCACGGCGGTCGCCATCCGGATCGCCGCGTCGGTCTCGGTGCTGGTGGGCTCCTGCGGGAGAAACAGGTTCAGTTGCCGCAAGACCGGTGGCAAGAATTCCGCTATGGTCCGCGGGGCCACTTCAGTGCCGAGGTAACGAATGTTGGCATCGGTCAGTCGCAGGGGATTCGTCGGATCCAGGCAATATCCCTCGATCGGCACCAGGTAGCTGCGCACGGTGATCGTCACCGCGTTGTCGACAACCTCCGCACCGAGCAGCGGTAACGACACCGGGACGCGGTCGGCGTTCGGGGGCACAGCGACCCGCGACAGCGTGCGGTCCTGCTGGGAGACGATCAGCGTGCCGGTCGCGACGTTGACCGGCAGTTCCACCAGCACTTCCAACGAGGCGGGCGAAAGTCCCTGCGGGACAGGCAGAGTCAAGGACGTCTGGCCCTGCGCACCGTAAAACGGCAGCACCGGCGGTGAGCCCAGGTCCACCAGGCTCAGGGTGGGTGCATTGGCCGTCAGCACCTCGTCTCCCGGCTCCGCGCGCGCCGGCGCGGCACCCAATCCGACCAACATCGTCGATGCAATTACCGCCGCAATTGCGCTGACACCACCAATTCCACCCGAATTCACGGCGGAATCGTATGCAGGAATGGAGAACTCCGCAAACATTACAACCAAAGGGTCGCCTTTGACGCCTGCACCAACGGCAAAGCCGGCACTCTCTCGTTACTTTAAGTGACCGCTCGTTACGGAGTTCGCCACTCTTATCCGCGCAAGTCCTCGGCAATTAACTGATGCTTGGCCCAGCCCTTTGGTTTAGCGTGGGTTTGGTGACCGCCTCCCTGTCCGGGTTCGACGACTGGCTCAACCGCGCACTCGAACAAAGCGCACTCGACAACGGCGAGGATGTCAGATCCTATGTCACCCGAGCAGTGGCGGCGCAGATGGTAGCCGACCATCGCTTGAAGAACAGCAGTCAACTCCAAGAGTTGGTCGCCCGGCTCGCGGCACTGGACGAGCTTGCCAAACCCCCGATGCCCAGCGTGCGGGCCGCGGTCTGCGATCCCCGACGCCTCCAGGAGTTGTACGCGACAGGCCTACTCGATACACCACCCGACGAGGCGTATGACCGAATCACCCGCGCCGCCGCCGCGGCGCTGGATGCGCCGTTCGCACTGGTCACCCTGATTGACATCGACCGGCAGTTCTTCAAGAGCGCCGTCGGGATGACGTTCGAGTCCGCCCACGACCGGCAGACACCGATCGAACGGTCCGTGTGCCAGTACGCCGTGGCCAGTGGGTCACCGCTGGTGCTCGAGGATGCCCGCACGGATCCGGTGTTCAAGAACCATCCCGCGGTACTGGACGGAACGTTCGTGTCCTATCTCGGCGTTCCACTGATCAGCCCCAATGGCAATGCCGTCGGCACCCTTTGCGTCTTCGACCTGAAGCCACGGCTGTGGGGCAGCGGGCACATCCAGGTCATCAGCGATCTGGCCAACCTCGCAGTTCAGCGCATGTTCAGCGCTGCGCCGTCGACCTCGCGCTGAGCCCGGTCGACGATTTCCGGAATCGCTTGTGCGCGAACCCGGGCAAATCTGCACCGGATCCGACGGTGCCGTCGCTTGGTTTTTATCCAATTAGCCCCCGGACCATCGAATTCGTTCAAAAGTTAGACGAAAATCAGTGCACACCACGCAATTTGGTGACAGATCGCGCACTGAATACGATCTGTAGTACATTTGCTCCCACCGCTGCGACTAGGGGGTGGCAGGTGCATGCAGGGCCGGCGCACGTGGGCTTGATCCCTGATGGATTGCGCCGTTGGGCCCACTCCAACAACACCGGTCTGGCGGAGTCCTATCTGCGTGGCGCGCACAAAGTCACCGAAATTCTGCTGGCTCTGCAGAGGCACGGCGTGCGAACGGTCACCGTATACAACCTCAGCCGGGCAAATCTCGACAGAACGGACGAGGAACTGGATGCGGTCTACGAAGCGTCCACCCATTTCTTCACCACATTGATCCCCCGACATTTTGATCCGGCGATCTGCACGTTGCGTTTGCATGGTAATCGCGAGCTCCTACCGGGTAAGTATGTGTCAGCTGCCCACAAACTGGAGACGACGATGAGCGGTCAGGATTTCAGGATCAACATCCTGGCCGCCTACGACGCCGCCGACGAGTTGCGGAGGGCACATCGCCGCGCCGTGCAGGACAACTGCGACATCGCCGACGCCTTCGACATCGACGCCGTCGACCTCGTCATCCGCACCACCCCCGAACCGCTGCTCAGTGGCTTCCCGCCGCTGCAGAGCCAGTACGCACAGCTGGTCTTCCTGCCGACCCCGCTCAACGACCTCGAACCGAGCTGTATCGACCATTTGCTCACCGAGTTCCAACGCTCGCCCCAGCTGCGGGGTCGGTGAAGCGATGCCGTCGCCGCGTCCTGTCATCATCGGTGCCGGACCAGCCGGTCTGACTGCCGCCCTGACACTGGCCGGCCAAGGCGTCAATGCCCGGATCCTGGAGCAATCCGGTCAGGTGGGTGGACTGGCGCGCACGCCGCAGAAGGGAGATTGGCGCATCGACCCCGGCGGACACCGCTTCTTCACCCGCAACGAGGCGGTGATGGAACTCTGGAAATCGCTGCTGCCCGCCGATCAATGGATCTCGGTGCGGCGCCGCTCGGCCATGCTGATCGACGGCCACTACGTCCCCTATCCCCTGCGGGGTCGCGAACTGCTGACGCAGCTGGGGTTCTGGCGAGGCATGCGGGGCCTGGGAAGCTACGTCAACAGTCGCATGTTCCGCGCTGTCCACACACTCGATGACTCCGCGAGTTTCCGGGAGTGGGGCACCTACCAGTTCGGCCGCTACTGGTATGACATGTTCTTCGACGGCTACGTCCGCAAGACCTGGCGCGCCGATCCCGATGCCATCTCCAGTGACTGGGCCGAACAACGCATCAAACCCATCCGCTGGGACCTGCGACGCAGACCGGCTCCTGCCGGCGACCAGGACGCGTTCCTGTACCCCCGGCGCGGGCCCGGTCAGCTCTGGGAGGCCGCCGCGGCGGCTCTGGCCGACGTGGGGGTCACCCCGTTTTTGGACGCACACGTGGTCAACGTGAGGTTCGGCGGCGGACGCTGGACGGTGGAACTGGACAGCGGCGAGACGGTCACCGGTGACGCCGTCTTCTCCAGCATGCCCCTGCGGTCACTGGTGGAAGCCCTTGATCCCGCTCCTCCTGAGCAGATCAGGCGCGAGGCGGCGACACTGAAGCATCGCGGTTTGGTGACGGTGGCCGTGGCTCTGCGCGACCGCCACGAGATCCCGTTCAACTGGGTGTACACCCCTGGCGACGGGTTTCAGGTCGGCCGCATCCAGAATTACGCCAACTGGTCCAAGGCGCTGGCCCCGAACGGGTTCGACGGGACCTATCTGGGCTTCGAGTACTTCATGGGCCCGGACGACGACCCGCGCCCGGCCATGGAGGAAGATCTCACCACCACAGTCGAGCGCGACCTGCGCACACTGGGCGTGGACTCCTCCCAGGTGGAACACGTCATGGTGGTCCGGTCGCGGTACGCCTACCCGATCCGCAACGCAACCCAGGACAACAGCGTCGCGCACATCAGGGATTACCTACGCGCCAACTACCCGTCGTTGCACCCGATCGGGCGCAACGGTATGCATCGCTACGACAACCAGGACCATGCGATGTTGTCCGCGATGCACAGCGTGGACCGGTACTTCGGCAAGAACGTCGACCCATGGCAGGTGAACACCGATCGCCGCTATCACGAAGCCGGGTTGTTACGCCCCTTGAACTGACATCACTCCGAGCCGCGGAACACCGCGGCCACGGTCAGCAGCAGGATCTTTATATCCAGCGCCAGCGACCAGTTCTCGATGTAGTAATTGTCCCATTCGGCACGGTCTGCGATCGAGGTCTGACCGCGCAGGCCGTGCACCTGTGCCCATCCGGTGACACCGGCCTTCACCCGGTGGCGTTCGCCGTAGCGGCGGATCTGCATCTCGAAGAGCTCCACAAAATCCGGCCGCTCCGGACGAGGGCCCACCAGGCTCATCTCGCCCCTGAGCACGTTGATCAGCTGCGGCAGCTCGTCGAGGGAGGTTGCCCGCATGAACTTGCCGACCTTGGTACGCCGGTCCACTCCCTCGACGCCGCCGGGAGCGGCACCGGTGAGCAGTTCGAACCGGGCGTCGGAGGCGCTCGGCGGACGCATGGAGCGGAACTTGAGGCAGCCGAACACCCGCCCGTCACGACCGACACGCTCCTGCTGGAAGAAGATCGGGCCCGGCGAGCTGAGCTTGACCATCAGCATCAGAGTGAGGAACAGCGGAGAGATGGCCAGCAGCCCGAGTCCGGCGATCACCCGATCGGAGATGTGCTTGGCGGCGAACTGCCAGCCGTTGGGGTTGGTGTAGGACAGCGCCAGCACCGGAAGGCCGCCGATGTGTTCGATCCGCGCCTTCTCGCCGATGGTGTCGAACATGCGTGGTACCACCCAAACCCGTAGCCCCCGGCGGTGGGCAACGTGCACCACCTCGGTGTAAGCCTGGTCCCGGCTCCGCGAGAACGCGATGAAGATGCTCTCCGCGCCGGTCTGGGTGACCGCACGGTCGATGTCCTCGAGCGTGCCGACGTACGGCACGGAGGACTCCGACGGCGCCTCGCTACCGAGGTTGGGCGCCTCGTCGTCGAGCAGTCCCACGGGCCGAAGTCCGTATTCGGGTGACGACTCGAGGCGTTCGATGATCTGGTGGGCCACCCGGCCGTTGCCGATGATCAGCGTGGGTGCACCCGTCGGCCCGTTGCGTTGCATGGCGCGCCGGACGCCGGTCTGAACAAATCGCCCGAGCGGGATCAGCAGCGCGGCGAAGATCCAGGTGTAGACGGCCATCTTGCCGGGCCGGCCGGGCACGTTCAGCAGCACCAGGGTCGCCAGCCAGACAATGGCGGACACCGCGATGGTGGTCTCGATCAGGCCGATCTCGTTGAGGAACTTGCTGTTGAGCCGATGTTGATAGACCCCGCGCAGGCCGAGCAGCACCACCAACACGGGAACGAAGAGGACGGTCAACCAACCCGGAGCGAGGTTCGCGTTCTGCAAAGACGCCCACCACACACCCCCGGCGAGCGACAGGCTCGCCGTTGCCACATCGACCAACAGGGGCACCAGGATGCTGAGCCATTTACGACGGGATTCCGCCGGTGTGATGAGCGCGGAGTCGTCCAGCGCCGCCGTGACTGAGCCACCGGCTACTGGCATCGTGTCGACAAGGTGTGACTGTGACGCCATTCTGCGCTCAATCCGCCAACATGGCGGACAGAGGAGATCCGCTGGTGCGACCGCACGTCAGGGCCTGCAACGTATGCGCACCGCGGCCGGAAAACACGTGGCGATCTTATGCAGAAACCAGCCGCCCCGCAAACAGTTTGGGCGTATCAGACGAAGAATGCCCGTCGCGACAAGATCGCGGCGGGCATTTTCGAATTGAATGGATACTGCCTGTTACTTGGCCTTCTCGAGCACCTCGACCAGACGCCAACGCTTGGAAGCCGACAGCGGCCGGGTCTCCATCAGCGAAACGCGATCGCCGATACCGGCGTCGCCGTTCTCGTCGTGCGCCTTCACCTTGGTGGTGGTGCGGATGATCTTGCCGTACAGCGGGTGACTCTTACGGTCTTCCAGCTCGACGACAATGGTCTTCTGCATCTTGTCGCTGACCACATAGCCGATGGCGGTCTTGCGACGGCCACGGGGCTGCTCGGTCCGGGGGGTGCGCTTGGGACCCTTTTCCTCTGCCATCACGATTCCTCACCATCGGGTCCGGAGGTCAGACCCAGTTCACGTTCCCGCAGCACCGTATAGATGCGTGCGATTTCCCGGCGCACCAAACGCAGCCGACGGTTGTTGTCCAGCTGTCCGGTGGCCATCTGGAAGCGCAGGTTGAACAGCTCTTCCTTCGACTCGCGCAGACGATCGGTGAGCTCTTCCTCGGTGAGCTCCCGCAGTTCGCCCGGCGTAACTCCTACTGCCATCAGAACTGCTCCTCTCGAGTGATGATGCGCGCCTTGATCGGCAGCTTGTGGATCGCGCGGGTCAACGCCTCGCGCGCGGTCTTCTCATCCGGGTAGCTGAGCTCGAAGAGCACGCGGCCCGGCTTGACGTTGGCTACCCACCACTCCGGCGAACCCTTACCGGAACCCATGCGGGTCTCGGCGGGCTTCTTGGTCAGCGGGCGGTCCGGGAAGATGTTGATCCACACCTTGCCGCCACGCTTGATGTGCCGGTTGATGGCGATACGAGCGGACTCGATCTGACGGTTGGTCAGATAGGTGTGCTCCAACGCCTGGATGCCATAGTCACCGAAGCTCACCGAGGTACCACCGCTGGCGATGCCGCGCTGCCTCGGGTGGTGCTGCTTGCGGTGCTTGACCCTGCGAGGGATAAGCATGTCTAGCTCTCCGTTGTCTCAGTCGCGCCGGCTGCTTCGGGAGCAGTGGTGGCGGGAGCTTCTTCCGAAGCAGCCCGTCCGGCGTCAGTGCTGGTGGCGGTGGTGCCCGACGCACCGCTGCGACGCGGGCGGGTGCCCGACGGGCGCTCGCGACGCGGGCGGTCAGCGGCCGGGGCGGCGGCGGCCAGCTCACGCTTGCCACCCACGATGTCGCCCTTGTAGATCCAGACCTTCACGCCGATGCGGCCGAAGGTGGTCTTGGCTTCGTACAGGCCGTAGTCGATGTCGGCGCGCAGCGTGTGCAGCGGCACCCGACCTTCGCGGTAGAACTCCGAGCGGCTCATCTCAGCGCCACCGAGGCGACCCGAGCACTGCACCCGGATGCCCTTGACGTTGGGTTGACGCATCGCCGACTGGATCGCCTTGCGCATCGCACGACGGAACGCCACGCGGTTGCTCAGCTGCTCGGCGACGCCCTGGGCCACCAGCTGCGCCTGGCTCTCGGTGTTCTTCACCTCGAGGATGTTCAGCTGGACCTGCTTGCCGGTCAGCTTCTCCAGGTCGGCGCGGATGCGGTCGGCCTCGGTGCCGCGACGGCCGATCACGATGCCGGGCCGTGCGGTGTGGATGTCGACGCGGACCCGGTCCCGGGTGCGCTCGATCTCCACGTTGGCGATACCCGCGCGCTCCAGGCCGGTGGCCAGCAGCTTGCGGATCGCGACGTCTTCCTTCACGTAATCGGCGTACTGCTTGTCGGCGTACCACCGGGACTTCCAGTCGGTGGTGATACCGAGACGGAAGCCGTGGGGATTGATCTTCTGGCCCACTACTCCGAGCCCTCCTTCGAATCGGCGGTCTTCGCAGAAGCGGCCTTGCTGGCCTGGGCGCGACGGCTGCGTGCCGCGTTGGCCGAGGCACCGCTCTTCTTGGCCGGGCGGCTCTCCACGATCACGGTGATGTGACTGGTGCGCTTGCGGATCCGGTAGGCACGGCCCTGGGCACGCGGCCGGATGCGCTTGGCAGTGGGGCCTTCGTCTGCGTAGACGGTGGCGACCACCAGGGTGTCGGGGTCCAGGCCCTCGTTGTTCTGCGCGTTGGCCGCGGCGCTGGCGATCACCTTGGCGACGGGCTCGCTGGCGCTCTGCGGCGCCCAGCGCAGGATGTCGAGTGCCTCAGCGACCGACTTACCACGCACCAGGTCGATGACGCGACGCGCTTTCGTGGCAGAGATGCCCACGTGGCGGGCGACTGCCTGCGCAGACGGATATTCGATGACTGTTGTCATTACCGGCGCTTCGCTTTCCGGTCATCCTTGATGTGACCCTTGAACGTGCGGGTGGGGGCGAACTCGCCCAGCTTGTGCCCGACCATCGCCTCGGTGACGAACACCGGCACGTGCTTGCGACCGTCGTGGACGGCGAAGGTGTGCCCGATGAAGTCGGGGAGGATGGTGGACCGACGGGACCAGGTCTTGATGACCTGCTTGGTGTTCTTCTCGTTCTGGACGTCGACCTTCTTCAGCAGATGGTCATCGACGAACGGACCCTTTTTAAGGCTGCGTGGCATGGCTCTTTCCTTCCTCGCCTAGCGCTTGTTCTTGCCGGTGCGCCGGCGGCGGACGATGAGCTTGTCGCTCGGCTTGTTCTTGCGGGTGCGGCCTTCCGGCTTGCCCCACGGGCTGACCGGGTGACGGCCACCGGAGGTCTTGCCTTCACCACCACCGTGCGGGTGGTCGACCGGGTTCATCACGACACCACGGACGGTGGGGCGCTTGCCCTTCCAGCGCATACGGCCGGCCTTGCCCCAGTTGATGTTGCCCTGCTCGGCGTTGCCCACCTCGCCGACGGTGGCGCGGCAGCGCACATCGACACGACGGATCTCGCCCGACGGCATACGCAGAGTCGCGTAGGTGCCTTCCTTACCGAGCAGCTGGATGCTGACACCGGCGGAACGGCCGAGCTTGGCACCGCCACCGGGCCGCAGCTCCACAGCGTGGATCACGGTGCCGGCCGGGATGTTGCGCAGCGGCAGGTTGTTGCCCGGCTTGATGTCGGCGTTGGCGCCGGACTCGATGACCGCGCCCTGCTTGAGTCCCTCGGGGGCGATGATGTAGCGCTTCTCGCCGTCCAGGAAGTGCAGCAGCGCGATGTTCGCCGTGCGGTTCGGGTCGTACTCGATGTGCGCGACAGTGGCGTTGACGCCGTCCTTGTCGTGGCGACGGAAGTCGATCACCCGGTAGGCGCGCTTGTGGCCGCCTCCCTTGTGCCGAGTGGTGATGCGACCGTGTGCGTTACGTCCGCCCTTGCCGTGCAGCGGGCGAACCAGCGACTTCTCCGGGTGATCGCGAGTGATCTCTGCGAAGTCGGAGACGCTGGAGCCGCGGCGACCGGGGGTCGTCGGCTTGTACTTACGAATGGCCATTCTTCGTCAATCTCCCTGCCGGCTAGGCCGGCGCTCCGAACAGATCGATGGGCTTGCTTCCCGCGGCCAGCGTGACCAGCGCGCGCTTGGTGCTCTTGCGCTGGCCGTAGCCGGCGCGGGTGCGCTTGCGCTTGCCCTGACGGTTCTGCGTGTTCACCGAATCGACCTTGACCTTGAAGATCTTCTCGATGGCGATCTTGATCTGGGTCTTGTTCGAGTTCGGGTGCACGATGAACGTGTACACGTTGTCCTCGATCAGCCCGTAGCTCTTCTCCGAGATGACCGGGGCCAGGATGATGTCGCGGGGGTCCGTGATGGTAGCCATCAGGCCTTCGCCCCTTCCTTGCTGTTGGCCTCGATGTAGGCGGTCAGCGCCTCGACGCTGAAGACCACGTCGTCGGCGTTGAGCACGTCGTAGGTGTTGAGCTGATCCGGCGAGATGACATGCACACCAGGCAGATTGCGCACGCTCTTGGCGCCCACCTCGTCGGCGCGACCGATCACGATCAGAACCTTCTTGTTCTCGGTCAGAGAACCGAGGAAGGTCTTGGCGCTCTTGGTCGACGGCACCTGGCCGGAGACCAGCTCGGTGACGGCGTGGATGCGCTCGTTGCGGGCGCGGTCGCTCAGGGCGCCACGCAGGGCGGCGGCGATCATCTTCTTCGGGGTGCGCTGGCTGTAGTCGCGCGGCTGCGGGCCGTGCACGATGCCACCACCGGTGAACTGCGGTGCGCGGGTCGAACCCTGACGGGCGCGACCGGTGCCCTTCTGGCGGTACGGCTTCTTGCCGCCGCCGGAGACCTCACCGCGGGTCTTGGTGGCGTGCGTGCCCTGACGCTTGGCGGCCAACTGCGCTGTCACCACCTGGTGCAGCAGCGCGATGTTCGCGTCGACGTCGAACAGCTCGGCGGGCAGCTCGATGCTGTCAGCCGTCTTGCCGTCCGGGGTCTTGACTGTGATTTTCAGATCAGTGGCCATCGTTTACTTCTCACCTCGTTTGATCGCGCTGCGAACCATGACGAGCCCGCCGTTACGGCCAGGGATGGCGCCCTTGATCAGGATGACGCCCTTCTCGGCGTCGACCTTGTGCACCTTCAGGTTCTGCGTGGTGACCTTGTCGCTGCCCATGCGGCCGGACATGCGGGTGCCTTTGAAGACGCGGCCCGGGGTGGCACAGCCACCGATGGAGCCGGGACGACGGTGCACAGCCTGCGCACCGTGGCTGGCGCCCTGGCCGCGGAAGCCGTGCCGCTTCATGGTGCCGGCGAAACCCTTGCCCTTGCTGGTGCCGGTGACGTCGACGAAAGCACCGTCGGCGAAGATCTCGGCGGTCAGCTCCTGGCCGATCTCGTAGTCGGCGGCAGCGGCCTCGTCGTCGAGACGAAGCTCGGCGAGGTGGCGGCGCGGGTTCACCCCTGCGGCGGCGAACTGACCGGTGACCGGCTTGTTCACCTTGCGGGGGCTGATCTCGCCGTACGCGAGCTGCACGGCGCTGTAGCCGTCGCGCTCGGTGGTGCGGATGCGGGTCACCACGTTGGGGCCGGCCTTGACGACCGTCACGGGAACGACCTTGTTGTTCTCGTCGAACACCTGTGTCATGCCCAGCTTGGTGCCCAGAATGCCTTTGCGTGCCATGATTCTTGGGTCTCCTACTGGATGTTCACGTCGACGCTGGCCGGCAGATCGATGCGCATCAGGGCGTCAACGGTCTTCGGCGTCGGGTCGAGGATGTCGATCAACCGCTTGTGTGTACGCATCTCGAAGTGCTCCCGCGAGTCCTTGTACTTGTGCGGGGACCGAATGACGCAGTACACGTTCTTCTCGGTCGGCAGCGGCACAGGTCCGACCACGCTGGCGCCGGTACGGGTCACCGTCTCGACGATCTTGCGCGCCGAGGCGTCAATCGCCTCGTGGTCGTAGGCCTTCAGCCTGATGCGGATCTTTTGTCCCGCCACGCTTCTCCTACCTAACTACTCACGGGGCTCCCCATGGAGCCCCCAACTGTCTCGTCGTTCCGCACGGTGTCCGCACGAAATGCCGCCGCTGTTTACCTGTCTCTGGTTCACCGGTCCACGCGGTCGGGTGTGTCGCCGTCACGCAGCCTCGTCCGCGTCGAAATTCGATCGCGCCTAAGGTTGGACCGGACGCGCCCGTTCGGGCGCAGGTCGGATGCCCGCGCAGAATCCAGCACCCGAAGGCGCCAATCCGGCTCAAGGCAACCCGAACAGTATGCCCTAGATCCCGGCGCGATCCAAATCCCTGGTCAACGGATATTCAGCGGTCGAGCGAGGCCCAGAATTCGCACTGGTGCCCCTGCTCGAATCCGGAGCGCACGTGGCTTCCGTCGGCGTCGAAGGACATCCGCGGCCCACCCGCCTCGTCCACCGGAGGCCAGGCCGGAGCCCCCTCGGCGGCGGGCACTCCCTCGCGGACAAAGGCGCTGAAATAGTCGATCATCTGGTCGGAGAGCTGCTGCTGGACCGGGTCGAGCGCGGGAACTCCACCGATGTCGAACAGATACCTCAACTCCAGTGAGTGGCTGGCGCCCACCGGGAACGGGACTTGGCGCAACGGGTCCGGCGCGGGCGCGGTCCGGTCGGTGAACTCGTAGGAGTAGACAGGCGCCCCCGCTGCGGCCATTCCCTCACCCATTCGGGCGTTCACGCAGGCGAAGGCCCCGTCGGTGACGGCAGCGGAATACGCCAGCGACACGTTGCCGCCGTGGGCGTCCAGTGGGTAGCGCTCCCCCACCGCCACAGCGTCCGGCCCGAAGGTGCGCTCCAGCAGGCCGGGGTAGTCGACCGGTGTCGGCTCGGTGCCGAGTCGCAGGAACTCCAGGGCCATGAACAGGGTGAACTCGTCGCGGGTGGTGCCCATCAGCACCGGGACCTCTCCCACCTCACGCTCGGCCATGGCGCGCACCGGGTCCACCGGCAGGGTCGCTGTTCCGGTGACCGGCCCGGACAGCTTGTCGTCACCGAGCTGGCCGAACCAGACCGGCGTCTGAAGCGTCTCGGCGGGCAACGCACGCAGACAGGCCGGTGCCACCGCCTCGTCGGGACAACTGGCCGCGGCGGCGTAGTCAAGACTGGGCTGACGGGCCGCGGCGACATCGAGTTGGGCCGCACAGGGGCCGCTCATCAAAATGGCAGCCCGGAACAGGCCCTCGGAGTCGGGCGAGACCAGGTGGTCGCACACCGACATCGCGCCCGCCGATTCGCCTGCGACGGTGACCTTGGCCGGATCTCCACCGAACGCGCCGATGTTGTCGCGCACCCAGCGCAGAGCCGCCTGCTGATCGGCCAGGCCGTAGTTGCCCAGTTCGTCTGGCGCACCGAGGGCGGGGTGGGCCAGAAAACCCAGCGCACCCAGCCGATAGTTGACGGTCACCACAACCATCTCGCCGCGCGTCGCCAACCACTGCGAGTTGTAGAGATCGGCGCTGCCGTTGACGAAGGCCCCGCCGTGGATCCACACCATCACCGGCAGGCCCACCGCGTGCGCCGGCGACCAGACGTTCAGCGACAGGCAGTCCTCGCTCATCCCTCGGCCCCAGTCCGGATCGCGGGTGGCGTCCTGGATGCAGCGGGGACCCGACTTGGTGGCGTCGCGCATGCCCTCCCAGGGCGGCACGGCGGCCGGCGGCTGCCAGCGCAACTCGCCCACCGGAGCGGCGGCGTACGGAATGCCCTGGAACAGAACATGATCCGGAGCAACAAGACCGCGCACCGATCCCGAGGCGGTTTCTGCGACGCCGGAACTCAACGTGGCATCCGGAGTCGGCGCCTCGCGCCCTCCGTGCACCTGGGCGCCGCCACCTCCGCAAGCCACCAGCAACATCAGCAGCGCGAGAGCGGCCACCCATCGACAGATCAGCAGACATCCCTTCGTCAAAGAGTCCAAAGTAATCGGACAATAGCCGCAAACCCCTCCCGCCCGCCTCGCCGATCACACACACTGAGACCTGACACCTGTCAAATCAGCCGCGAGGAGTTGTTGTATGAGCACGCCCACCCGGAACCGCAGCACCAGCGAGGACGGCCGCGTGCTGGCCGATCCCACCGCCTACGCCGACGACGACCGGCTGCATGCGGCACTGGCCCGGATGCGCGCCAACGAACCGGTTGCCTGGGTGGACAACAACCCGTACCGCCCGTTCTGGGCCATCACCAAACACGCCGACATCATGGCCATCGAGCGCGACAACAACCTGTTCGTCAGTGGGCCGCGGCCACTGCTGATGCCCGCCGAGGGCGATGACGTGATGAAGCAGCAGCAGGAAGCCGGCATCGGCCTGCGCACACTCATCCACATGGACGACCCGCATCACCGCGATGTACGCAAGATCGGCGCCGACTGGTTCCGCCCGAAAGCCATGCGCGACCTCAAGATCCGCGTCGACGAACTGGCCAAGCGCTACGTGGACAAGATGCTCGACATGGGCCCCGAATGCGATTTCGTGACCGACGTCGCGGTCAACTACCCGCTCTACGTCATTCTCTCGCTGCTCGGGCTGCCCGAGGACGACTTCCCCCGGATGCTGTCGCTGACCCAGGAACTGTTCGGCGGCGACGACACCGAACACAAACGCGGCGAGGGCACCACCGAGGACCTGTTGGCGGTGCTGATGGACTTCTTCACCTACTTTTCCGCACTCACCGCGTCGCGGCGCGCGAACCCGACCGACGACCTGGCCTCGGCCATCGCCAACGGTCTCATCAACGGCGAACCGATGTCCGACATGGACACCGTGTCGTACTACGTCATCGTCGCCACCGCGGGGCACGACACCACCAAGGACGCCATCTCGGGTGGCCTGCGCGCCCTCATCGACAATCCCGACCAGCTGGCCCGGCTGCAATCCGACATGAGCCTGATGCCGCTGGCGGTCGAGGAGATGATCCGCTGGAGCACCCCGGTGAAGGAGTTCATGCGCACCGCCACCGCCGACACCGAGATCCGAGGAGTCCGTATCGCCGAGGGTGAATCGGTCTACCTGGCCTACGTCTCCGGCAATCGCGACGAGGACGTGTTCGACCACCCGTTCCGGTTCGACATCTCCCGCGACCCCAACCGGCACGTGGCCTTCGGCTACGGCGTGCATTTCTGTCTGGGTGCGGCGCTGGCGCGGATGGAGATGAACAGCCTGTTCACCGAACTCGTTCCGCGATTGGAGTCCATCGAGTTGGCGGGTACCCCCGAGTTGTCGGCGACGACGTTCGTCGGCGGGCTCAAGCACCTGCCGATTCGTTACTCACTGAGGTGAACATCGGCGCGCCGGTGGGTGGCCAGAAAACCGTCCACCGCCAGCACCGCGAGGCGGTTGTAGTCCACGTCGGGCAAGGTGCTCAGCCGGGCGAGTGTGATGGGGCCCAGCAGTAGCGCCGCCGCCTCGGCGTGGTCGACGTGACCCAGCTCGGCCACCGCGTCGGGGCCGCCCAGGATCGCGTCGAACGGCGCCGCGTACTGCTCTGCCACCCGCTGGCGCAGCGTGGTCACTTCGTCGCTGTTGGACGAGTTGGCGTGCTCTGAGGACGGGTACTGCTCCATGTCGCCGCCGAGAGAAAGCCAGGAGAGCGCGGTCAGACTCACCGGCGCCTCGGCGATCAGCCCGGCTTGGGCCTGCACCAGGGCGATCAACCGGTCCCGCAGCGAACCCTCGGCAGAAGGAGAGGGTGCGGGCGGGATGAGGGCGTGGAACGCGGCGGCCACCAGGTCGTTACCACTGGGAAAATGCCGGTAGAGCGTGGCGCGGGCGACGTTGGCGCCGCGCAGCACGGCGTCCACGGTGACCGCACTGGGCCCACCGGTGCGCAACAGCGCGGTGGCGGACTCGAGCAGCCGGGCGCGTGAACGTGCCGGCCTCGGGTCGCTACGCCCGGCGGTCATTCCCGCACCTTTCCCGACAACACAACTGCATGCCTGAAACAAGACTGTTAGTCTCGAAAGTACGTCCACCGAAGAGGAGCGACACATGGTCGACACCCTCGCCCGGCCCGATCAGCCTACCGACCCGGCACTGGCAAAGATGTCGACCCGGTCGCGGATCTGGCTGCTGATCGTGTCGTGTTTGGACGTCAGCATCGTCGTGTCGTCGATGATTGCCCTCAACACCGCTCTCGGCGACATCGCCGTCAGCACCTCGGCCACCCAGACCCAACTGACGTGGGTGGTGGACGGCTACACCCTGGCGCTGGCCTGCCTGCTGTTACCCGCCGGCGCCATCGGTGACCGCTACGGCAGGCGCGGCGCCCTGCTGGTCGGGCTGGCGGTCTTCGCAGCGGCTTCGGCGGCACCGCTGATCTGGGACAGTCCGACACAGCTGATCGTGGCGCGCGCGGTCGCGGGCGCGGGCGCGGCCTTCATCATGCCCGCCACCTTGTCGCTGTTGACCGCCGCGTATCCGAAAGAACAGCGCAACAAGGCCGTTGGCGTCTGGGCCGGCGTGGTGGGCTCCGGGGCGGTGGTCGGATTCCTGGGATCGGGTGTGCTACTCGAGAACTGGGCGTGGCAGTCCATCTTCTGGGCGTTCACTGCGGCCGGTGTCGTCATGTTCGTGCTGACCTGCACGGTGTCCTCGTCGAGTGATCCGAACGCCGCACCGCTGGACTGGTTGGGTGCGACGTTGATCGCCACCGCAGTGGCGGTGTTCGTCTTCGGTGTCGTCGAGGCGCCGGTGCGCGGCTGGACCGATCCCCTGGTCTGGGGTTGCCTGGCGGCCGGGCTGGCTCTGGCGGCCGCCTTCACGGTCGTCGAACTGCGACGCAGCCACCCGCTGCTCGACGTCCGACTGTTCGCCAACCCGCAGTTCGCCACCGGGGCCGTCGGGATCACGTTCCTGTTCTTCGCCAACTTCGGCTACTTCTTCGTCTGCATCCAGTACATCCAGTTGGTGATGGGCTACACCGCGCTGGAGACAGCAGTCGCGCTGGTACCGCTGATGGGCCCGGTTCTGCTGCTCAGCGTCACCAACGGCAGGTGGTTGCCACGGGTCGGACTGCGCGTGGCCTTGTTCGTCGGACTGTTGTTGATCGCCGCCGGACTGCTGAGCATGCGATTGCTCGCACTCGACTCCTCGTACCTCGATCTGGCGTGGCCGTTGGTGGTGATGAGCACGGGCATCGGGTTGTGCACCGCTCCCACCACGTCGGCGATCATGATTTCCACCCCCGACGAGAAACAGGGAGTGGCCTCGGCAGTCAACGACGCCACCCGCGAAATCGGCGCCGCCCTGGGCATCGCGGTGGCCGGCTCGCTGCTGGCCGCCCGCTACGGCGACGTGCTGGCCCCTGCGGTGGCCGATCTGCCTGAACAGGCCCGCGGGCCGGCGATGAACTCGCTGGCCGAGGCCATCGAGGTGTCCGCCCAGCTGGGTCCGGCCGGTCCCCAGCTGGTGGAGTTGGCGCGCGGGGCGTTCCTCGATGCCATGGACTCGTCCCTGTTGGCCATGGCTGTGGTCCTGGTGGTGGCCGCGGTGTTCGCCGGTATCTGGGCGCCGGGGCGCGACGGCAGGCAACTGCGGATGGTCAGGGCAGTGCTCACGCGCCGCCGGCGGGCCTCCACCGGCCGGCATCGCGCATGAAACCACTTGCTGTCCAACCAGTTTGCGCGCAACGCGCATCGGCGGTCGGAGGACACTAAACTCGGCTTCGTGCGCCTGCTGCTCATCAACCCGAACACCACCGCGTCGATGACCTCGGCCATCGCCGCCAGCGCGGCATCGGTGGCCCGCCCCGCTACGGTGGTCGAGGCCGTCAACCCGCCCTTCGGGCCTGCCAGCATCGAGAACGACGATGACGAGATTCGTTGCGTTCCAGGATTATTGGCGCAGATCACCGCTGCCGAGCAGCGCCGGGACCGACCCGATGCCTATGTGATCGCCTGCTTCGGCGACCCCGGCCTCGAGGAGGCCCGCCGTCTGGTGTCGGTGCCGGTGCTGGGCATCGCCCAGGCGGCCATGCACGCGGCCGCGCTGGCGGCGGGCACCTTCTCGGTGGTGACGTCCATGTCGGCCACCGTGCCCCGCGGGTGGGAGCTGGCCAAGACCTACACCCCGACGGCATGCCTGGGCGTGTACGCCAGCGACATCCCGGTGCTGCGGATCGATTCGGACCCCACCACCATCAATCCGATCGGCGACCTGTGCGAGAAGGCGCTCGCAGCGGACGGCAGCCGGTCCATCGTGCTGGGCTGCGCGGCCATGGCCCGCTTCGCCGAACCGCTGCGCCAGCGCCTCGGCGTTCCGGTGATCGACGGCGTGGTGGCCGCGACACTGTTGAGCGAAGCACTGGCCCCGCTCGCGGGCTGACTTCTCTGCCCTCGCTCCACTGGGCGCCTCTAGCTCTGCGCCACGAACTCCGCGGCGCGGTGTGCCAGCATCACGATGGTGGCGTGCGGGCCCCGGCTCGGCACGGAGGGCAGTACCGACCCGTCCACCACCCACAGCCCGTCGACACCACGCACGCGGCACTGCGGATCGGTCACGGCGAACGGATCCCCGTCCAGACCCATGGGTGCCGTCGCGCACAGGTGTTGTGATGTGGCCCAGGCGGGTTCACCGATCGAGCCCGCCGCGAGTTCGCGGGCCAGGTCTGCTCCCCGGCGCAGTGCTTGCACATCCGAGGCGTCGCTGTCGTAACGGTGCTCGATGCGCAACGGCACGCCTGCGTCGGCCGAGGTCAGCCAGACCCGGCCCCGTGCGCGTGGTTGCATCAACGCCACCCCCAGGTGGGGCCAGTCCGGGTGCCCGGCGCTGCCGTCGCCCACCATGGCGACAAAGCCGCCGGTGTACGGCCGGATCTCGAGTTCGCCGGGCAGACTCAGCACCACCTCGAGCACCGCGCGGCGCGGTGCCTGTACCCAGTCGGTGGGCAACACCCACTCGGGATGGTCGGCGCAACGCTGTCCGACCGGTGCCGCCACGGTGACGGGAATCCCTGTGCGGCGCAACTGTGTCTCGTCCCCGATTCCGGAGAGCATCAGCAGCTGCGCCGAACCCAGCGCACCACAGCACAATACGATCCGGTCAGCGGTCAACGTCGCGGGTCCTCGCGGGCCCGCCACCTCGACGCCGGTGGCCCGGCCGCCGGTGAAGGTGATACGGCGGGCGCGGGTCCTGGCAAGCACGGTGAGGTTCGGCCTGCTCAGCGCCGGTTCCAGAAACGCGGCCCCGGGTCCGTTGCGTACCCCGTCGACGATGTTCAGCGGCACCGCGCCGATACCTGCGGCATCGAGGTCACCGGCGTTGAGGTCGGGCAGCCAGCTGAACCCGGCCCGCTCCGCGGCCGTGACGAAGGCGGCGGTGCTTCCGGCGAGATCCGCGGTCCGACGGACCCGGATGGGTCCGTCGGCGCCGTGGTCGGGACGATCTCCGAAATCCAGGTCCGTCTCGACGGCGCGGTAGTGCGCCAACACATCGCCCCAACTCCAGCCGGGCAGGCCCCAGCCGGCGACATCCCGGCGCGTCGCTCGACAGAAGTAGCCGCCGTTGACGGCGCCGGAGCCGCCCACCGTTGCGCCCCGGACGATCTGCGCGACGCGCCGGGGTTCGGTGGTGAGCTCGGTCGAGTACCGCGCCACCAGCGGACTGGCCGCACCGATGGGCAGCTGCAACCCGTTGCGGGTCAGTGCGCCCACACCGGTCTCATCCGCGCCGGGGCCGGCCTCCAGTACGGTGACGGTGCGCGCAGGTTCAGCTGAAAGCCGTTCGGCCAGAACAGATCCAGCGCTTCCGGCACCGACGATCAAGATGTCGCTGTGAGCCCTCAAGTCCGGAACTGCGGTTTGAGCGGTCGCAGATTGCGTTCGCGCACCACACCCGTCCACAGCCCGGTGCCGTAGGCCACGTCATCGAGGCGTCTGAGCGCCAGGTAGGCGATGAACCCCAACGGTTTGGCATCGTCTTCGGCGTGGTGGCGACGACTCAGCCAGTCCACGACACCGTCGCACACGGCGGCGATCAGGACGATCCGTCTGCACCGTTGTGAACAGGCAGCCGCCAGCAGCGCCAGCGGCCAATAGTGCCTGCAGATGGCGGACGTCAGTTGCATCGCCGAGGACCCGAGCCAGCGACCCGTCACCGCTACCACCTCACGGTGGCCGGTTTCGGGCGCCTGCATGGCGTTGGCCACCCGGCGTCCGGTGACCGCGATGGCAGCCAGCGACGCGAGGTAACTCAGCCGGGTGCCCATGGCCAGCAGCAGCCACACCACCATGGTGGGGGCCGACACCACCATGGGCGCCGTCTTGTCCGGGTGCCTGCTGGACAACGGTGCAGCCGAGGTTCCGTAGAAAGCCTTGCGCGTCAACCAATCCCGCAACTTGGTGCGGTGTTCGTGCGCCACCAGCGCGATGGGTTCGTAACGCAGCCGGGCGCCCGCTTCGACCAGGCGCCAGCACAGGTCGACATCCTCGCCGGAGTGCATGCTCTCGTCGAAACCACCGAGATCGGCCACCGTGCGACGACGGCAGATGATCGCCGCGCTGGGCACGTAGGACACCGTGCTGTACGGCAACACCGGCGCCTCTCGGTGGCCGAGATCCAAGGAGGAGCGCACGGCTTCATACCGCCCCACCACGTTGTCGGTGGCCGACATCCCGACGATACGAGGCGCCACGAGCGCTACGGCCGGGTCGCAGAAATGGCCCAGCAGCGCCTCGAGCCACCCGCGGCGAGGCACGACGTCGGAGTCCAGGAAGGCCACGAAGTCGGTACTACTGGCGGCCAGCCCGGTGTTCCTGGCGGCGGCCGGACCCCGGCTGACGGGATGCCGCAGCACCTCGACGTCACAGTGGCTGCCGGCGAAGTCGCCGACAGCCACCGGCACCGCCGAACCGTCGTCGACCACCAGGACACGCAGCCCGCGCATCGAGGCCACCAGGCGCTGAACCCCGAACGTGTTGTCACGCACTGGTATAACGACGGTGACGTCGCGGTGACCGGGTCCACCGGCGGGTCGCGGGTGGGCCACGGTGGCGTCCAGCAAAGTCCTGGCGAGCTTGGCGCTGGTGGCGTCGTGCACCTCCAACCGTCCGCCGTCCAACATGTCCTGCGCGGCGGGCGCCAATCTCAGCAACCGGGCAGGTGAGCCGCCCAGCAGCGCGGCACCGGAACCCAGAACCTTGACCCGGCGGTCGATCTGTACCGCGAAGCCGTCCGGCAGGCGGGTCTGGACGACGTCGCGCGCCGTGTCCACGTCGGGGGTCACGTCAGCATCCCGTCCGCGTTCGGCGACCAGCGGACCAGCCGGTCCGAACAGCCTGCCACCATCTCCTGGAACAGACCTTCACCCGCAACTGCCGTCGCCGTGGTCGGATCCCCCAAGACTCCCACCTCACTCACCGCCGCCACTCCCCCGTGCCGCATCCTCGGCATCAACTCTGCCAGCGGCGCGCTGTTGCCCGGGCGGCTCTGGTCCACCAGCACATCAGATGGCGAAAGATACAGCAATACCGACGTTTCGGTGTGCCCCGCGTGTGCGTCTCCGCCACGGACCGAACAGGAGGACCAGGCCACGTCACGGCCCTCGTAGCGCAGCAGCCGGGCGGCGGTGCGCAGCGCGCCGACGTTCCCACCGTGTCCGTTGACGAACAGCACCCGAGGAGCCCAGTGGCAGGCCGAGCGGCCGAACTCCACCAGCAGCCGTTGCAGCACGTCGTCTCCGATGGAGATGGTGCCGGGAAACGATTCATGTTCACCGCTGGCGCCGTAGGCGACGGCGGGCGCCACCAGGTGTCCGCGGTGTTGCCGTGCCAGCGCACGCGACACCGCGGACGCGATCCTGGTGTCGGTGTCCAGCGGCAGGTGCGGTCCGTGCTGCTCGGTCGATCCGACCGGAACGAGCACAGTCGACGAGAATTGGTGCAGCTGACCCGACGTCGAGTTCCCGAGCTCGCTGCGGTGAGGCACTCGCCGATGGTAGGCCGAATTCACCTGGAGCGCCCCGATTGTTGGCGCACCGATTGTTTTTCTTTCACCCCCGCAGCACCGCCTGTAGCATCGAGTTCACCTCAGCCACGTCTGCCTCTCGTGTATCAGGCGCCGAGGGTGCGGGTGAAGCCGTCGGGGATGAGGATGTCGTCGGGGGTCAGGTCGTGGATGGAGGCTTTGCCCAGCCCCATGAGGGCGGAGTCGATGCCGCCGCGCAGGATGTCGAGAACGTTTTCCACGCCGGCCTGGCCTTCGGCGGCCAGGCCCCACAGGTAGGCGCGACCGATCATCACCGCACGGGCCCCGAGGGCGACGGCCTTGACCACGTCGCTGCCGCGGCGGATGCCGCCGTCGAGCAGGACCTCGATCTGATCGCCCACAGCCTCGGCGACGGCGGGCAGGCACCGGATAGCCGCCGGGGTGCCGTCGAGGTTGTTGCCGCCGTGGTTGGACACCGAGATCGCTGAAACTCCGGCATCCACCGCGGCTTTGGCGTCGTCGACGCGGACGATGCCCTTGACCATGAACGGTCCGTCCCAGCGCTCGCGCAGCCAGGCGATGTCCTCCCAGGTCGGCGGCGGGGTACCCATCCATTCGCCGTAGGCCTGGAAGAAGGTCGGCCCGGGCTCGCCTTTGCGGCCCTGATTGGGCACCCGCAGATCCGGTGGGGACAGCTGCTTGCCGAACTCCCACAGCCAACGCGGCTTGGTCAACACCTCGGGGCTCATCTTGAGCATCGTCTTGAGGTTCATCTGTTCGGGGATCTTCGGGCTGCCCCAGTCTCGGCCGTGGGAGAAGCTCCAGTCGGTGGTGGTGATCAACCCGACCGCGCCGGCCTCCTTGGCCCGCTGCGCGCGTTCCAGGATGGCTTCCTTGCTGCCCAGCCAGTAGATCTGGAAGAAGATCTTGTCGTTGACCGCGGTGACGTCCTCGATGGGCTTGGAGGCGAACGACGACAATCCCATGGCGGTGCCGCGGGCAGCCGCGGCGCGGGCCACGGCGACCTCACCGTCGGGGTCGACGGCCTGGACCCCGGTGGGCGAGATGATCACCGGCAACGAGATGTCCTGCCCCATCACCGTTGTGGCCATGTCGCGCTTGGCCGACGCCCCGACGACGTGGGGAGCAAAGCCGAGTTCGGCGAAGGACTCCACATTGTCGGTGACGGTGACGCCTTTCTCACTGGCCGAGATCAGCGACGAGTACACCGAGCGAGGCAACCGTTTCTTGGCCCGCTGCTGGGCGATGGCGACGGTTTCGAACCAGATATCACGAGCCATGACTAGACCGGACTTTCATTGCAGAACTTCTTGGGCGGAGCGGCGAGGGTGAGCATCACCGGATCATTGCGGCCTTTTGTGGTGCGGGAATGATCCCCGGACGGCTTGGGCTTGCTGCGCTCGGCAGCCAGAGCAGGTTCGCCGTAGCCCTGCACACACTCGGGATCCGGGCCATCCAGCGGCAGACCGGTGAAGAATTTGGCGGCCATGCAGCCACCCCGGCACGCGTCGAAGTGGGCGCAACTGGTGCACGCACCTGCGGACTGCGGTTCACGCAGTTCGCGGAACAACGGCGCGTTCTGCCAGACTGACTGGAATCCGTTGTCAGCAACGATGTTTCCGGCCAGGAACTTGTCGTGGATGGCGAAGGGGCACGCGTAGACGTCGCCGATCGGGTCGATCAAACAGACCACCCGCCCCGCGCCGCACAGGTTCAGCCCGGCCAACGCCCCCGGTTCGCCGAGGCCCGAGAGGTGGAAGAACGAATCTCCGGTGAGCACGTTCTCACCCCGCGCCACCAGCCAGTCATAGAGCTGGACCTGCTGGGCCGCGGTCGGATGCAGCTCATCCCAGACGTCGGCGCCGCGGCCTGACGGGCGCAGGCGGGTGATGCGCAGCGTCGCGCCGAAGCGATCGGCCAGGGCCTTGAAATCGTCGAGCTGATCGACATTGTGGCGGGTGACGACCACGGAGATCTTGGCGTCTTTGAACCCGGCATTGGACAGGTTCTCCAACGCCTTGATGGCCATGTCGAACGATCCCCGGCCGCGGACGGCGTCGTTGATCTCCGCGGTGGCGCCGTCGAGGGAGATCTGCACATCCACGTAATCCGAGGCTGCGAGCTTGGCCGCCACCGCTTCGGTGATCCGCACCCCGTTGGTGGAGAACTTCACGCCCACGTGGTGGTCGGTGGCGTAGTCGACCAGCTCCCAGAAGTCGGGGCGCACGGTCGGCTCACCGCCGCCGATGTTGACGTAGAAGACCTGCATGCGTTCGAGCTCGTCGATGATGGCCTTGCACTGCTCGGTGGACAGTTCGCGCGGGTCGCGCTTGCCCGAGGCCGACAGGCAGTGCACACACGCCAGGTTGCAGGCATAGGTCAGTTCCCAGGTCAGGCAGATCGGGGCGTCCAGTCCACGCTCGAACTGGTCGACCAACCGGGGCACCGGCGTCGGTCGCGACAACACAGAAGTCATGAGTTCTCCTTGGGCACAAGCATGTTCGAGGAAGCCAGGGTGGCCAACGCATGCAGGTACGGCTCCTGTGCGTCGTCGTCGACACCGGCGGCGCGACACGCCGCGCGCACGTTGTCGAACCCGTCGAGGGTCTCGACCACGGTCAAAATCGTGCGATTCTTCAGAAATGACAGCTTGCGGGTACCGAAGTGATACAGCAGCGCGCCGAACGGCTCCGGCCGCACAGCCACCTGCGGATGCAACCGCCACCCCAGACTCGGATCAAACGAAACCGCCGGCGCGCTGCTCACGATCAGTAGACCCCGCACATCCCGTCGATGGACACCTCTTCGACCAGCGACTCGGTGACCAACTCGGCGTCGGAATCAACGCGTGAATCGTTATCCATGCTGCACTCCCTTCCTGATGTGACACTCGACACAGCGTCGGGTTCGGAAAACAATATGGCATCGAGTGCCGAAAAGGAAGAGGAGAATCGCCGGTGACTTCTGGGCGGCCCCAACTCGGGCGTAAGCGGTCCACCACGCGCGACCACATCGCCGACGTCGCCATCGACCTGTTCTGCGCACACGGGTTCGCCGCGGTGAGTGTCGACGATGTGGCGCAGGCCGCGGGCATCGCGCGCCGCACCCTGTTCCGCTACTACGCCTCCAAGAGCGCGTTGCCCTGGGGCGACTTCGATGTCCACCTGGCACAACTGCGCGAGTTGTTCGGCAACATCGATCCGTCTGTACCGCTGCGCGACGCCTTGCGCTCAGGCTTGCTCGCATTCAACACGTTTGACGACATGGAGGCGGTACGGCATCGCGAGCGCATGCGACTGATTCTGG
Source organism: Mycobacterium sp. MS1601 (assembly GCF_001984215.1). NCBI lineage: Bacteria > Bacillati > Actinomycetota > Actinomycetes > Mycobacteriales > Mycobacteriaceae > Mycobacterium > Mycobacterium sp. MS1601. The sequence goes on from NZ_CP019420.1 coordinate 908,160, forward strand.
AAACCGCTGAACTGCAGGCATATTCGATGACCATGTACGCGGGTTGGCGCGAGGTCATCGCGGAGTTCGTCGCTCATCGCGGGGAACTCAAGGCCACGGACATCGGCCCTCAGGCAATCGGGTGGATGATGCTGGGGGTGGCGTTGTCGGCCTACGAACACTGGCTGGCGGACGGCTCGACGCCCCTCACCGAAGCCCTGGGCCAGGCGTTCGACGCCGTGGCATCAGGGCTCTGAGTCCTAGGCGAGGACCTCGGAGATGGCTGCGCCTGCCGCGATCTTGGCGCGGGCCTTCATCACCTTGCCGGGCATTCCCCCGCCGACCACACCGACCAGGGCACCCTCACGCTCGTAGTACGCCAGGAACTTGCGGCCGTCGTCCTCCACCACGTGCACCACGTCATCGGCCTCCGGCTCTCCGAGGCACTGGATCTTGACGTCGTACTGGTCGCTCCAGAAGTACGGCACCACCACCACTTCAGGCGGTTGCTTGCCCAGCAGCGACGGCACCAGCACACGAGCCTGTTCGGCTACGTTGCTCCAATGTTCCACGCGGGCTTGATGTCCCAGTGCGTCCTGCCATGAGGCGACGTCGCCCAGAGCCCAGATGTGGGCAACGGTGGTGCGTCCGACGTTGTCGCAGATGACACCGTTGTCCACCGCAACACCGGTGTCGGCGAGCCAGTCCGTGGCCGGTCGCGATCCGATGCCCACCACCACCAGATCGGCGTCGATCTCCGCGCCGTCGGAGAGCACCACCTTCTCGACGTGGGTAGTGCCCACGACCTCGGACACCCCGACGCCGGTGCGGACGTCGACGCCCTCTGCACGGTGCAGCCGGCTCACCAGTTCGCCGATCTGGGCGCCCAGCACCGACGCCAGCGGAGCGGGCTGCGGTTCCACCATCACCACATCCACTCCGAGGCCGCGCAGGCTGGCCGCCACTTCACAGCCGATGAAGCCGGCACCGATCACCACGGCCTTGCGCGCTTCCCCGGCGTGCTTGCGCAGAGCCAGGCTCTCGTCGAAAGTGCGCAGTACCCGCACACCCTCGAGATCCGGGAACGACGGTATGCGCCTGGGCACCAGGCCGGTCGCGATAATCAGCTCGTCGTAAGCAATCTCGGTGCCGTTGTCGAGTTTCACCGTCTTGGCGTCGCCGTCGATGGTGGTGGCCGCCGAACCCAGCAGCAGCGTGATGTCGTTCTCGTCGTAGAACTCGAGCGGTTTGAGTGTCACGTCGTCGACCTGGGCCCGCAGCACCTCTTTGGAGAGCGGCGGCCGGTCGTAGGGCAGATGCCTCTCGTCACTGACGATGGTGACGGGTCCGGCGTACTCCGCGCGGCGCAACTGTTCGGCTACTCGGGTCGCGGCCAGCCCACCACCGACAATGACAATTCCCACGCAAGTTGTCTACACGATGGGCCGGGCCGATGGCGGACCACCCTCTGTGCAGCTGCTCGAACTGCGTTCTCAAGCCGGCGGAGTGCGGTCGATCAGGTTGGACAGCACCACGATGCTCTCGCTGCGTTCGATATCGGCGCTGGCCCGGATCTGCTCCAAAGTGGACTCCAGATGCCGCATGTCGCGGGCCAGGACGTGCAGCACCGCGTCCGACGTACCGGTGACGGTGGCCGCCGACACCACCTCCGGCATGTTGACCCAGGCCGCCCGCAGCTGCTCAGGGGAGATGGTGCCGTGGCAGTACACCTGCACGTACGCCTCGGTGGTCCAGCCCAGTGCCTGCCGGTCGATCACGGTGGTGAATCCGCGGATGACGCCGCTGTCGATCATCTTGTCCACACGCCGTTTGACCGCGGGTGCAGACAGGCTGACCCGCTCACCGATCTCGGCGAACGTGGCCCGGGCATGCTCGGCCAGCTCCGCGAGAATCAATTCGTCGGTCTCGTCCAACCGATCCATCGAGGCCAAGCCCTCCTTGTGCAACAAAACGCTGCAATGTTCACGTTTGCGCAACAGATCATATATCGACACGCAATGAGTGAAGATTGATTGCGTCTGGCGGCGAAAATATCCTCATGCCATGACGATTTCCGACATCGCCACGGCGGCTTCCGCCGAGCGCACCGCCACGTTGCGCCGCTACGCCATGACTGCGCCCACCCACTTCACCGTCGAGTACGCGATCAACCCGTGGATGGACACGGCCACGCCCGTCGATCCGGCCCTGGCACACGCCCAGTGGGAGGACCTGCGCCAGACGTACCTGAGCCTCGGCCACACCGTTGACCTGGTGTCCCCGAGGCCGGCCTGCCCGACATGGTGTATGCCGCCAACGGCGGTCTGGTGATCGGTGACACCGCGATCGTCGCCCGCTTCAAGCACGCCGAACGCGCCGGCGAGGCCGCCGCCTACGCGGCGTGGATGAGCTCGGCAGGCTACACCCCGCGCTTTACCGAGCACCTCAACGAAGGCCAGGGCGATCTGCTGGTGGTCGGCCGGAAGATCCTGGCGGGCACCGGATTCCGTACCGACGAGGCCGCCCATGCCGAGGTCGCCAAGCTCACCGGGATGCCGGTGGTGACGCTGCACCTGACCGATCCGCGGTTCTACCACCTCGACACCGCACTGGCCGTGCTGGACGACAACACCGTCGCCTACTACCCGCCGGCCTTCACATCAGCGTCGCGCACGGTGCTGATGGACCTGTTCCCCGACGCCATCGAGGTCGCCTCTGCCGACGCCTATGTGCTGGGGCTCAACGTGGTCTCCGACGGCAGGCACGTGGTCATGCCCGCCGGCGCACACGGTTTCGCCGCGCAGCTGGTCGCCCGTGGTTTCGAGCCCATCGGCGTCGACCTGTCCGAACTGCTCAAGGGCGGCGGATCCGTCAAATGCTGCACGCTGGAGGTCTACCGTGACAATCGCTCCTGACATGGACGTCCTGGCCTTGGAAGACCGGTACACCGCGCACAACTACTCCCCACTGCCGGTGGTGGCGGCACGCGCCGAGGGTGCCTGGATCACCGACGTCGATGGCCGCCGGTATCTGGACTGCCTGGCCGCCTACTCGGCGGTGAACTTCGGACATCGTCATCCCGCGATCATTGCCACAGCGCATGCACAACTGGACGCCGTCACCCTGGTCAGCCGCGCGTTTCATTCCGATCGCCTCGGACCGTTCTGCGCGGCCCTGGCCCGCCTGTGCGGCAAAGACATGGTGCTGCCGATGAACAGCGGCGCCGAAGCCGTCGAGAGCGGCATCAAGGTGGCTCGCAAGTGGGGTACCGACGTCATGGGCGTGCCCGCCGGTCAGGCCAATATCGTGGTGGCGGAGAACAACTTTCACGGTCGAACCATCAGCATCGTGAGCTTCTCCTCCGACCCGACCGCACGCGGCGGGTTCGGACCTTTCACTCCCGGGTTCCGTGCCGTGCCGTTTGGTGACGCTGGGGCCGTGGCGGACGCCATCGACGAGAACACCGTCGCCGTGCTGCTCGAGCCCATCCAGGGCGAGGCGGGCATCGTCGTCCCGCCCGCTGACTACCTGCCGCGGGTGCGTGAGATCTGCACCGCGCACGGAGTCTTGATGATCGCCGACGAGATCCAGTCGGGGCTGGCGCGCACCGGGTACACATTTGCGTGTGATCACTGGGATGTGGTGCCGGACGTGTACCTTCTGGGCAAGGCACTCGGTGGTGGGGTGATGCCGCTGTCGGCCGTAGTGGCCGATCGTGACGTGCTCGGGGTGCTGCACCCCGGTGAGCACGGCTCGACCTTCGGCGGCAATCCCTTGGCCGCCGCCATCGGCAGCACCGTCGTGGGCCTGGTGGAGACCGGTGAATTCCAGCGTCGCTCACAGCTTCTCGGGCAGCGGCTGCACTCCCGGCTGCAGGACCTGGTCGGCCACGGCGTGCTGTCTGTCCGCGGCCTCGGTCTGTGGGCAGGGGTGGACATCGACCCTGCCCTGGGCACCGGCAAGCAGATCAGCGTGCGGTTGGCCGAGCGGGGGGTGCTGGTGAAGGACACCCATGGCTCCACGCTGCGGTTCGCGCCACCCCTGGTGATCACCGAGGACGAAATCGACTGGGCGGCGGAAACGTTCGCGTCGGTACTGCGTGACTGCAGGGCGTAGGCTGCCCACAAGCGCAAGGCGGATCCGGCATTGTGTTGAACTGGCCACACACGCGTCCGTATTGACCGTCGACGAGTTCGACACAGCCGCTGACCGGTTGGCGTACCTGCTCAACCAGGACGGCGACTTCTGTGATGAGGATCGGGTGGCGCAGGCGTACCTGCGGCGCGGCACACAACGCCCGAATGGGTTGATTCCGATCGACGGACTGCTCACCCCACACGCCTGGGCACTACTGGAACCGATCCTGGAAAAACACGCCGCTCCCGGCATGGGCAACCCCAACGACACCACCCCGTGTGTATCGGGAACGCCGAGCGAGGAGCAGAAACGCGCCGACACCCGCACCGGTTGACAAGACAGGTCAACGGCCGACCAGACGCCGTCGTGAGTTCCAGCGCGCAGCGCACTAGTACTTCATGACCCCACGGTCGACAGCGATCTGCGACCCCGAGATCGCCATCGATTGGTCACCGGCCAGCCATGCCACCACGTTTGATACCTCCTCGGGAGACATGAACTCGGACAGCCCTTTCTGGCCTTCGTGATTCACCGGGTGCAGCGGCATCGGGGCGAAGCTGTGCAGATAGGTCGGATGCTTGCCGAACACCTGCATCATCGCCTCACGTTCCACCATGGGGGTGTCGATGGAATACGGATGGATGGAGTTGACCCGAATGCCGTACTCCCCCACCTCGAGTGCCAGCGCGTTGGTGATGGCGACGACACCGTGCTTGGACGCCGAGTAGTGCCCATTGCCCGGGGTGGCCTTCAGACCCGCCGATGAACTGACCATGATGATGGACCCGCCGTTGCCCGCCTCGATCATCGCGGGTACCGCGGCCCGCACCGTACGCCAAGCGCCGGATAGATTGGTGTCGATCACGCTGTCCCACTGCTCTTCTGACATCTCGAACAGCCGCCCCCAGCTCAGGATGCCTGCGTTGACCACCAGCACGTCGAGGCGGCCGAACTGTTCGATGGCGTCGGCCACCACCTGCTGCTGGGCGGCCAGATCGCGGACGTCTACCTCGCGGGCCAGCACCTTGCGGCCCGTCGTCTCGACCTGGCGCACCGTCTCGGCCAGTTCCTCGGATGTGGCGGGTGGGTAGGTGATCGAGTCTGTCACCGGCCCGCAGATGTCGATCGCGATGATGTCGGCACCGTCGCTCGCCAGCCGGACGGCATGAGCCCGTCCCTGCCCACGCGCTGCGCCCGTCACGAACGCAACCCGGCCCTCCAGAGGTCCCGCCATCTGCCTACCGTCCCTTCTGCCGGCGAATTGCACGCTGGCGTCAGGCTAGCAGCCGAACTGGAACGTGTTCTAGTAACTACAGCTCGGCGATGATCTGCTGTCGTTTGGCGGTGTATTCGTCGTCGGAGATGGTGCCCATGGCTCGCAGGGTTTCCAGCTCTTGCAACCGCGCCGCCGTCGACGGCACCGGCGCGGTGGGCATGACCGGTTCCGGCGCTGAGGTCGACACACGCGGCGGACCCGCCGCCCGTCGCACCACGTTCATCACTTGCTGGCGAACCCCGGGATTGGATCGGAGGTCGATGGTGCCGGAGAGCGGGACGTTGTTGGCCTTGAGGATCCGCATGATGTCCATCAGCGGACCTGCCTGCCCGGTGAGGTCATAGGTCCGCTGATCCTCGTCCAAGGTGAACTGGGCAGGCATCATCCCGCTGATCAAAGCGCTTCGGTTCCAGTCGATCTGGTATTCACCGGTGGCTGGGTCGACGAGCACGACCAAGCGGCGGCTGGTGATCATCGGCATCCGAGACACCGAGGCCAACACACCGTCTTGAGCACTGAACGGTGTGATGCCGGGGCCGTCGATGCGCAGGTCCAGCAACACCCGCGGCTGATCGTTGACCCGGGTGCCGGTCTCGTGGATCCCGACCACCTGGGCAGTGCCCAGCACTCCCTGCTGTTCGAGGAACTGCGCTCTGGCGGCCTTGCGTGTTCCGGCGCCGGTGATGGCCAGCGCGATCAGCACATCGAGTGCGGTGACGAACAGCCCCGTCCAGAACATCCACTTCATCATCGGGTCGGCCCCGGCGGCGAAATAGATGCCAAGGAAGATCGGGCCGACGATGCCGCAGACCAGGACGAACGCCTGGATCTTGAGGTAGCGCCAGAAGGTCGACATGCGCCTACCGTAGCGGCAGGAACCTAGACCCCGGGGACGGAAACGGGAGCAGGAGCGGGCAGCGGCACCACCGGCGTCGGCGCCATCGAGACCAGCTGACTCAAGGGAGACACCCAGCTGTAGTCGCCGTTGGCGTAGCTGGTGTGGACGGCGATCGACTGCGCCGATACCTCGTCCTCATCTGCCTCGGGGTCGTAGTCGCACACCGCGTCGCCGAAGTCGCAGACGCTGATGGTGCGGCTTCCCACGGTCGCAGGCAAGGGCCCAGGTGCGTGGGCCAGGATGGGCCAATCCTGTGCGACGCCAAGGCGTTTGCCGGGGACCAGGCTCGCGGTACCCATGTTTAGCGTCGGGTTGTCGGGACGCCGATCGCCGTCGGCGATCAACAGCGCGGCCGAGAGATTGGGACTGGCGTCGAGGGCCTGCAGATTGCGGTGCACCACCATCGCGCCCTGCGAGTAGCCGGCGAGCACCACCTTGCTGCCAGGGCACTGCGCGACGAAGTTGGCGTACTGGGCCGCCAGTGCGCCGGTGCCCTGGTCGACGCTGCCGATGAACCCCGCCCAGTCCAGAATTCCGCCGTCGAGGGGTACTTCGGCGGCCGGGTAGATGACGGGCTCACCGGTCACCGTCTGGCCGGCTGCGGCGGCCTGCTGTTGGAAGTTCAAGTACGACCGGTACATCACCGGGCCCATGCCGCCGTTCATGGTCGCTTCCGGCCCGCGTTCGCCGGAGCCCGCCGCACCGATCCAGTGCACGTCGGGGCACATCGGCTCAGCCGTGGCGGTGGCAGTGGCCATCACCGCACCGGCAAGAGCGACGGCACTGGTGAGGGCAGCAAGACGGCGAAACATACGGACCCTTCGAATGCGGACGTTGCTTGGGTTATCGCAGCCCGGGTCGACAGGTGTTACATCAGTTGAACGCCGTACTGCCATCGATCGGATGGGTGGTACTGACCAATTTGGCGTAACAGTGGTCGCGGTCCAGGCCGTTGTCGC